>NZ_CP022315.1:2192192-2505362 GCF_002216775.1 Virgibacillus phasianinus
TATTGCCCCGGTTGTAAAGGAAGTTTTGGCAAAGCGCAAGCCGGCAGTCCTTAATATCTATGTAGATGGTACGCAGCTTGCACCACCATTCAGGAGAGATGCATTAAAAATGCCTACACGACTATTGGATAAATACAAACACCTTGATCATGGTGTTTGGGGTAAGTAATTAATTAAACCTCTGAGCCTTTGAATCTGGCTCAGAGGTTTTTTGGTATGAAAGGAGGTTCTGAATGCATAAAGCCCATCGATCAATCCATACTATACCTAAAATTACATGAAACAGGTGAAAAAATGGATGTATTAAAAGATTTAACACAAGCGCAAAGTGCATCAGGATATGAGAATGAAGTCCGTCGTATTATGCATAGGGAATTGGATCAAGTATGCAGTGAGATTCTTTATGACCATACAGGTAGTATTTTCGGAAAAACAGAAGGAAATTCTTCCGGCCCGCGGGTGATGCTTGCTGGCCACATGGACGAGGTTGGCTTCATGGTAACCGGAATTAATCAGGATGGATTTCTTCGTTTTACACCACTTGGCGGCTGGTGGGATCAGGTTCTGCTGGCACAGCGTGTTACTGTGATTACAGAGAAAAGGAAGTTCACAGGTGTAATCGGGTCAAAACCTCCCCATCTGCTAAAGCCTGAGGAAAGAAATAAAGTATTTCCAATCAGAGAAATGTACATTGATATTGGAGCGCATAATAAAGAGCAAGTGGAAAAGTGGGGGATTCGCGTTGGTGATCCGGTTGTTCCTATTTGTCCATTTGAAATCATGCCTGACCATGATACGGTATTAGCTAAGGCTCTCGATAATCGAATCGGCTGCTATATGGCTGTTGAGGCCGCAAAACAATTAAATACAAGTCACCATCCGAATACTGTCTTTGCTGGGGCGAATGTGCAAGAGGAAGTAGGGTTAAGAGGAGCACAAACATCACCATACGCTGTGAACCCGGACATTGCTATTGTGCTTGATGTCGGTGTTGCCCAGGATACCCCAGGCACAAGCAGTGACGATGTTGAGCATCCTGCATTACAAAAAGGACCGGTTGTTACTTTTCTTGATGCATCAATGATCCCTAACCATCGCTTCCGTGATTTAGTAATCGATACTGCAGAGAAAAATAACATTCCGCATCAAATAGAAGTGATTACAGGCGGTGGCACAGATGCCGGGAAAATTCATATGTATAAAGAGGGTGTTCCTACCATAGTAATTGGTGTGCCAATTCGGTACATGCACAGCCATGTGTCCCTTGCCAGCAAACAGGATATTGAAAACGGGGTTAAATTGCTTGTTGAGGTTATTAAGAGGCTTGACTCTGATGCATATGAATCGCTTATTAATTATCAGTAAATGAAAAAGAGCCACTGAATGGCTTGTTACGGCCACCAGTGGTTCTATTTTTTTGGTTAATTAGTTGTCGACAATGGAGGCTCCTGTCCATCCTTTGCCTTATTTACCTTACCTAGAATCATATAATCCATTTCATCTTTCGGTATCTTTTGAAAGACTGGTCTTCTAAATAGATAAAATAAGATACCAATCACAATCCAAATGGCCAGCGCGACCAATGAAGGCGTGCTCAAAAATCCTGGTGATCCTGGAATCAGTAACAGCGCTAGAATACCAAGCCCAAAAAGAGATCCTAGCAAAGACATAAACTTTTTCACAGGTGCGATAGTTTTAGTATCATCTTGGTTTTGTCTGGACCATCTGAAGCTTTTATAAGCGACAAAACAGCAATAAAAGAATACGACAGCAATTCCCGTTGAGGACATGTTTACTACCCATGATAATGCTGATCTCCCGAACCACGGTGCTATTAAGCATAATATACAAACAGTGATGATGCCGATTTGCGGTGTATTATTTTTCGAATGCAAACTAGCAAATGACTTCGGCAAAAACTGCGCCCTGCCCATTGCAACCAGTACACGGCTTGCAGACAAGTAAAACCCGTTAAGTCCTGTAAAAATACCCATACAAAGGGAAACAGCCAAGATAAACAAACCTACATTCCCTAATGTCCCAGCTACCACAGTCCCAGTTCCCCAAATATCGTTTAGGGCAACAAGCTCCTGCCATGGCATTGGCAATGCCGTAACAATAATCATTACGGAATATTCTAATGCTGCAAAAATAAGAGCAAAAACAATTAGTGAAAATGCTTTTTTGGGTGAGAAATCAAATTCCTCAGCAACTTGAGGTATACTAGCAAATCCTACATAGGCCCATGGGGCAATCGCAACAATTGCAATAATGGAAGACCAGGATGATATACCTGGTTTGAATCCGGGCTGTAAATTACTGAATGAAGTATCAGAGTTGAAAATCATCCCCAATAACAGCAAAGCAACCCCGGCAAGCAGCAGAACACAAAATATGAATTGCGTTTTTCCAGTTAAAGTTGTTCCTCGAACATTCATGTAGGCAAAGACAATTAATGCAATGCTTGCTACCAAAATTTGACCGAAGTAAACATCCCAGCCAGCTATATTGTACAAATAACCCCATTCTACCGCTGCGGGTAATAAAAATTTTGCTAATAATGCTAGCGCGGATGCGTTCAAGGCAACAATACATACATATGCCAATGTTAACGCCCATCCGCATATAAAAGCGTGTGTTCTGCCGAATGTCGCATAAACAAAAGCAACATCCCCGCCGGATACAGGTAATTCCTCAATTAAAAATCCATAACTGACCCCGATCACGAGCATAATCAATGCCCCAATTAGAAATCCAATAATAACCCCAAGCGGGCCTCCTTGCCCCATCCAGATTGCAGGTTGAACAAAACTTCCCCAACCGATGGCAGAGCCAAAAGCAATAGCCCAAACCCACTGAGGCTTTAGGGTCTTCGATAGTTCCGCTCTTTGCTTCATTCATTTTCCTCCTTTAATTGTAAAAAGCACATCTGTCCCTCTGTAAGCGTTATCAAAAGGTGATTTTCTTCGTGCGGACTAGTTCCCAATTCAACTAGTTAAATTAAAACATTTAAAATTTGATAAATCAATAATTTACAAAATATTTGATCATTGAAATTGGTTATAGCATTAATGAAAAACTTTAATAAGCTCTGAAGAGGCCAAAATCAAGGGGGTTATTAAAATAGAAAATTGGGTAATAGTAAAAAGAATTCCCAAACAAATATTATCTTAAAAAGGAGGCGAAAAACAAGTGAGTAAAATTGAAGCATACTACAGGACAGAAAACGATGCGGAAAGCGCAAAGGCTAAGCTTGAAACGTTTAAGGTCGGTGACGTGATAATAGAGAGGGTACCGGATGCCTCAAGAAACGGATTTATCGAACAGATGAAAAACATATTTGCTGACGTGGATGCAAGCGAGCAGCATGATCCACAAATTCTGCAGGCTGACATAGCAGAGGAAGACTTTGCGGAAGCAAATAGGATTGTTCAGGAAAGTGAAGGATACTTTTCCGATAAATAAACTTATGGTAATGGACCACCCCTGGAAGGGTGGTTACTTTTTTAGATGACTAGAAAGCATAAATTTGATTGAACGCGGGCGAGGGCGGAAATAGGACTTGGGAGAGGGCAAGTCCAACTCGGGAGAGAGATAGTTGTCTCACCCCAATGAAGTTTCACTTTATCTTTACTTTGTCGAACTGGTGTTCTATAATAGTTATACTACTATAATTTGGTAGCAGATAAAGGGGGATATGATGATGCAGGTTCTTGAAAGCCCGCTTGGGGACACTTATTTATGGGAAAAGTTAAAGTCTGAATTAACCGTAGAGGAACAGAAATGGATGCAATATTGTGTATTTGAAGGGAAAACGATAGTAGAGATAGCGGAACAGGAAAACGTCACAACAGACACCGTAGATAGCTGGAGGGAAGGTGTAAGAAAAAAATTATTGGTTGCTGTTGAAAAACGGGGGGGTAAAGGAAACTCCGTGACCGATAGGTGTGATAGGATATAGATAGCAAGGGAGGGATGTTTCATGAAGCAATTAATAGACAAGATAAAAACTATTACCAAGGAGGCAGGCGGGACATGGGGAATCTCACTGGAGGATCTCGATACAAAGGAGACGTGGACTAGCAATGGGGAACAAGTCTTTACTGCAGCAAGTGTAATTAAGGTACCTATTTTAATAGCTGCTTTTGCTGCTTTCGACCAAAAGTTACTAGTTCCGAGTGATACCGTTGAATTAAAAAAGGAAGATTTGGTTGCCGGATCAGGTGTACTTCAGCATATGACGCCTGGAACTTATTTTACTATCTATGATCTACTAACGCTGATGATTATTCAAAGTGATAATACTGCGACAAATATGATAATTGACCTGCTCGGCGCTGAAAAGATTAATCAGACAATGGAAGAATTAGGTTTGAAGAAAAGTAAGTTCTTTAACAGATTGATGATTGTTCCGGCAAATCGCGAGGGGGTCAATCAAATTACGGCATTAGAAATGACAGCAATGTTGAAACAACTTGTAACAGGTCAGGTCGTATCCTTGTATGCCTGTGAACAAATGATTGATATCATGAAGAAACAGCAGCTTCAGGATTGTTTGCCCGGCAGACTGCCAGAACTGGAATCGGAAATAATAGGGGTTCCGGAGGCTTGGCAACTGGCACATAAAACTGGTTCTGTAACGAGAGTCTGTCATGATGTTGGCATCTTTTATGTTGGAGAAAAAACCATGATTGCTTCAGTCCTGTCAAAAGGGATTGATGATATTAAAGCACCGGGATTGTTTGCAGACATTGGTTTTGAAATCTATCATTACCTGAAACAGTAAGCTAGTATTTACAATATATAGGTTAAAAGTCCTACTTGTTTAATTTACTGAAAACTACTATAATTAAGACAACAAAATTTTTTATAGTTTTGTATAAACAAGGGGGATTACTACAGATGAAATTATCTAAATTTTCATTACTCTTGACGCTGGGTTTATTACTTAGCATGCTGATGGCTGCATGCTCCAATGACAGTGGTGGCGAGACAAAAGATGAGCCAAAGAAGGAAGCGGAAGGCAGTGAAGATGTAGAACAGGTATTTAATTTGACTTCATCCGATATTATTCCGACGATGGATTCATCGCTGGCAACGGATTTATTGGCATTCCAGGCTTTAAGCGGCACAACGGAAGGATTGTACCGGTTGGGGAAAGACGGAGAAATTGTTGAGGGAATCGCCACAGAACACAAAGTAAGTGAAGACGCACTTACATGGACATTTACACTTCGGGAAGATGCAGTATGGTCGAATGGTGATCCTGTAACCGCACACGATTTTGTGTATGCTTGGCGGCGCGCAGTTGATCCCAAAACAGGTTCTGAATATGGCCCATATATGATGGGAGGCGTACTTAAGAATGCGACAGCAGTTAATGAAGGGAAAAAAGACGTAGATCAATTAGGTGTAAAAGCTGATGGGGACTATACATTGGTTGTAACACTTGAAAAGCCAATACCATATTTTGAGTCACTAACAACGTTTGGTACATACTATCCGTTGAATCAGAAGTTTGTTGAGGAGCAAGGGGATGCATATGCAACAAGTTCTGATGCACTACTTTCAAATGGTCCATTCAAGTTAACTGATTGGAAGAGTACTTCTGACTCATGGACACTTGTAAAAAATGAAGATTATTGGGATGCGGATGCAGTTACCCTTCAAAAGATTAACTATGATGTTGTTAAGGATCCACAGGTCGGAGTTGATTTATACGAAAAAGGAAAACTTGACCGGACGGATTTGACTTCGGAATTAGTGGATGTGTATGCTGCAAACGATGATTATGAAGTGACACTTGGAACAGGTGTATATTTCCTTAAATTTAATCAAACAAAATCGGAAGCACTTGCAAACAAGAATATTCGTAAGGCACTAAGTCAGGCATTTAATAAGCAGGCATTAGTGGACGAAATTTTAAATGATGGATCGATTGTAGCAAAAGGCTTTGTCCCGAAAAATTTCGTGAAAATGCCAGAATCAGGCAAGGATTTCCGTGAAGCAAGCGGGGATCTATCAACCTATGATGCAGAATCTGCCAAGGAGCTCTGGAAAAGAGGCATGCAAGAGTTAGGTAAGGATAAAGTGGAACTTGAATTCTTATCTAGTGACAGTGAAACATCAAAAGAAATGGGCGAATTTATTGCCAATCAGTTAGAGCAAAATTTAGAAGGATTGGACATTACCTTGAAACAAGTACCATTTGAACAACGATTGGCACTTGATTCTGATATGGACTATCAAATTCAGTTTTCTTCCTGGTTCCCTGATTATTTAGATCCATATACATTCTTGAATCTATGGGTTACAGACGGCGGCAATAATAAGATGGGTTACTCGAATCCTGAATATGACGAATTATTGGCAAAAACAGCAAATGAATTGGCGCTTAAACCAGTTGAGCGTTACGACGCATTCTTACAAGCGGAGAAAATTCTGTTTGAAGATGCAGCAATTGCACCAGTATATCAGAGTGCGACAGCTCAATTAGTGTCTCCTAAAATGGAAGGCGTAATTAACAATTCATTTGGTGCACTTTATGAATACAAGTGGGCTTCAGTAGCTAAGTAATGATTGCTTGAATAGTATAAATTTACAAAAGGGCCGTTAGTCCTCTGGCTGTGGTTATACCGCATTCGGACTAACGGTTTCACCTTGCATTTCATTTAAGGTAAGTATAAAAAAATCTATTGTTTTTGCCACTAGTTCTTGGCGACAAACCAAGATTTTCTAAGAAACGCAGGAGGAATTATATGAAATCTGTTATAGGAGTTACTGCTTCAATGGATGAAAATGAAGCAGATTATTATGTCGCGACTGAAAATACAGCGGGTATCATTCGCGCCGGTGGCATCCCGGTCATTTTACCTAATTTGGTTGATGAAGAAAATGTTGCACAAATAGCCAGTACAATCGATGGATTGTATGCGACTGGCGGAGGCGATATTGACCCAACATTGTTTGGTGAGGAACCACATCCAAAGTTAGGGCTAATTATTCCTTCCAGGGATATGTTTGAAATGTTGCTGATTAAAAAAATGCTGGAACTCGGCAAGCCTGTGTTGGCCATATGCCGGGGCTGCCAGGTGTTAAACATTGCAGCAGAAGGGGATATGTATCAGGATATTTATTCCCAAATCAATAAAGACTTGCTGCAGCATCAACAAAAGGCACCAAAAGCACATGGTTCGCATTACGTAAATGTCGCAGGAGGCAGTCTTTTACATCGTTTAACAAATGCCGATACACTGAAGGTAAATACAATGCATCATCAGGCTAACAGAAAAGTGGTCGAACCTTTTGTGATTAGTGGAATGGCCAATGACGGAATAATTGAGGCGATTGAAAGTAATGCCCATGAGTTTGTGCTGGGCATTCAATGGCATCCGGAGAGGATGGCTGTATCTGGTGATGAAGCATCATTGAAAATTTTTCGGGGTTTTGTAGATGCATGCAAAAAATAATTTTGTATAAACGGAGTCGTCTGGCAACTAGTTGCCAGACGATTTTTTTGCACTTTAAAAAAGTTGTATAAAGTATAAAAAATCTAAGGCTTTTCCCAATGGTTCTTGGCGACAAGCCATGATTTTCTAAAGGAATCAGAAAGCATAAAAGATAATCTGTTTAACGCAAGCGCTCAGAAACCTGCTGACCTATGCCTTTCGTATTTTAAAGCTAGTTTTTGTCAGGCTTTGGCATTTTGTCTGACAGGATATTCTGTAGCATGTCATTTCCCGGGAAATAACGACATCGGATATTGACGCCCAAAAATTAGGAACGATAGAAGAGCCACCTAAATAAGATATAACTAAGTGGGCAACTGTTATCTTTTACACTTTAGGAGGGTATAAGTTTTATTGGTATAAAGGTAAGGAATTAGTTTTTGGCAGTTAGCCAAGGTTTTCTAAAAAAGTAAGGGGTGGGCGTATGCCAGCTATAACTGGTAAAGAATATATCAAACGGATTGATAAATTGAAAAATAATGTTTGGATTGATGGCAAGCAGGTGACTGGCAACATCTCGGAGCATCCTGCTTTTAAGGGTGTAATGAAGAGCCAGGCTGCCCTGTACGACTTACAACATGATAAATCAATGAAGGATAGGATGACCTATCCCTCTCCTTTAACAGGCGACCCTGTGGGTGTTTCCTATTTGCAGGCAAAAACCCGGGAAGATTTGGCGCGCAGGCGAGCGATGGTTCAGCAGTGGGCTAAGTCCAATAACGGCATGATGGGTAGAAGTCCCGACTACATGAATACCGTATTAATGGCATTCGCCTCCTCTATTGAATTCTTGCGTGGAAAAGAAAACTGTTTTCCTGAAAATATCACGAAATTCTATGAGTATGCACGAGAAAATGACTTATCCATGACGCATACATTTATTGATCCGCAGGTTAATCGAGCTGAATATTATATGGAAGACACGGAAGAGCCAATCGCTGCTAAAATGGTAGGTAAAACGAAACAGGGGATTGTGATCAAAGGTGCTAGGCTATTGGCAACTCAAGGCGGGATTACGGACGAAATTTTGGTGTTTTCGGCTGGTGGAATATTCGATAAAGCTAATGGATTTGCTTTTTCAATCCCAAGTAATAGCGAAGGATTGAGATTTGTTTGCCGGGAATCATTTGCAGGTGGTGAATCTGCCTATGATTATCCATTAAGCTCCCGTTTTGAGGAAATGGATACGATTGTTGTGTTCGATAATGTGGTGGTTCCGTGGGACCGGGTTTTTTATTATGACAATATTGAGGTTTCTAATACATTCATGGGTGCAAGTTCCTTTCAGCCATTTACGTTGCATCAGGCTGTTTCCAGACAGATTGTTAAAACGGAATTTGTGTTAGGTGTCGTCCAGTCTATTATCGATACCATCAATATTAGTGAATACCAGCATGTACAGGAAAAAGCATCGGAAATTATTGTTGCACTGGAAACGATGAAGGCGCTAGTGATTAAATCAGAGGTTGAGGCCGAAATTGATGAATGGGGTTTTATGCGGCCAGACCGTACTACATTGCAAATTGCTATCAATACATTCCCAAGAATATATCCGCGATTTACTGAGATTATTCAGCAGCTTGGTGCAAGCGGGTTAATGGCAATCCCTACAGAGAATGCCTTTAAATCTAGTGTGCGCCCGGATTTAGATCAATATCTTCAGGCGAAATCACGGAATGCAGAGGACCGGGTCCGCATGTTTCGTTTAGCATGGGATTTAACGATGAGCTCCTTTGGCACAAGAGAAACATTATATGAACGCTATTTCTTTGGTGATCCAATCAAACTATCTAGTCAATTGTATTTTACCTATGATAAAAATGAATATGTGGAGCGGGTTAAGAAACTTTTGAAGGAAAAATAAATTGTTTACAGAGTAATCGGGTGGTTTAGGGTCCCGCCCGATTTTTAACTCAGTATCAAGGTTAAAATCTTGAACAACAACTAGCTTATCGATATAATTTTTAATACAAAGTTTTTAAAAAATAGTAAAGTTGAGGTGTCCGTCTATGAAATACATAAGGTTTCAATATAATGATGAGGTAATGTACGGAACGCTTGCAAATGAACAAATTACAAAGCTGTCTGGTGACTTTTTAGATAAGCGGGCTGTTCCATTAGATGAAACTTACGATTTAAACGATGTGAAGGTACTATCGCCAGTCAATCCAGGAAAAATGGTCGCAATTGGTTTAAATTATGAAGAACATGCAAAAGAACAAAAAAAGCCCATACCAGAAGAACCGATGATGTTCATGGTATCACCAACAGCGGTTATTAATGATGACGAAGAAATTTTACTGCCTACCACTGATCGTTTGATAGAGTTTGAGGCGGAACTTGCAGTAGTGATTGGTACGAAAGCAAAAAATGTCAAGAAGCAGGACGCACTATCCTACGTTTTTGGTTATACATGCGCCAATGATGTGTCAGATCGGGATTTACAAAAGAAGGACGGACAGTATACACGTGCCAAATCATTCGATACATTTAAACCACTTGGTCCAGTAATTGCAACAGAATTAAACCCTAATAACCTGAACATCAGCCTGGAATCAAATGGGGAGGTAAGACAAAATTCCAATACATCCGATTTAATTCATGATGTGGAAAGTGTTATTGAACATGTCACTGAGGTAATGACACTATATCCGGGTGATGTGCTGTTAACTGGTACACCATCCGGAGTTGGGGCCCTTCGTTCTGGAGATAGGATTGAAATAGAGATAGAAGGGATCGGCAAATTGAAGAATCAGGTCGGTTAATAGATTTACATCATTAAAAAATACAGTGGGGCTGTAACTGCCCTACTGTATTTTGTTCTATATACCTTGAATTCTTTATCCTCTTTTGGGTACTGGGCGTATCGGCAGTAAACTTCCGATCAGTGCAATAGCTGCACTTGCTAAGAACAATTCTTTAAAACCAAATATGGCAATTCCGGCCACGCTGCTGAAAATAATCAAATCACAGACGGAGTCGACAATCGACAGTAACGAAATGGTTGTCGCCCTCACATGCGAAGGAATAATATCATTAGCCAACTGGGCGTATACGGGATAACGGACTGTTCGCACAAAGCGCAGGATTAACATTGTAATAAGTAAAATCCACAGTGTTTCCCGGTAGTAGGCAACCAATACTAATCCGGTAACACCCAACCCGCCAGTTACATATAAAACCTTAATTCGGGAAAACCGGGATGTAATCCATCCAATTGAACGGGAAACGAAAAAACTTAGTAAGGACAGCCCTGCAAATACGAAACCGATTAAATAAACCGGTAAATCGGCATCACTAAGTAATTTGTCACTAAACTTATCGAATATCGCCGCTGTCGGGATGAAGACGAGCGTAATATTTAGGAACATCCATAACACTTGGGGAGCCCTTTTGATAGCCAGTATTCCTTCTTTTACTTGCTTAAATGGTTTTTCCCGATAGTTACCCTGGCCTTGTGAATCTTTAACATAAAATAGTAGACCAACTTGAACGGACTGGAAAACTAGACCCAACAAGATGAGCAGGATGAACTGATCATTGGTTAAATCTTTTGCGATAATCGCACCTAAAATAAGTGCAAAAACCATGACAATAAATTGCGCAGACTGAATAATTCCTAGTGCTTTATCCATTAAATTTTCTTCATTTGATTCTTTCAATGATTCATAGATTAATGCTTCATCTGCTCCGCTAAAGAAAGTCACTGCAAATCCGCTTAAAAGGCTGCTTGCAAAAAACATCCAAGGGTCATATGCAAAGACAAGCATTCCATGGCTAATCATACTTAACATAGCGCCAATAATAAATGATCGTTTTGCGCCATAACAATCGGCGAACATACCTGTTGGAACCTCGCCGATTAATACACCGGTGCTCCAAAAAAGCAATACCCAGAGAATAGATGCCTCATCCAATCCTCGGGCAAAATAGAATAAAGCCAGGACCGGCTGAATAAATCGAACACTCCCAAATAATTCCGCCCAAAATAATACACGTACATTATGTGATGCCAATGTGCCTGTTTTCAATTTTTTATCCTCCTGCTTGGTTTATTCAGCTAATAAACAAACAAGAGTGAATGAGTATGGACTGCTATCTACTTATCCGAATTTTTTCACCCCTGTTTGTTGGACTTGAAAAAATGTTGATTTTTTTTGCATGTCAAATTCCTCCTCGTTAATATCTAACGCTAATTATACAGAATTGGTTGAAAAAGAAAAGAATGACTTACGCGGTTGGCAATCTTCCTTATTGAAGGGAGGTTGTAGGATGACGGCATTTGAAGCATTAAACTTGATCGAACTATTTGGTTTGTTACAAATTGTTACGATTGTCGTTTACCTAAACATTAGAAAAACTTGCCTTATCGTCAAGCATTATGGTGAAAGCCTTAGTTTTACATATACTTTGATCCTTAAAACCCTTTATATTAAAAAGTAAAAAGAAGTAACCGCCCCCTACCAGGTCAGCGCTTACTTCTAATTATTCTATCAAACATAGCAAATTTTACTTCTTATCCCTTTGCCTTGCAATGGACGTGGATGCAAGCTGCATGACTGTCATGTCATCCATTGGCGGGTTGTGTATCCCAGCACGGACATCACGGTAATAGCGCTGTAATGGATTTTGTCTGGATAAGCTTCTGGCACCAGCAATCCGCATGGCCAGGTCAACAATTTCCACTGCCTGATTCACAACAGAAAGCTTTACTGCGCCAAGCTCCGGTTTCATTGTTTGACGAACATCTTCACTGCTCTCATCCCATTTTCTTGCTACTGAATACAAAAAGTGCTGGTTCTGCATCACGCGCAATTCCATTTCACCGATCTTTTGCTTAACGTTAGGCAGTTCCGAAATAGTGCCGTTAATGCTGTTAGGTGAATAGTTTGTGGCGAATTCAACCGCATACTTCTGTGCAGCACGTGCTATACCAAGATAACATGCTGGAATATGCAATAGCCATCCCGTCGCTGGTTTCTTGCCGGGTGTCATATACTGAACAAGATCACTATCATCAACTTTTACATCATTCAGAACTAAATCGTGACTGCCGGTTCCCCGCATTGCAATGGAATCCCAGGTCTCATCCACTTCCAGTCCGCTTCGTTCTCGTTTGATTAAAAAGTTGGCAACCTGATCACTGCCGTCAATTGAAGCACTAACAACAAAATAACTTAAAATTGGTGCCAGGGTAGTAAACGTTTTTCGGCCATTAATGATCCAGCCATCTTTGGTTTTCGATGCTACAGTTTCTGGTTTGCCGCCTCGGGTGGGGCTTCCGGTAGCTGGTTCCGTAGCAGCATTGTTTAATAGCGCCCCAGTTTCAAGAACGTCCCTGGTAAATGCCTGATATTTCGCCTCCTCCCAGATGTGGTGTTCACCAAGAAATTTAGTTAGTCCCATGTGCCAGCCAATGGAAAGCGCGGTTGAGCCATCCGCTTTGGCAATCGTTTCCTGATGTCGTAACATTTCATACAGGGAAATCCCTAGACCACCATACTCTTTAGGTACGGTTAATGCGGGATAGCCTATTTCTTTTAAAACCTTAAAGTTTTCAAAAGGAAATGAAGCTTTTTCATCGTATTCTTGCGATCTATCGGTAAAAGGCTTTACTTTTTCTTCTAATGCTGCGATTCTTTCTTCCATTGTAGTAAGGTCAGTTAACTTCATGGATAAACCTCCTCCATTTATTCATATAAATTTAGTCGGGATTATTTTCTATATTATTTCACTAAGACAAGTGTTGTGTAAAGCGATAAACCTTTGTGCTACCCAAGGGACAAGAATATTCTGTAAACGTTAAAGTAATGTGATAAACTAGAACTATATCAGTTGGAGAAGAATAATAGAAAGGGGATTTATAGGGATGAAAATAATCGATACACACTGTGATGCACTACTAAAGCTACAGCTTGCGAAACGAGGAATGTTTCAAGAGGGAGCAGCACTTGACTATACAACTTCTAAACATCTAAATACCAATCTACATAATTTACAGACCGGTCGAGTAATGGGCCAGTTCTTTGCTATTTTCATTAATCCAGATGTGCCTTCCGATGAAAAATGGCAGCATGCATTGGAACAAATTGATTTATTTTATACCGAAATACTTGGAAAAAATCCAAAGATGAAGCACATCAAATCATGGGCAGACTTTGATCGTCTGCAAGATGGTGAGATTGCCGCGGTACTGACATTGGAGGGTGCGGATGCATTTGGAAATGACCTAGTAAAACTCAGGCATCTGTATCGTCTTGGGGTATTATCTATCGGACTAACATGGAATAATGCCAATCTTTGTGCTGATGGGGCTGGGGAGCCGCGTGGGGGAGGACTCACATTACTTGGTAAAGAAGTGGTAAAACTAAATAATGAAAATCACGTTTTCACTGATGTTTCTCATTTACCGATTAAAGGTTTCTGGGACGTCATGGAAACAGCGAAATATCCAATTGCTAGTCATTCAAATGCGCGCAGCCTTTGTGATCATGTGCGAAATCTGAACGATGAACAGGTTAAGGCGATGTTCGCGAACAACGGGAACATTCATGTTGTTTTCAACCCGCCATTTATTGATGAAAGTGAAAAAGCAAGTTTAGCAGATCTTATCAAGCACATTGATCACCTATGTTCACTTGGTGGTGTCAAACAGATTGGCTTCGGTTCTGATTTTGATGGTATATCTACGTTTGTGACCGATTTGGAGGATTCATCTAAATACCAAAATTTGATTAATGAATTGCTTAAACACTATTCTGAGGATCAGGTTAAAGGTTTTGCCTACCAAAACTTCTTAAGGAATCGGCCTGGATTGTAGTGTGCAAAAAATGTAAAAAAGGAGAAGCTGTCCGATTGTATGTTTAAAATTTGCATTTCCGCTGTTTAAATTCTACCATATAGCATAAGCTTACTATAGTGTAGAAATTTGCAGGAGGATTTGACATGAATTACAAAGATAAATTGGCGAAACTTGACCCGGCTAAAGCGATTAAAGGAAGTCAGAAATATTTCTCGGAAAATAAGTTTGGTGCAAAGATGTTTAAGTACTCGAAAATACTTGGAACAAAATTGGCCTATTACAGCTTTTTACTGTTCTATACATTTAAAAGTCAAAATACACCTAAATCAGCAAAACTAACGATTGCTGGGGCGCTTGGCTATCTCATATTGCCGGTTGACCTGATCCCGGACTTTATTCCCTTAGTCGGAATAACCGATGACAGTGCCGTGATTGTTTATGCGATCTATCAAATTATTTCCCATATAGATGAGCCAATTAAACAGAAGGCAGACGAGAAAATGAAAAAGTATTTTGGCGAAGATTATGATAAAAAGGATATAGACAGGGATTTAGTGATCGATCAAAAGGAATAGGTATATAAAAAGGTAGTGCGACCTGTTGCCGCACTACTTTTTTATTCCATACGTTTGCAGGATGGCATGGTAAAGGATTTTCACCCCGTTAAGCAGAGCCGTTTTGTTAAATGTCATGGCTGGGTGATGCAGGCCAGGTTTAAGATTGCAGCCAAGGCCAACCATCGTTGCTTTTAGTGCCGGTTTTTTGATTGTATAATAATGAAAATCGTCACCACCAGGTGTGACGAGAGGAGGGGCAATCTTTCCTGCACCCAAAGAATGTCCAATAGCTTGCTTCATGATGCCGATTGCTTCTTTATTTGTCTTTGCTGCTACCACTCCGCTTACTTCATCGACTGAAATGGAAATATCATATAGATCACTGATTGCAGTAAAGATTCCCTGAACCTTTTTTTCCAGTTGATTAATAAGCTCGTTTGATTGCGCGCGCATATCAACGGAAAACGTTGCACTTCCCGGGATAATGTTTATGCTCTCACCACCCGCATGAAATGACGTCATCTTCACTGTATGCGGAATCCGTGGATCAAGATGGATATTGTTCATCATGTCAACAAGCTGTGCACCAATTTCAATTGCATTATGATTAAGATGGGGCCTTGCGCCATGTGCGTCATGTCCCTTAATTGTTGCACGATATTTTCGTGTTGCACCATGGACAATTACTGGGGTTGCATAGCCCATTTGTGTTTCTTGTGCAGGTCGCAGGTGAATGCCGAATAAGTAATCGACATTATCGATTCCCCCCTTTTCAACCATTTTTAATGCCCCGGCGCTTTTTTCTTCTGCTGGTTGAAAAATAAATTTTACAGCAATCTGGTCGTGAAGCTCGGGATTTTCTTTTAAGGCCCAAAGCAGGCCAAGTACCATTGCCATATGGGCATCGTGTCCACAGGAATGATTAGCTTGGAAAACTCCATTGACTTCCTGCCAGAGAGCATCCATATCGGCCCGGATTGCAACAATGGGTAACCCCTTGGTGAAGTGTCCAAACTCACCGATTACGCCTGTGCAATCGTCAAAAGTTGTTACACGACAACCACTTTCCTTGAGTATATTGGCCACATACTTCGTGGTATTATGCTCTTTCCAGCTGATTTCTGCATTGCCATGCAAAAATGTAAATGTTTCCTGAATCCGTTGGTTGATAGTATTCCATTTCATACACTTTCATCCTTGTTTAAGATTATCATTGCTTCTCCTATAGTATACGAAATAATTAAGATAATAGCTCCAATTATTTTCAGGCAGGTTTAATAGTCCCGGTTAACGGCAACATATTATTATGTGATGATAATCAGATAAAAGGAGTAGATATATAATGAAAGTATTAGTAGCTGGAGCAAATGGCCATACAGGTCGTTTATTAATTCAGTATTTAAAAAAGGATGGGCATGAGCCATATGCCATGATTCGGAAAAATGAACAAAAGCCGGAGATGGAGAAGCTTGGTGGAATTCCTGTTGTTGCTGACCTTGAAGGTGATGTTGGCCATGCAGTGCGCGGAATGGATATTGTGATGTTTGCAGCGGGATCAGGAAGTAAAACTGGAACAGATAAAACCACAGCGGTTGACCGTGATGGCGCCATAAATCTAATGAAGGCAACGGAGAAAACAGGGGCGAAGAAATTCATCATGCTGAGCAGCTTTGGTGCGGGACGTGAGCTTGGTAAACCAGAAAAAGGCAATGAAACGATGTATCATTACACAAAGATGAAAAAGGAAGCTGATGAGTACTTGATGGGTACAGAATTAGATTATACGATTGTGCGTCCCGGCGGCCTTACCCATGAAGAAAGCACGAGCAAAATCAAGGTAGGGGATGAACTCGAACGCGGAACCATACCCCGTGCAGATGTAGCGAAAACAATGATTGCTGCAATCCAGGAACCAAATGCCTTTCATAAAGCATTTGAAATGATTTCTGGTGACGTGCAAATTGAAGATGCATTAAAAAGTCTTTAAAAAGAAAAATTATAGGTAATAAGAAAAGTAAGGAGGTTGCCCTTCGTTTTGAGGGTGACCTCCTTATTTTTACACTTAAGGAAAGTATAAAAATTTAAAGGAATTAAGTATAAGCAAAACTACGGCATTAGCTATTAAGGACAAGGCGAATGCCGGGTTTTTCTAATAATTGTTAGGACTATATTGACAAAATCAACCTTGAATTATAAGATTAATTGTAATCGTTTTCAATAAATTTACAATTGGAAAGTAGGAGATCTCGTGGCAAATATTCAAGAAGTGGCTCAGAAAGCAGGAGTTTCCGTTGCTACGGTTTCACGGGTGTTTAATAATCGAAGTACTGTTGCAAAAAAGACTAGGATGAAAGTGGAACAAGCGATAGATGAGCTGAATTATGAACCGAGCGTACTCGGGCGTAATTTAAGAAACTCAGAAAGCCGCTTACTTCTTGTTCTCATTCCAAGCATTTCAAATCCTTTTTACTCCGATATTATCAATGGAATTGAAGATACTGCAATTGGTCTTGGATACAATATTCTTCTTTGTGAGACGGATTCAAACCCGGACAGAGAGGCAATTTATTTTAACTTAATTCGAAACCGGCTGGCAGATGGGATTATTTCAATGGATCCATCGGTAAATAAGAGTAAATTAATTGAGCTGGCCGGTCAGTATCCAATTGTGCAATGCAGTGAGTTTGATGAAGGGGCAAACATCTCGTATGTGACGATTAACAATGAGCTTGCGGCTTATCATGCTGTTAAACATCTGATTAAGATTGGCCAGAAAAAAATAGGGTTAATTAACTCGGATGAGAAATTTTTATATGCACGTGAGCGGCGTCGCGGTTATGAAAAGGCGATGGATGAATTTGGTTTAATGATTGAACCGGACTGGATTTACAATACTGCATCGCTGGCCTTTGAGGATGGAAAGCTCGCTATGCGAAAGCTGCTTGATTTGCCGGAGCGGCCAACGGCGGTGTTTGCCGTCTCGGACATTTTGGCAATTGGAGCATTAAAAGAAATTAATTCGTCTGGCTTACAGGTCCCCGGTGATATTGCGATTATCGGATTTGATAAAATTGCTTTTTCAAACATGACACACCCAACGTTAACAACTGTTTCGCAGCCCATGTATAAGATGGGGTGTATTTCAGCAAACATGATTATGAATAAAATTAAGGGAAAGCAAGTGGATAGTATTATTTTGGATCATGAACTGGTGATTCGCGAATCTACTTAAGAGGTGATAATTTTGCAGAGAAAAGTTGCGATTGTGACTGGTGTCAGTCATACGGATGGTATTGGTGCGGCTGTGTGTCGCAAGCTTGCTGCTGACGGGAATTCCATTTTCTTCACATATTGGCAAGCAGATTCTGGTTTTGTGGAAAGCTTTCAACAGGAAATCCGTACGTCAGGCGTTGAATGTGTCGGTGCAGAGTTTGATTTGTCTGAAGCGAAAGTGCCATATCAGTTACTCGATAACGTGCAAAAACAGTTAGGTATACCAGCAATTTTAGTAAACAATGCTGCTTATTCTACCATGGATGGATACCAGGAGCTGGATGCCGAAACGCTGGATGCACACTATGCGGTAAACATGCGGGCTACTTTTTTACTATGCGTGGAATTTGCTCGACGGGTTGAAACGTCTGGCTGTTTTGAAGGACGGATTATCAATATGACTTCCGGTCAAGCGGAGGGACCAATGGTAGATGAGCTGGCGTATGGTGCAACAAAGGCAGCAATATCAGGGTTTACCCTGTCATTATCGGCAGAAATCGCACCGCTTGGCATTACAGTGAACGCGGTTAATCCTGGCCCGACGGATACAGGCTGGATGACTGAGGAAATCAAACAGGAACTGTCAGGAAAGTTCAGGATGGGCCGTATGGGATTGCCAACAGATGCTGCACGCTTAATTGGGTTTCTGGCTAGTGATGATGCAGCATGGATCACAGGGCAGGTCATCAATTCGGAAGGCGGCTTTCTGCGTTCGTAAGTGGGCGTCTTGAAAATGAAAGAACCTGTTAGGTAATGTTTTGATGATTGTGTTTTTTCGACATTTTTTTTAGGTAGACTTATGTACTGTCAGAACGGTCTTCTGGGTGATTTTATTGAAATGACTTAGCAAAAAAGTTATTGACACGGTTTTAACTTATTGTATAATAAAGTGCAAGATGTAATCGATTTCATTTTTTGGAAAATTGAGTTTGCGCGATAATTGATTTTCCAAACGCTGGAATCAAACCACTAAAAAGGGGGAATCGATTTGAAATTATGGAAGAGTGCTTTAGGTAGTCTGTGGGTAATCGCAATGGTCATTTTATTAGTAGCTTGTAGCAACGCAGATTCAACTAACAGCAAGGATGAGTCAAAAGGAAATGATGATACTTCATCTGAGGCGGATGCAGCTTCTGATGAAGAAGTTACAATCGTATATGCACGTGGTGTTGACACAACTGGAGCAAATAAAAAACTAGTTGCAGCGTTTGAAAAATCTCACCCAAATATTAATGTGGAATACCGTGAGATGCCTGCTGACACGGGGCAACAACATGATCAGTATGTAACCGCTTTCAGTGCACAAAGCTCAGAAATAGATGTTTTTGATGCAGATGTTATCTGGCCTGCTGAATTTGCGCAAGCGGATTATGCATTAGAACTGGACCGTTTCATTAAAAAAGATGGAATTGATATGGATGCCTATTTCGAGGGGACTGTAGCATCCGGCAAATTTAATGGGAAACAATGGGCGATGCCAAAATTCACGGATGCGGGTGTACTTTATTACCGTTCTGATATCGTAGAAGAACCCCCAGCAACATGGGATGAACTAATGGAACAGGCAAGCTCGTTAAAAGGTGAAGCTGGAACTGAATTTGGTTATATTATGCAGGCTGCTCAATATGAAGGCTTGGTTTGTAACGCAATTGAGTTCATTGCATCATATGGCGGGGCCATTATTGACGAGGAAAATAATGTGGTTGCGAATAGTCCTGAAACTGTGAAGGCTATTAAAAAAATGAAGGAAATCGTAAATTCCGATTTCGTTCCTGATAATATTTTAAACTTCATGGAAACAGAAACAGAAACTGCATTTATCGAAGGAAAATCGGTATTTGCTCGCAACTGGCCGTATATGCAGGCATCTGCAGCTGATGAATCCCGCTCAAAAGTTGCTGGAAATGTAGAAATTACAACACTTCCAAAGGGTGATGCAGGCAACGCATCTACTCTAGGCGGATGGATGACAATGATTAATCGTTACTCAGAGCATCCAGAAGCAGCTTGGGAATTTGTGAAATTCATGACTGGCCCTGAAGGTCAAAAAATCACAGCAACCGAGGGAGGATCTGCACCAACCCTAAAAGCACTTTATGATGACAAAGAAGTAAAAGAAGCTAGTCCGTTATTTGCTAATCCGGAGTTCGTTAAAGTATTGGAAAGTGCTGTTCCAAGACCGGTAACACCAATTTATCCAAAGATCTCTGACATCATGCAAATCGAACTTTCAAAAGCGCTGGCTGGAGAACAAACAGCTGAAGAAACAGCAAAAAATATGCAAACAAAAATTGAAAGTGCGGTAAGTGAATAATAGGTAAAAAGAAATGACAAGAAATTATGAAACTATCAAACCAGTAAGAAAAGCGGAAGCGCCCGTTTAGAAGCGGACGCATAAGCAAGGGACCGTAGAACGCATGGGTTTAGCGTTCGTAGTGTCCATTGCTTATGACGGCAGTCTTTGGGCGCTGGAGCCAGACAAGAAAAGCGCAGGCGCCCCGTTTAGAAGCGGACGCATAAGCAAGGGACCGTAGAACGCATGGGTTTAGCGTTCGTAGTGTCCATTGCTTATGACGGCAGCTTTTGGGCGCTGGAGCCAGACATATTTTATAGATTCTTATCTTTTAAATAAGAAAGGGGACCTTTTTTTGAAGTTTTGGAACAAAGGGTTAGGTATGTTATGGATAATTGGGTTAGTTCTCTTGCTGGCAGCCTGCAGCAACTCAGGATCAGGAAGTAAGGATGACGCAGGAGATAAGGCAGAAAAAGATTCATCATCTGAGCAAGATAAGGCATCTGATGAAGAAGTCACTATAGTTTATGCACGCAATGTTGATTCTACAGGTGCAATTGATCTTGTAATTGAGGCATTTGAGGAGAAGTTTCCAAATATAAATGTGAAATATCGTGAAATGCCAGCGGACAGTGGCCAAACACATGATCAATACGTAACGGCCTTTAGCGCAAAAAGTTCTGAAATCGATGTATTCAACGCCGATGTAATTTGGCCGGCAGAGTTTGCGCAGGCTGACTATGCGTTAGAGTTAGATCGCTTTATTCAAAAGGATAATATTGATATGGATGCCTATTTTCCGGGGACGGTAGCATCTGGGAAATTTAATGGAAAACAGTGGGCAATGCCCAATTATACTGATGCCGGTGTTCTTTACTACAGATCAGATATTGTCGATGAACCGCCAAAAACATGGGATGAATTGATCGAAATGGCAGGTAAATATCAGGGCGAAAAAGGAACAGAATTCGGCTACATTATGCAGGCAGCACAATATGAGGGCTTAATAACCAATGCTATCGAGTATATTGCCTCTTACGGTGGCCAAATTGTTGATGAGGAAAACAATGTAGTAGCTGATAGCCCCGAGACAATTAAAGCTATTAAGAAAATGAAGGAAGTTGTAAATTCCGATTTTGTTCCAGATAACATTACAAATTTTAAAGAGGTAGATACGGAAACAGCATATATTGAGGGTAATTCAGTGTTTGCTCGTAATTGGCCGTATATGCAAGCATCTGCAGCTGATGAGGAACGTTCAAAAATTGTTGGTAATTCAAAAATTACCACGATGCCTGCTGGTGACGAGGGAAGCGCGTCAAGTCTAGGTGGATGGATGGCAATGATTAACCGCTATTCTGAACATCCGGAGGCTGCATGGGAATTCGTGAAATTTTTAACTGGACCAGAAGGACAGAAAATCACAGCAATTCATGGCGGACGTGCCCCAACGTTAAAAGCACTTTATGATGATCCGGAAGTGAAAGAAGCGAGTGCATTATTTGCCAATCCGGATTTTAAAAAGGTATTGGAAAATGCTGTTTCAAGACCAGTAACACCAATTTATCAGGAACTTTCTGATATTATGCAAATCGAATTATCAAGAGCATTAGCCGGGCAACAAACCGCAGAAGAAACCGCAAAAAATATGCAAATGAAGATTGAAAAAGCAATGAACGAATAATTTCCGTAAGGGAACGGTTGAAACTGGACAATTGAAAAGAAGGCAAGGTGAGAGGGGGCCCTCATCGCCTTGCCTTTTCTATAAACTATGAACCTATGTTCCACTAAACAGGCGTCTGCGATTTTAATTTTACATATCTGTCTAATAGGAGGGAAATTATGGGGGACAAGAAGAAAGCGAAGTTCCAGCTGAACGAGAAACAGCTTGGCTATGCGATGGTTATTCCTTCACTGATTTTGGTAATTGTCGTCATTCTATGGCCAGTTGCCCAGTCGTTTTGGAATAGTTTGTTTGACTACAGACTAAATGATCCCGCACGTTCTGAAACATTGCTTGGTTCAAATATTGATTTGGAGAGCTATCTCGATAACTACTTTTATATTGAGGGACAATTGGAGGAATTAAAAGATTCAACAAAGAAGGAAGATGTAAAAGGAACAATTACTTCTATTGAAGAAGGGGTCAACAAGTATCATAGTGAATTAATCAGTGATGATGCGGTCAAGAAAAAGGTGGATAAAATCAACGAGATGCTGATGAGTTATACGCCTGTTACCAATGATGAATTGAAATATAATGAGGTAGATAATGATTTCGCGGAAGCATATCGGTCCGCACTTGACTCATATCAAAAAGATCTGTCACAAATTGCTGAATCGATTAATGATGATGCATTAAGTGAAAAATTTAAACAAACAGCTGGTCTGCTAGGTAGTACGAGTGAAACGATATTGGAATCGAATTTCGTTGGACTAGATAATTACATTAATTATTTCCAGGATAAACGAATGTGGAAATCCATCTGGAACACGACATTTTTTACTGTTGTTTCCGTTGCCTTTGAGTTGGTGCTGGGGCTGGCGATTGCGTTGCTCATTAACCGGGCCTTTAAAGGCAGGGGAATAATCCGGGCATCTGTGCTGATTCCATGGGCAATTCCGACAGCAGTTGCTGCAATGATGTGGGGATTCCTATATGACGGGCAATCGGGTATTGTCGCTCATTATTTGCAAGTGCTGCACCTTATTCCTGACGCTTCCTGGCTCCTGTCAACTGCGAATGGTGGTATGTTTTCAGTGATTTTGGCAGATATTTGGAAAACAACACCGTACATGGCTTTATTGCTTTTGGCGGGTCTGCAGACTATACCGGCTTCATTGTATGAGGCATCTGATGTAGATGGTGCAAATAAGTTTCAGCAGTTTTGGAGTATCACGTTGCCGTTGCTAAAGTCATCCATCTTAGTTGCATTACTATTCAGAACACTGGATGCATTCCGGGTGTTCGACCTCATTTATGTATTGACCGGTGGAGGACCAGCCAACGCAACTGAATCGATATCAATTTACGCATATAAAACATTGTTTGCTCAACAGAACTTCGGTGAAGGTTCAACACTTTCCGTTATTGTGTTTTTGTGTGTAGCAATTATTAGTTTTATCTATGTAAAATTAATCGGTTCAGAACTATTCGCAGGTCGTTCGAAATAAGGGGGGTACGAAATGAAGAAGCGAGCAGGAATAGGATTTTATGTTTTTCTAGTTATATTTGTTTTTCTTGTCATGTTTCCGTTTATCTGGGTGTTTTTAACATCAGTTAAGCCCCCGGGTGAAATATTTTCATCATTTAAATGGTTTACCAGTAGTCCGACGCTGGAGTCGTATACGGCTGCATTGACGCACCGGCCATTGCTTCGGTATATGCTAAACAGTTTCGTTGTAGCGTCTTTAACAACTATTTTGTCACTGGCGTTTGCGTCCTTTACGGCATACGCGGTTACAAGATTGCCAATTAAAGGTAAGGGTCTGATACTGGGGATCGTACTTGCGGCATCCATGTTTCCGCAGATTGCGATTATCTCACCAATGTTTAATTTGATTACGGGACTTGGGCTTCGAAACAGCTATTTAGGATTGGTTATTCCATATATCACAATTAGTTTACCGTTATCAATCTGGATACTCTCAACGTTTTTCCAAAAAATTCCATATGAACTTGAAGAATCTGCTAAGCTTGATGGGGCAAGTCCATTTCAAACGTTCAGGAAAGTTATTTTCCCACTAGCGACACCGGGAATCTTTACTACTGGAATTCTGGTATTTATTGCCGCCTGGAATGAATATTTATTTGCGTTAACAATTAACACTGCGGATAATTGGCGGACAGTGCCAGTCGGTATCTCACTCTATCAGAGTCAGTTTTCCATTCCGTGGGGGGATATCTCTGCGGCAACCGTTATTGTTACCATTCCAATCGTAATTTTGGTACTCATTTTCCAAAAACGGATTGTATCTGGTCTGACTTCAGGGTCTGTTAAAGAATAAGGCTGTTTATGCATAGTTTGTTGTAATATCACTGCAGTTGATACTGCGACGTAACTAAAAATCATGTTTGGTGGCCTAGCGACCGCTACGGAAAAACACTGCGCTTTCCGTGGGCAGCTGATGAGCCTCCTCGAGCTTACGCTCTGTGGGGTCTCATCGAGGCTTCTGCTCCCACAGGAGTCTCCGTGTTTTTCCTCCGCTAAGACGGGACTTGGCAACGATATCTGCTTATCCACTAATACGATGGTGTGTCTTAAGACCCCGCAGAGTGGGCGATGATGAGGGCCAACTAAAATCGCCCTTTGCGGGCAACGTTGGCATACCCCTTGCCGGGGCAAGGAGGCTTAAGCCGTGCCCGCGGAAAGCAACGGTCCGCAGCGGAAAACAACCCAGCGCATACGTCGCGGTTTATGGATTTTGTGTCAAAAACAATAATTTAGAAATCAGCCAAGAATAATAATGATAAAAGGATGATGAATAAATGGAAAAAGTACATGTAGCGATTATTGGATGTGGCGGTATTGCGAATGGCAAGCATCTGCCAAGTTTAAAAAAAGTAGAACAGGTTGAATTGGTGGCGTTTTGTGATACAGATGTGCAGAAGGCCCAAGCTGCCAAAGACGCGTATGGTACTGCTGATGCAATGGTATATCAGGATTATCAGGAATTGCTGAAGGACGCTTCGATTGATGTGGTTCATGTTTGTACACCAAACATTTCACATGCGGAAATTTCCATTGCTGCAATGAAGGAAGACAAACATGTGATGTGTGAAAAGCCGATGGCAAAATCATCTGAAGAAGCAAAACAAATGGTTGCCGCTGCTGAAGAAACAGGTAAGAAGCTGACAATCGGGTACCAGAATCGCTTCAGGCAGGATAGCCAATATTTACGTAAGGTCTGCCAACGTGGGGATTTAGGTGATGTCTATTTCGCTAAAGCACATGCGATCAGGCGTCGTGCTGTACCTACATGGGGTGTATTTTTAGATGAAGAAAAGCAGGGTGGTGGACCATTAATTGATATCGGGACACATGCACTCGATTTAACTTTATGGATGATGGATAACTATAAACCGAAATCCGTGATGGGATCAACCTTTCATAAATTGGGTGAGCGTAAAAATGCTGCAAACGCTTGGGGACCATGGGATCCGGAAAAATTCACGGTTGAGGATTCTGCATTTGGATTTATTACGATGGAAAACGGTGCAACCATTGTGCTTGAGTCCAGCTGGGCATTAAACTCATTGGAAGTTGACGAGGCAAAGTGCTCGCTTAGTGGTACAGTAGGCGGCGCTGATATGAAGGATGGATTGCGCATTAATGGGGAAGAGTTTGGCAAGCTTTATACAACAAATGTAGAACTGGAAAATGGCGGTGTTGCTTTTTATGATGGCAACGATGAAACGGATGCAGATCTTGAGGCTAGACTTTGGATTGAAAGCCTGTTAAATAATACAGAGGCGACTGTTAAGCCAAAAGAGGCACTTGTTGTCACACAAATTCTGGAGGCAATCTATGAATCTGCCAGAACAGGAAAAGCCGTTTATTTCGATTAAGGGGGTATCAGGGCAATGAATGTAGCGTTGTTAAGCAGATGGCATGTTCATGCAGATGATTATGCCCGTGCGGTTCATGAAAACGATCAATTAACCATTGGACTTGTCTGGGACGAGGATGCAAAACGTGGTGAGGAATGGGCTAGAGAGCTTGGTGTACCGTTTGAATGTAATTTAGAGGCAGTATTATCCAATCCCGAAATAGATGCGGTCGTAGTAAGCACACCAACCAATTTGCATAAGGAAATTATCCTGGCTGCGGCCAGTCATAACAAACACATTTTTACTGAAAAGGTATTAGATTTTACCGTTCAGGACTGCGAGGAAATTTATGAAGCAGTGGATGCACATGACGTTATGTTGATGGTTTCCTTGCCACGTTTAACGGAAAAAGAATTTTTGGCTGCGGAAAGAGCGCTGGCAGAAGGATGGCTCGGCAAGTTAACGATGATTCGATGTCGTCTCGCCCATAATGGTGCTGTCTTATATGATGGGAAAACAGAAGGGTGGTTACCGGCCCGTTTTTTTAATAAACAGCAAACAGGTGGCGGAGCGCTGATTGATCTTGGTGCACATCCGATTTATCTAACCAATCGGCTTGCCGGAAAAGCGCAGGCTGTCAGTGCCCGGTTGAAAAGAAGCAATCCAAATGAGGTTGATGAAAGTGGCGCTGTTCTGGTTGACTATCAATCTGGTGCACTTGGAATCATAGAGACTAGTTTTTTATCACATGGGAGCCCGTTTCAACTGGAGTTATATGGAACAGAGGGAACCTTACTCTGCAGGAACGGTTCGATTCAAATGACAAGCATGCATCATGGTAACGGTGAATGGATAAATATGGAGAGTGATTTACCTGATGTGTCCACGCCAATGGAGCAATGGGTAGCACAAATCAGTGAAGGTGTAATGCCGACCATTACCAGGGAAGATGTGATTCAATTAACCAAAATAAATGATGGTGCAGCGCTGTCTGATCTTGAGGGACGCCGTGTCGTTTTTGAACTTTAACAGGGAGTATAAATCTTTATCGATATAAAAGAATCTAAGGCTTTCAAGGGTATTAGTTCTTGTCAAAAAGCCCAGATTTTCTTAAGTAACAGTTTTAGAAATCTATCGAGAGGAGAATAGCTTATCCAAAACATAGGTTTGCAATTGTATTCTGTCCGGGAGGCGGCTGAGAAGGACTTTTTGGGAACGGTCCGAAAAGTTGCTGACATGGGCTATGATGCTGTTCAGTTTGCAGGTTTTTTTGGAACACCAGCAAGTGTGGTCAAGCGCACTTTGAATGAAAAAGGTATTCGTGTGGCGGGGAGTCATACAGGTCTGGATCTTTTAACAGATGATAAATTAAAAGAAACGATCCTGTATAATAAAAAGATTAATAATGACTTACTCATTTGTCCGTATTTGCCTGAGGAAAAACGGAATTCGCGCGATGCTTATCAGCGGACAGCGGAACAGTTTAATGAGATCGGACGAATTTGTCAGCAGAATGGGATGAGATTCGCATACCACAACCATAATTTTGAATTTGAAACATTCAGTGGTGTTACTGGATTTGAGTTACTTTTTGGTGAAACAGATACAGAACTGGTTAAAATGGAACTTGATTGTTTTTGGGCAAATTATGCGGGCTACCGTGCAGAGTCAATTATTGAAAAATACGGTAACCGGGTTGTATCGTTGCATATGAAGGATATGAATCAGGGCAAGAAAAGTATTGAAATTGGAGCAGGTACGCTTGATATTGCTGGGCTTATACATACTGCTAAGAATCAGGGTGTGAGTTGGTTAGTGGTTGAACAGGAAGATTTCGATCGCGATCCAATGGACTGTGCGAAAACCAACCAGGACAATTTGCGTACGCTGCTTACTACAAATTAGGAGTGAAATGAAATGAATGTAACAGTATGGAATGAATATCGTCATGAAAAGGAAAATTCGGTAGTTGCCGATATCTATCCAAAAGGAATACATGGGGCAATTGCTGATTTCCTGCAGAAGGAAGGATTGAATACACGGACTGCGACGTTAGATGAACCGGAGCATGGATTAACGGAAGAAGTGCTTGATCATACAGATGTACTTGTCTGGTGGGGTCATAAAGCACATAACGAGGTTACGGAAGAAGTAGCGGAGCGGGTAAAGCAGCGCGTACTAGATGGCATGGGCCTAGTTGTACTGCATTCTGGACATTTTTCTAAAGTATTTCAAAAGTTAATGGGAACCGGTTGCGATTTAAAGTGGCGCGAGGCAGATGAAAAAGAACGTCTTTGGGTTGTGGACCCGAGTCACCCAATTACAGAAGGACTTGGCCAATACATTGAACTCGAAAAAGAAGAGATGTATGGGGAACATTTTGATATACCTGCACCAGATCAATTAATATTTGTCAGCTGGTTTGAAGGCGGCGAAGTGTTCCGCAGCGGAGCAACGTTTACTCGTGGAAGAGGAAAGATATTCTACTTCAGGCCGGGTCATGAAACATATCCTACTTATTATAATAAGGAAATTCAACAGGTTATTAAAAACGGTGTTAAATGGGTGAAAAATACCAATACACCTAAGCATGTCTACGGAAATGCCAAACCACTGGAGGAAATTAAATCGAAATAGGTTTTGGTGATACCAGCATTTAGCTGGTGTCACATTAAAGGGGGTAGTAAAGTGGCCAAATTAAAGATGGGGATCATTGGAGCAGGAGGAATTGCGCAGGACCGGCATATTCCGGCATATCTAAACTTGCAGGATGAAGTGGAGCTTACGGCTGTGCAAGATTTAAATGTTGAACGTGCACAGGAAGTAGCGGATAAGTTTACCATTCCACTTGTGTTTCAGGATTACAAGGACTTGTTTGCACAGGTTGATGCAGTGACAATCTGCACACCAAATAAGTTTCATTCAGAAATTGCCATTCAGGCGCTTGAAGCAGGGGTTCATGTATTATGCGAAAAACCAATGGCAATTACCGCGAAGGAATGCAAAGAAATGATTGCAGCATCAGAAAAAGCAAATAAGCAGTTATCGATTGGCTTCCATTATCGCCATACACAGGAGGCACGTGTTGCAAAGCAAGCTATTATCAACGGGGAGATTGGTGATCCATTAGTATGCCGAATGCGGGCAATGCGACGCCGAAAGGTTCCTGGCTGGGGCGTTTTTACCAATAAGGAACTGCAGGGTGGAGGCAGTTTGATTGATTGGGGCTGTCATTTTCTTGATTTATCGCTTTGGTTACTTGGCAATCCAAAGCCAGTTGAGGTAATGGGCACAACATATAATCGCTTGAGTAAAACACCTAATCAATTAAACGAATGGGGTGTTTTTGACCATGAAACGTTTGATGTGGATGACCACGTAACAGGCTATATTACATTTGAAAATGGCGTATCACTGATGCTGGAATGCTCTTGGTCAGCAAATATTAAAGAAGATGAAACTAGCTTAAGCATTTCGGGTGTTGATGGTGGACTAAGTGTCTATCCGTTTGAGTTGTATCAGGCCAAATATGGGACGTTCTTTAATGGAGAGGCGAAATTTGCTTCCGATGCTGATCAGGCAGGACTTTTACAAGCACAAAATTTCGTTGCTAGCTGTCTTGGGGAAGCGGAATTAATTGTGAAGCCTAAGCAGGCTTTGCAAGTGACCAGGCTGATGGAGGCTATTTATTTAAGCAGTGAAACGGGACGAAGTGTAAGATTAGATTAAAAATAGGGGTGATACATATGAAATTAGGCGTATTTGCCGTGTTATTTTCAGAGAAATCGTTTGAAGAAATGCTCGACGAGGCGAAGAAAACAGGACTGGACGCAGTTGAAATTGGAACTGGTGGAAATCCAGGGGATGCACATTGTAATGTAGATGAATTATTGGAAAGCGAAGAAAAGCGAAAGGACTACTTGGACAAGATTCATTCACGTGGGTTAACAATCAGTGCATTCAGCTGCCATGGTAACCCGATTTCTCCAGATCAAAAGGTCGCCAACGCAGCACACCAGGATTTTGTGAAAACCGTAAAACTGGCGGAACTTATGAACGTTCCAGTTGTAAATACATTTTCCGGAACCCCGGGTGATCACGAAGGAGCGAAATACCCAAACTGGCCAGTAACGCCATGGCCTACTGAGTACTCCGATATTTTACAATGGCAATGGGAAGAAAAGCTTATTCCATACTGGAAAGAGCAGGGGCAGTTTGCCAAGGATCATGGTGTGAAGGTTGGACTTGAACTTCATGCTGGATTTCTTGTCCATACGCCATATACAATGCTGAAATTACGGGAAGCAACCTGTGATGCTATTGGAGCAAATCTGGACCCAAGTCATCTATGGTGGCAAGGGATTGATCCAGTTGCCGCAATTAAAATTTTGGGTAAGGAGAACGCGATTCACCATTTCCACGCGAAAGACACCTATATTGATCAGGAAAATGTAAATATGTACGGCCTGACCGATATGCAGCCGTATGGCGAAGTTCAAACCCGCGCATGGAGCTTCCGTTCGGTTGGATATGGTCACGGAGTTCAAGAGTGGTCCAATATCATCAGTGCCTTGCGAACATATGGCTATGATTATGTAGTCAGTATTGAGCACGAAGATCCAATCATGTCAATTGACGAAGGGTTCAGTAAAGCAGTTGCTAATTTAAAAAGTGTTAATATAACAGAAAAACCTGCCGACATGTGGTGGGCATAAGTCTAAGAACAGGGACTCGGGTAGAAATACTCGGGTCCTTTTTTCTTCACAGCAGTTTATAAATTTTGTGTCAACAACAATCTATAAGAAATAGCCTTTCCTTAAGATGGGACCTTGAGCTTTTTTTAGGTAGCTTGACCTATTTAACAGAATTTTTATAAAAATATAATGCAAAATAGTTTGAAAAATTGTATAATGGTCGATGTAGGTTTTCAGCCTATAACAAGCTATCTAGATAAAATAGCAAAAGGGGGTAATTAGCATGAAACTTTCGAAGTATTCATTACTGTTAGCGATGGGTCTGTTGCTTGCAGTATTCATGGTCGCATGTTCTGGGGGAGATAGCAGTGAAAAATCTTCTGGTGAATCAGACGAAACATCGAACGAATCAGCAAGTGCAAGTGAAGATGTGGAACAGGTATTTAATCTGATCAATGGTGATACCATTCCTACCATGGATTCTTCCATGGCAACGGATGAGTATGCGTTTCAATTCCTGAATGAAACAATGGAAGGTCTATACCGGCTTGGAGAAAACGTTGAGCTTAAACCAGGTATCGCGAAAGACCATAAAGTAAGTGATGATGGGTTAACATGGACATTTGACCTACGAGAAGACGCTGTGTGGTCGAACGGTGATCCTGTAACTGCCCATGATTTTGTATATGCCTGGAGACGTGCAGTAAATCCTAAAACTGGATCTGAATATGGTCCATACATGATGGGTGGAGTTATTAAGAATGCTACAGCTGTCAGTGAAGGTGAAATGCCAGTAGAAAAATTAGGTGTTAAGGCCGATGGGGATTATACATTAGTTGTCACATTAGAAAAGCCAACTCCTTATTTCGAATCGCTGGCTGCATTTGTAACTTTTTTACCATTGAATGAAAAATTCGTGGAGAAACAGGGCGATAAATATGCAACAAGCACTGATACATTACTTTTTAACGGTCCATTTACTTTATCTGACTGGAAGAGTACATCGTCTTCCTGGAATTTGATAAAGAACGAAAAATATTGGGATGCTGAATCCGTAAAATTAAATAAGATTACTTATGATGTAGTGAAAGACCCACAAACTGCTGTGGATTTATATGAAAAGGGTGAAGTTGATCGCGCTGGACTATCATCCGACTTGGTTGATAAATATTCTTCACATGAAGATTTTGAAATTGTTCCTGGCACAGGGGTATTCTATTTGAAGTTTAACCAAACAACCTCTGATGCACTTGCCAACGTAAATATTCGTAAGGCAATCAGCAGAGCAATCAATAAACAGGCTTTAGTCGATGAGATTCTTAACAATGGATCTGTCGTAGCAAATGGACTGATTCCATCAGACTTCTCCAAACATCCTGAAACAGGAGAGGACTTCCGGGAAATTAATGGAGATCTAGTAACATTTGACGTCGATAAGGCGCAGGAGTTCTGGAAAAAGGGACTTGAAGAGATTGGCAAGGAAAAAGTTACACTGGAGTTCTTAGGCGGCGATGGGGAAACAACAAAGACGATGAATGAGTACATTGCAAATCAATTAGAATCAAATCTTCCAGGGTTAGAAATCACTCTGAAGCAGGTACCATTTGAGCAGCGTCTTGAGTTAGATACGAAGATGGATTACCAAATTCAGTTTGCTGGATGGTTACCAGATTTTCTCGATCCATATACCTTCTTAAACCTATGGTTAACAGATGGCGGGAATAATATGATGGGTTATTCAGACCCTAAATATGATAAATTGGTTCAAAGTACGGTAAATGAATTGGCATTGGAACCGGTTAAACGTTATGAAGCATTCTTGGAAGCAGAAAAGGTATTGTTTGAGGATGCAGCGATTGCACCTCTTTACCAAGAAGCTGGAGCAGTACTAACATCTCCAAAAATGAAAGGATACATCCGAAATCCAATGGGCGCACCTACTGAATACAAGTGGGCTTATGCAGTTCCAGTAGAGGAATAGGATGAGGGAAAATCGAGCACATTTCCAAATGGAATGTGCTCGATTTTTCTACAGTTATAGTAAAATATCAGCCTTCTTTAGATCCTCACAGGCGGCTTCAATTTTTTCTTTGGTATCTGCTTCTATGGTGTGCATATGGATGCCTTCCGTCAACGTGGACAGGTAGGCTGCATTGGTATCTTGGATCTTTTTGATGAAATTTTGTACCTCGCTGCGATTGCTAACCATGAGAGAAGCGGTCAAGTCACCATATACCGGATGCTCGACTGTTACATCCTTAACCAATACCCCGTGATCGACAATGATGTTTAACTCGTTCTCCGTCTGGTCAGGATGATGTTTACAGGCGATAATAAGCTTGTGCGCTGCCTCGTTTGGAGTTTCCTGAATATACATATAACCTTGACTCGTTGCAATGATTGGTTCATTTTTTGCCTTTAAAATGGATACATCCTGCACAATTACCTGCCTGCTTACATTTGCTTTTTGCGCAAACTCACTTCCAGTAATCGGCCGATGTTCAGCTTTTAAGCTGTCCAAAATTAACGCCTGTCTTTTGGCAGATGTGAACTTTTCCGTTCTATCCATGTGCTTAACCTCCTTTGGATTGAAGGAATTTATTGATAATATATCGCAATGTCTCAGCCGTCTTACCAATGTCTTCTGTTGTAGTATGTTTTCCAAACGATAGCCGGATAAACTGTTTTGCGGATGAGTCGGAATAACCTAATGCTTTCATCGTTCGTGATGGTTCTTGCTTTCCAACCTGACAGGCACTGCCGGTCGAAATTGCGATGCCATAGCGGTTGCCTTCCAACATGACATACTGCCCTTCCATTCCATCGATTCGAAGTCCGAGTATGTGTGGTAAATAGTCTGTCGGATGACCCTCAATATGAGATTTGACAGTCGCCTGTTTTAATTCATTCATAAGCGCACTTCTCAGTGAATCTATCCGTCCTTGTTCCTTTATTCTATCATTACACACTGCTATAGCGGAAGTGACAAACGCTGCAATTCCCGGAACGTTTACTGTACCAGGTCGAAACCCCATTTCATGCGTAGTATTGGTTATTTGTGCCTGCCATTTTACCTCAGGATTGATATAAACAGCACCAACTCCCTTTGGCCCGTATAATTTATGGCTCGAAATCGATAGACTATCGATTTTCAATGTGGTAAGGCTAATAGGGACTTTTCCAAACGCCTGAACAGCATCACAATGGAATAAAATCTGATGCTGATGAAGCAATGTTCCAATCGATTCTATCGGATGTATGGTCCCTATTTCACTGTTGCCATATTGAATGGATGCTAGAATGGTCGTTTTACGTATGGCTTTTCTTACAGAATCTAACTGAACCTGTCCATGTTCATCAAGGGGGAGATAGGTAACGTCAAATCCAGCATTCTCCATTTTCTTGAAAAAATGATAGACCGAAGAATGCTCGGATATGGTTGTGATCAAATGGTTCCCCTTCCCATTATGTGCATCGATGAGTGAGGAAAGTGCAAGTATATTAGATTCAGATCCACCACTAGTAAAATATATTCCTTGATGGGGACAATCCAGTAGTGCTGCAAGTTCTTTACGGCTCGTATCGAGTAACCGCGAAGCACGAGAACCAACATCATGCATACTGTTTGGATTACCAAAAAATGATTTCGAAACCTGATTAAATATATCCAAGGATTCCTCAGACATTGGTGTTGTAGCGGCATAATCTAAATAAATCAAGATAGCATCCCCTTTCAAACATTTTAAATTGTGTATTAAAAATTGACTGTTTCCTAAAAAGATTATTGTTTTTGACGTAAAATCCACAGACTGCGGCATAACTAATAACCTGCCACCGCTGCTTAAAAAACACTGCGCTTTCCGTGGGCAGCTGCTGAGCCTCCTCGAGCTTACGCTCTCCGGGGTCTCATCTAGGCTTCTGCTCCCACAGGACAAGGAATGCTTCCCCGAATAGGCATCGCACGAAGAAAAAGTGCTTTTCTTTTTCGAGGAGTCTCCGTGTTTATAATCATGCCTTTCGCTTCGCTCAAGGCACAAAACGACATGAAATAAACCTTGCGCTCCGCATTAATTTGGCTATTCTAGAATTATAGAGCTATTTCGCACACTACAAATCACGTGGAGGTAAGTGGGTTATTCCGACAGCGGAGTGACCGCGTGTTTATATGTGTAGATTACCTTTTCAAGCACAAATAAGTGTGCCATCGAGCACGAAGACTTATCTTTGTATAAACAACAACTCGTTTATAGCTGGGTAATCAGTCCCTGCGATCTATCTCTATATATTCTAGAGAGGAGTGCTTTATATGGGTTTAAAAATCGTTTACCCCATTTGTTGTGGCATTGATGTCCACAAAAGATTTGTGGTTGCCTGTATTGCCTCAACAGATCATCAAGGAGTGACTTCCTACAAAAACCATCGCTTTTCCACCTATACCAATGGGTTGAGAAAGCTGTTACAGTGGCTTTTGGAAAACAATTGTCTAGATGTCTGTATGGAATCTACCGGGAAATACTGGATTCCCGTGTTCAATATCTTAGAGGATTCCTGCAACATCACTCTAGCACATCCCAAGTATGTGAAGGCAATCCGTGGCAAAAAGACAGATAAGAAAGACGCCAAATGGATTGCGGATTTGTTTAAACATGATCTGGTGGCAGGGAGTTTTATGCCTCCGGCTAGGATCAGGCAGCTCCGTGACTTGATGCGTTATCGTTCGAAACTAACCAATTTTACATCTAGTGAAAAGAATCGATTACAAAACAGTTTAACAGTTTCGAACATCCAACTTGGAAGTGCGGTGTCTGATACCTTTGGAAAAACCTCGATGAATATTATCGAAAAACTATTAGAAAATCCAACGGAAACGGATTTTGATATCGAACCACTAGTTTACGGGGCTCTTAGAAATAAGATTCCAGAACTAAAACTTGCCATGGATGGTTTTATTACACCGGAACAAGCGGGGAAAATAACAGTTATTAAACAACATTATGAGGACCTGCAGGAACGTAAAGCAGACCTTGAAAAACTGATTCTTTCCCTTGCCGAGCCCTACATGGAGGAAATCAATCTGCTTCTAACTGTTCCGTCCATCAAAAACATCTTTACCGCGATTGCCATCATCTCAGAAATAGGTGTCAATATGGACGTGTTCCCGACAGCGAAGCATTCTTGTTCCTGGGCAGGGCTAACACCAACGAATAACGAAAGTGCCGGCAAGAAAAAGTCAGTTAGGATTTCGAGAGCAGGGGTCTATATTAAACCCCTTTTGGTACAGTGTGCTACCTCTGTAGTCAAAAGTGAAAAACATCCCGAGATCCGGAACCGCTACTTAAGAATTAAAAAACGTCGCGGTCACAAACGTGCCATTATCGCCATAGCACGAATGTTGTTAACTGCAATATACCACATTTTAAAGAAAAAGGAATCCTATAATCCAGATTTATATCAAAAAGCTGATGTTCTTCCAGTAAGCCGTGAGATCACGGTCGAACAAGCTATTTTGTTAGCAAAATCACAAGGTTTTCGGATTATGGAGAAAGCTACTTAACCTCTATATCGCAACATCCAGTATTTGCCAAATCCTCATCCAAGCGATGGCTTATTAGTTATGCCCATTTATTCCAGGAACTGCTCAGTGACTTATTTCAGACTTTCCTCCGCTAACATGGGACTTGGCAACGCTACCTGCTTATCCACTAATACGATGGTGTCTTACGCTCCTGACCGTTGACTCCTGCGGGACAGCACAGGCTGAAGACCCCGCAGATTGGGTTTAATGGCACTGAAAAAGTGGTGGATTTTAGAAATTTTGTTTTTGACCTTTACTTAGCATCTTGAATATACGGAGACTCCTTGAAAAAGAAACCCACTTTTTCTGCGTGCGATGTATTTCAAGGGAGCTTTCCTTGTCCTGCGGGAAGTGAGAGGTCGGCGAGACCCCGGAGGACGGCAGTCCGAGGAGGCTCGCCACTCGCCCGCGGAAAGCGCAGTATATTCAAAATGCGATGATAGATCCACATATTTGTGTATTAACTATACCTTTTTCAGTTCCCCGATCGAAGGCTTGAGGAGGCCATGAAAGCGAGTGTTTTTCCACAGCGGCCGTCGTGGTGCCAAACATAATTTTAGTACGTCCAGTTGATATCAACTGCGATGATAGTGGCAAGAAATTATTCAAAAACAGCTTAAAAATAAAAAACGCTTGCTAATAGTGTAATCTTATGTAAATATAGGTGTCAAGACAGTTAAATATACACATAATAATCGAGGCGATAAAATATGGCTTTTGACGATGTCATTATTATTGGCAGTGGGATTGCTGCGTTAACAGCTGCCGAAAAATTAGCGACGGATAGAAATGTGATTATATTCACAAAGTCCAAAAGAACGGTTAGCAATTCTTTCCATGCTCAAGGTGGTATCGCGGCCGCAGTTGATCAAGGTGATACCTGGGAGGAGCATTTGAAAGATACAGAAGTTGCCGGGTGTCAGCATAGTGATTTAGAAAATTTGCAAATGCTCATGAAAAAGGCGCCTAAGCATCTTTTTGACTTAGCTGGTCGAGGACTGGAATTTGATCGAAATAAGAATGGTGAATGGAACCTGGGAAGGGAAGGTGGTCATTTAAAAAGAAGAATTTTACATGCCGGCGGAGATGCAACAGGGAAGGCATTAATGACATTTATGCTTAAGCAGATCAAAAGCAAAGTTACGATTCTGGAAGATGAAATGGTCATCGATTTGATTGTTCGGAATCAGCATTGTATCGGTATCAAAACGAAAACTAGTGCTGGTAACGTAATCAATCATTTTGCTGGTGCTACGATTCTTGCTACCGGGGGATGTGGGCAGCTTTATGCATACACATCAAACGATTCAACCATAACTGGAGACGGGATTGCAATGGCGTTTCGTGCGGGCGTCCAGTTAGTCGATATGGAATTCGTTCAGTTTCATCCAACGTTACTTTTCGATGGCATTAACACAATTGGGCTTGTTTCAGAGGCAGTAAGGGGAGAAGGTGCTTATCTGGTTAATGACAGCAACCGGCGGATTATGGAAAGCGTCCATAAACAGAAGGATTTGGCGCCACGAGATATTGTTGCCCGAACAATTTTTAAGGAACGCGCCCACGGAAAAAATGTTTATCTAAATATATCCAATGTGAAAAACTTTTCAGATCGGTTTCCAAGTATATCAAGAATGTGTGTGGAAAGTGGAATTGACCTAGAAGGGAATTTGCTTCCCGTTACACCGGGTGCTCATTTTATGATGGGTGGTGTAAAGGCGGATACCTCTGGTCAAACTTCGCTAAGTGGATTGTATGCAGTAGGGGAGACGGCATGTACCGGTGTTCATGGTGCAAACCGTGTTGCCAGTAATTCACTTTTAGAAGGAATTGTCTTTGGAAACATGACAGCAGAAAGTATTTTAAATCAAAATAACCCGGTTGTTGAAGAATCAATAGCAGCTAAAAAGAGCGGCATTCCGGTGAATTTACCTGCCAAGGAAACAATAAAACAGAGAATGATGCGTGATGTTGGAGTGGTCCGGGGGAAACGGGGATTGCGAAAGATGATTCAGTGGCTTGGGCAGTACCGTTTTTCGGGCGTTGACCTGGATGGGTTGTCCGTAGACGAGGTTGAAAGAATCAATATGATGACAACAGCATGGCTGATAACCACCTCTGCATGGAAGCGAAAAGAAAGCCGCGGAGCCCATTACCGGTCGGATTACCCCACTTCAAACGGTATAGAAAAAAGGCAGGAAATTGTGCGTCAAAAAGAATCAGAACTAGTTGAGGAGATCCTGATATGAATCATTTAAAATTACGAACACTCTTACAATCGTTTTTACTTGAAGACATTGGTGACAACGACCTTACAAGTATGGCAATTTTTCCACCTGATGAACTAGGAAAAGGGGTTTTCAAAGCGAAGGCAGATGGAATTGTTTCCGGATTACAAATTATTAAGGTAGCCTATCAATTGCTCGACAGCCGAGTGGTTGTTGATTGTTTTTTCAAGGACGGCAATCAGGTGAAAAAAGGGGAAACAATTGCGGAAGTACATGGTCCAATTTTTGCAATTCTTAGTGGAGAGCGGGTAATCTTGAACCTTGTCCAGCGAATGAGCGGGATTGCAACGCTTACCAGGAAATGTGTGGATACATTGAACGATCCATCTATCAATCTATGTGATACACGAAAAACGATACCAGGATTACGCATGCTTGATAAACACGCCGTTGTAACCGGAGGAGGCAGGAATCATCGCTTTGGGCTTTATGACGGTGTGATGATTAAGGATAACCATATTTCATTTTGTGGATCGATTTCAAAGGCAGTTGCCGCGGTACATGAAACGATTGGACACATGGTGAAGGTGGAGGTCGAAACAGAGACAAAGGATGAAGTGTTAGAGGCAGTTAAGGCTGGTGCGGATGTGATTATGTTTGATAACCGGAAACCGGATAAAGTGCGGGAGTTCACAGCCCTTGTGCCAAAGTCCATCATAACCGAAGCTTCTGGCGGGATAACACCTGCTAATTTAGCGGACTATGCAGATACAGGGGTAGATTATATTTCATTAGGTTTTCTGACCCATTCTGTACAATCATTAGATATTAGTTTACTAGTTCGATAGGAGGGTGAACCATGAGTTTACTGGATATGATTCAAAATAATGACGTACAAATGATTCCAGATCATTATAGGTCCATGACGTTTGAGGAGATGGAAGCACGTGTTAAAGAAATAAAAGAGAAGTTAGGAAGCAAAGTTTTTATTCCCGGCCACCACTACCAAAAGGATGAGGTTATTCAGTTTGCAGATGTCACAGGTGACTCCTTGCAGCTTGCACAGGTATCGGCTAAAAATTCACTGGCAGAATTTATCGTATTTTGTGGTGTGCATTTTATGGCGGAAACAGCTGACATTTTGACCGGAGACGAACAAAAAGTAATCCTGCCGGATATGCGCGCCGGCTGTTCAATGGCTGATATGGCGAATATCAAACAAACGGAACGTGGCTGGCAAGAAATGCAACTGACGTTTGGCGATACAATAATTCCGTTAACGTATGTGAATTCTACTGCCGCAATCAAAGGTTTTGTTGGAATGAACGGCGGGGCGACTGTAACATCATCGAATGCGAAAAAGATGCTCAAATGGGCACTGTCACAAAAGGAACGTATTTTATTTTTACCTGATCAGCATCTAGGACGAAATACGGCATATGATTTGGGAATTCCTTTGGAGGAAATGGCAGTATGGGATCCAATTTTGGAGCGTTTCGAATATGAGGGAGATTTGCGCCAGGTGCGCGTGATCTTATGGAAGGGGCATTGCTCTGTCCATGAGAATTTCACTGTTAGGAACATCGAAGATATTAGAACACAAGATCCAGAAGTGAACATTATTGTACATCCGGAATGCAGTCGTGAGGTTGTTGCATTAGCTGATTACGCTGGATCAACGAAATTTATCATTGAAACGATTGGAAATGCGGGGCCTGGTACGAAGTGGGCGGTTGGAACGGAAATGAATCTCGTCAATCGTTTGACGAAACGGCATTCAGATAAAACGGTTTTTTCATTGAATCCGCAAATGTGCCCATGCCTGACCATGAACCGAATTGACTTGCCACATCTGTTATGGACAATGGAAACGATTGAACAAGGCAAAATGATGAATCAGATTAAGGTAGATTCGGAGATTGCCAGGTGGGCAGGAGTAGCTCTCGAGCGGATGCTTGAACGCGTATAGAAGTATCTATCATTTTTTCTGGGAGGTGCCGGCACCTCCCGAAATCTGTTAATTGGAAAACCGTGCAAACTCATAATTAAATTTATCCATCTCACAGTAAAATAGTCCATGCCCACTATTCATAAATGGAATTAGCTCAGCGTGTCTTATTTCATTATTCATTGCCTCAGCAAGCGGGAATGGGCAAATTACATCATGAATTCCGTGAAAAATGCCGGTTGGAACTCGTATCATGGATAAGTCCCGCCATAGCTCTTCATCCCGAAGTGAGACTGCGGTCCTTGCTGTTGCATTGCCAGAGGCTTCAAGTGCCAGGCTTTGTACCCAATTCGCAAAACTATCAGAAACTGGTTGGTAGAAAAACTTTTCCCCGAATTCCTTAATCATTTCAGGCCTGTCAGTGTACGTTTGCACAATCAGTTTATTAACATCTTCTTTTGTCATATTTGTTAATCCAACGGGAAAACCAGGGCGCTTTGTGAAAATTGGAGCAGCTGCAGCAAGAAGTGCCAGCTTCCTTACTTTATACCCCATATGCCGTGCCATGTATCGAATGACAATTGCCCCACCCATCGAATGACCGGCGAGTATGATATTGTTTACCCTGATGTTTTCCAAAATAACTCGAATATCATCGGCCAAACGATCGTATGAATACCCTGACCAGGGCTTATCTGATTTGCCAAAACCCCTTAGGTCAATACCAATGCACCGATATCCCCATTTCGGAAGTTGATTATACTGATATTCAAATATTTTATTATTTTGTGGCCATCCATGTATAAAAACAATTGGCTTACCATCGCTTGGTCCGACGTCATTCACATAAATATCCACACCATGTTCAACAGTAATATAGTAACCCATTCAAATACCCCCACATTATAACTTCGGTTTTATCTTATGCCCAAAGAGTAGGGAGGGTACCCACTTGTTATGTGAAAAACTCCAAAAGAATAGGTCAAATTCACCTTAACGAATTCCCTCCAAAGGGGTACCATTATAAAAAGTACTATTATCTGGAGGTGCTAATATGACTCAAAAAATTGCGATAGCATTTTTGCATGGGGCAGGAACACCAGATGAAAATTTTGCTGAAGAGATGATTCGAAAGATTAAAGAGGGATTTTCCAATAAATTGGGAATTGAAAAAGCCGAAGAAGAACTTGTAGTTGAAGCTGTATTTTGGTCAGCGGTTTTTGAAAAAGAAGAGAAGGCTTTATTAAAAAGGCTGCAGCAAAATACAGACCTAGATTACACGAGATTACGCCGTTTTGTTGTCGAATTTTTGGCGGACGCTGTAGCATACCAACCAACAAAGCAAGGAAAACAGAATTATGATTTGGTCAATTCTTTTTTAGCGGAATCAATCCGGAAACTAAAAGAAAAGGCAGGCCCAAATGCACCATTATGTATGGTAAGTCATAGTCTGGGGTCTGTGGTAGCCAGTAATTATTTCTATGATTTACAATTTGAACGGGGCAATATCGGCCCGCGGACAAACAGCATTGCTTCCAATACTCCGATTGAGCAGGCTGAGACATTGGCATTATTTTACACAATGGGCAGCCCGTTAGCGTTATGGGCAATGCGGTTCCCAGACTTTGGAGTACCGATCCATGTTCCTTCTCCTGGTATTCGTACCATTTACCCAAATGTTAAGGGTGAATGGGTAAATTTCTATGATAAGGATGATGTATTAGCGTTTCCGTTAAAAGGTTTAAACAAAAAGTATCAGACCACTGTAACTGCAGATATTGTGGTTAGGGCTGGCGGGTGGCTGACAGGATGGACGCCATTGTCACACAGTAAATATAACACTGATTCAGAGGTCATTAAACCTATCGTGGAGGGCCTGGTTAGAACCTGGAAACAAGTAAATGGAATAAATTAATAAGTAAAATCGCTCGGACCACCAGATTGGCCGGAGCGATTTTGTTCGTTAACAGCTTTAAATTGCCGTATTATCCTGGTTTTCGATCAACATTACGACGGGCGCGCCCTGAACTTTTCCTATTTAATCTTATACAAATAAACCTTCCAAGGAGATTGCTTATTTTCAAAGGCTTTCTTGAATGTTAGATCAATCTCCCCATGGTTCTTGATTGGCAAAGCCGAGAACACATAGTCCCCGCCCAGTTCTTTTAATGCCTTGGTATTAATATCCAAGTCTTCAATAACCCTTTTGCTGTTTTTGGTAAACAGGTAGTGTTTGCCAATGTCACTGACAAACATGTATGCCCGACTGCCCCATGTATCATAATAATTTTCCAGTGTTGGGCTTTCTTCAAGCTCCGGAGCAATCACTTTGCGAAACTTTTTCTTATAGGCGAGCGGGTAGCTCGTGTTGTATGTATCAAGGGTGTAAAAGCCATTATACTGGGCGATTGTTGGGTGCATTGCAACACTAACAATTCGGTAGTCCGACAGGTCTTTGCCAATATAATCCTCTATTTCTTGAAACAGGGCGGTAGAATAAAATTCGTTAAATGTCGGTGTGCCGATTTCTGCGTATTTATGTTCTTCGTTAAGCGGGAAAAGCAGGACACATTGACCGACAATTAACAAAGCAACCAGTACCCTTCCAAATCTGACATGTTTCCATAAAACCGCTAGTGCCAAGGCGAAACAGATATACCAAAACATCGGATGCAGAAAATGAATTCGGCTGAAGTTAAATGTATTAGCAACCATGAAATTGTCTTTCAAAAGACGCATTCCTTCCCAGTACCAGAATGCATAAATAAGCGAAAGCAGTGCATTGGCAACAAGACACCAGACCAGCCATTTCGGCTTCAATTTACAAACTGCTGCTACTAGTAGAGCGAGTCCAACCACTGGGTAAATCAGCTGAAAATGCAGGTCCATATCGTGGGTGTGACCATGATAAAAGTTCTCAAGAAACAATTCCAGCGTTCCTTGTAAATCCTTGTGACCCAGATCAAGTTCATCGCGATGTGAAGTGAAACTGCTGCTCACAAACATCGAATAAATCACTAGGTAATTTTTGATTAAATATAGTGAACTCATCACAAAAATGGCAAGGAAGAACGGCAGATTGAAATCTTTTGAACGAATTAGGTCCACCAGCCATAAAAGTCCAATCAAACTTAGGAAAAAGACAAATGTCAGGATAAAGCTTGAGAAGAATGGAAACAAAAATATAATCATCCAATAGATTTTTGGTGTATGTTCCGCACGGCTTCGAATCGTTAAAAAGATATGTAATGCTAACGGCAGTCCTGCGATGGATAATTCCCCGGACGGCCAATAGGGCAGTAAAGAAAATCCTAGCGCAACACCAACCCATATCCAGGTGGACCTTATGTGGGGCAGCACCGTCTTTTTCAATAATAGGTACATCCCAAAAAATGCAACGAAACGCATGACCGTCTGATTAATCACATATGCAGGAAAAGGTCCAAACAGTACATACAGCCATACCATTGCATCTAACCCGGATGGAAGTGAACTTCTCGGGAGGCCGTTTATTACATTATCAAATTCAGTGTATGGCATGGAAAATATATTTCCACTTTCAGCAATCATCTTATACCAGACAATATTGGAGTCCAAATTATCGTGAACCCGGATATGGGTGTCTGCCCCAAGAATATAATAAGGCATTAAATAGCCGAGAATGATCAGGCACGCAATCAGGATGAATTTATTTTTTAAAATAGCTGTGTAGATGGGTGACCACATGATTGATATCCTCTTCTTCCATTCCATAGTAAAGCGGCAGCCGCACGAGTCTTTCGCTGTCCCTTGTTGTATAGAGATCCTCACCAATAAATCTACCATATTTTTCCCCGGCGTGTGAAGAATGTAATGGAACATAATGGGAAACAGCCATAATATCATGGGCTTTCAGATATTCGATTAGTTGCTGACGCGTATTTTCATCATCCGTTTTCAGATAGTACATATGCGCATTGTGTGAACAATCTTCTGGGATAAACGGAAGTGAGACTGACTCGTTTAACGTCTGCAAGGCCTGATGATAGTGGTTCCATGTACTTAATCGATCATCATTAATATGATCCGCGTTTTGTAATTGGGCGTATAAATAGGCAGCGTTTAGATCGCTTAATAAAAATGACGATCCAATGTCACGCCATGTATATTTATCAACCATTCCCTTGATAAACTGGGAGCGGTTCGTACCTTTTTCCTGGATAATTTCAGCACGGTCAATGGCATCAGATTCATTAACTAGTAATGCCCCGCCTTCACCGCAAGTATAATTCTTGGTTTCGTGAAAACTAATTGTTCCAAAATGGCCGATTGTTCCTAATGGCTTTCCTTTATAATTGCTCATAAGTGCCTGGGCTGCATCTTCAATCACCCATAAATGATGACGATTAGCGATTTTCATGATGGCGTCCATGTCACAGGATACGCCGGCGTAATGGACAACAACAATCGCTTTCGTATGCTTCGTGATTGCGCGTTCTATAGCTGCTGGGTCAATATTCATGGTTTCCGGCTCGACATCAACGAAACGAATGGATGCACCTCTGAGGGCAAAGGCATTTGCTGTTGAAACAAATGTGTACGATGGCATAATAATCTCGTCACCTCCAGTTGCCTCAATCAACAGCCCAGTCATCTCCAGTGCTGCTGTACATGATGGTGTTAGTAATGCTTTTTCACAGTTCAAGTGATTTTCAAGCCAATCTGTACATCTCTTCCCAAAAGGGCCATTACCAGATAATTTCGGTGTCTGAATCGCCTTTTGGATATATCTTTGTTCATTTCCCGTGACACATGGTCGGTTAAATGGAATCATAGCTACCACCTCATATCGATTGACTTGTAACAATAATGCCTAAAACAATCAGCGATAGTCCGATTACTTTTTGGCTGGTAACCGGTTCGCCAAACAAGAATACAGAAAGTAAAAAAACGAGTACAAAAGAAAGACTCATAAATGGATACGCAAAACTTATATTAAATTTTGTCATGGCCGCCATCCAAAAGAGCGAGGCGACGAATGCGGAGAGGAAGCCGGACAAAATCAATGGGTCAAGCAGCAGGCGGAAGATAAAAATCGCCTTGTCGAACCATTCCTCTGGTAAACTTCCATATTGATCAATTTTCCATTTTAGGATCAATTGCCCATAAACGGTAAAAATGATTGTCGCAAAAATATATGCAAATCCCATAGCTATATTCCAACTTTAGCGGATCGATTTATTTTATGGTAAACGTCGACAGTGTTTTTAAGTTTAAAACCCAGCGATTGAAATAGATTTAGTGATGCCACGTTCGCCGCTGAAATAGACGTTCTTAGCTGTGAATGACCAAACTTAATCTGTTCAAAGCATCCTTGACTGACAAAGGATTTGGCTAATCCTTTACTTCGGAATTCTTCTTTCATTCCCATCAATAGAACTTTATCCTCCTCAAACGCATAAAAGCCTGCTATCTGGTCTTCATAAAGCAGGGAAAATACCTTTTTTGCCTCCATCAGATCCTTTACCCAATTGACATAGCGTTTATCAGCCTGGTCATTCGGAATATTAAAATCGCGGTGAAAGCGGCCATGCATAAAGGCCTCATCAGCGATTTGGATGATTTCTGAAGGGTCATATTCAGTTGATATAGACGTTCCATCACGTACGAATAAGCGCAGGTCATCCTTTTTGCAAACAGGTTCAATTAAGGTATCCATGTAATAAAATCCATATTTTAATAGCATTTCAGGGTTATCAAGCGGATTCACTTTTAAGGTGAAGTGCCCCTGTTTATCCACTGTTTCTTCCAAAGCAGATTCAGTGGAAGCGGTCAGTTCATACGTATTCATGTTAAAGTTTCGTTTGTCCCAAGGAGTTTCTTGTAAATAATTGCTCATGTTCTCATCTCCGTTCATCCTGCTCATCAAATGACGCTGTTTTTTCCTGAATCAGGTAAATTGGCCTTGCCTTCGTTTCATTAAATACTTTTCCAATATATAAACCAAGGATGCCAAAGTTAAAAAAGATTAATCCGCCAATAAAATAAATAGAAACCATTACACTAGTCCATCCTGGTACGGGTTGGAATAGGAAGAAATAACGAAACATTAAATACATCCCATAAATAAATGAAACAAGTGAAATAAGGAACCCAAACTGGATAGACAGGCGGAGCGGTTTATTTGATTGGGAAATAATGGCGTCCGTTCCGAGCGTAATCAGTTTTTTAATATTATAGGAGGACTTCCCCTCTTTGCGTTTACTATGTTCAACAGGAACACTTGCTGCATCAAATCCCATCCATTTAATAAATAATGGAAAGAATCGATTTTGTTCATTCATTTGCCTGAATCCTTCAATCACCTTTCTGGAGCTGATGCTGAAGTTAGCTACCGTATGATCAGATGTACGGTCAGCTAAATAATCATACACTTTATAAAAAAGTCGGGAAGATGTCCGCTTAAACCAGTTATCCTGGCGAAAGGTCCTCGTTGCAAAAACAACTTCATATCCTTCCAGTGCTTTTGCATATAACGTTGAAATCTCCTCTGGTTTATCCTGCAGGTCGCAATCCATCACAACAATCCAGTCTCCAGACGTATAATCGAGTCCAGCTGTAATAGCATGATGCTGACCGAAGTTACGAGAAAGGTTAATGCCCTTAATGCTTGGGTCACCTTCGTTTAGTTCTTTAATTGTTTGCCATGCATGATCGGGACTTGCATCGTTAACTAAAATAATTTCATATCGGGCTGGAATAGCTTGAATTGTCGTTCTCACACGGTTGCAAAGCTCCTTTAAGCAAACTTCACAACCGTAAATGGGAACAACAACTGAAATTAATGGATGACTTGTTTCCATTGTGCTACATACCATTCAACGGTTTGCCTAAGCCCTGATGATAAAGTCATGGTTGGTTTCCAGCCCAGTGTTTCCTGTAACTTTGTGTCATCAACAGCGTAGCGCTGATCATGTCCTAGACGATCAGCGGTAAAGGTAATTAAGTCTTTGTAGGACTTCAAGGAAATATGTGTCGGTATGATTGGTTCAAGATCATCAAGAATCTCACAAATTTCTGTTGCTAGTTTTATATTTGTTTTCTCGTTCCCACCGCCAACATTATAGGTTTCGAGTGTTTTCCCATCGTGATAGATTGTATCTAAAGCGCGGCAATGATCCTCGACATACAGCCAATCCCTTACATTCCTGCCATCTCCATAAATGGGGATGGGCTGACCGCTTAAAGCCTTTCGGATGATCGTGGGGATCAGCTTTTCAGCATGCTGTCTTGGACCATAGTTATTGGAACTTGAGGAAATTACGACATTCATTCCGTACGTATATCCAAAACTTTTTACCAGCATATTGGCACTTGCCTTTGATGCACTGTAAGGATTACGTGGATTGTAAGGTGTTTCCTCGTGGAACTTTCCAGTTTCACCTAATGATCCATAAACTTCGTCCGTTGAAATTTGATGGAATCGTCGTTTGGCCAGTTGATTATTCTTCTCCCAGGCCTGTTTTGCTGCTTGAAGTAGTGTATAAGTGCCCTGTACATTCGTTGTTATAAATGCTTTCGCATCCTCAATCGAGTTATCGACATGCGATTCCGCTGCAAAGTGAATAACTCCAGCAATGTCATAGGTGGAAAAAAGGTCATTTACTAGTTTCTCATCAGCTATATCACCATGAATAAATTGATAGTTATTCAGGTTTTGCACCTCTGAAAGATTATTTTTTGATCCTGCATAGGTGAGTTTATCTAAATTGATAAGTTTTGAATCTGGATATTTATGCAGATAGTGGTGAATAAAGTTCGATCCAATAAAACCAGCACCCCCAGTTACTAAGAGGCTTGATTGATGGTTATTCATTTTCGACCAGTCCTAACACGGGATTGCGTTCAATGGAATCCCAGTATTGCTGAGAATGTTTCCGGCCAGCAATTTCCATTAGATACTGTCCATAATCATTCTTTTCCATTGATTTCCCTTTTTTATATAAAACTTCTTTTGATAAATACCCCATGTAGAAGGAAATTTCTTCCAAACAAGCAAGCTTGAATCCTTGGCGTTGCTGTATGTTCCGGACAAATTCCGAAGCCTCGTACAGTGACTCGTGTGTTCCTGCATCCATCCAGGCAAATCCTCGACCGAGTAATTGAACTTTCAGTTGGTCTTTGGTCAAATAGGCTTTGTTGACATCGGTAATTTCCAATTCTCCCCGTGCAGAAAGATGGAGTTTCTTGGCCATCTTGACCGCCTGATTATCGTAAATATAGAGACCTGTCACAGCAAAATCTGATTTCGGATCCTCTGGTTTTTCCTCTAATGAAACAACTTTTTGCTGTTCATCAAATTCCACGACCCCGAATCTTCTTGGATCTTTCACACGGTAACCGAAAATAGTAGCATGGTCATGACTTTGTATAGCACTACGTAAAATGTTTGTGAATCCCTGACCATAGAATATGTTATCGCCTAGAATTAGGGTGACATCATCATTGCCAATAAACTTTTCGCCAATGATTAATGCTTCGGGAATACCATTTGGTTCCACTTGTTCATGGTACGTAAGTGAGATACCTAACGTTGAGCCATCACCCAGTAATTCTTCAAATCTTGATCTGTCATGCGCTGTTGTAATTATCATAATTTCCTTTATCCCGCCAAGCATCAATATGGATAGTGGATAATAAATCATGGGTTTATCGTAGACGGCCAACAGATGTTTATTAATGCTGTTTGTGCTTGGTGAAAGCCTCGAACCAGTTCCGCCAGCAAGTATAATTCCCTTCATACATACCATCCTCCAACTTGTGATAACAGTGCTTATATATGTAATCACTATTGCCAAATCCTGAAAAAATAAACTTACAATTCCATTGCAATTTGATTGCAGAGCACCATGATAAAGGAAATAATGATTGACTTTGGGGTGCTTCGTTTATATACTTAGGCGAGTGTAACAGATTATTTAGACTGTTTTCTGAAAGATTGTTGTTGTAACACAAAATTTATACACTTGCGGCATAACTAAAATCATGTTCAGCGTCCTGCGACCGTTGTGGAAAAACATTACGCTTTTTTTAGTCGGGCCACATTAACTGACGTTCTCCGGAGTGTCGCCGATTTCTCACTTCCCGCAGGACAAGGAAAGCTCCCTTGAAATACACAGCAAAGGTTGAGGCGTCACCTGTAATTCCGTAATAATCATAGCTAATTACAGTGATTGGAGCTGCGGGTAGTCGACTCCTGCGGGATTAATAGGCATAGGTGAGACCCCGCAGTGCGTAAGCACGAGGAGGCTCACCAGCCGCCCGCGGAAAGCGACTGCCCGCAGCGGAAATCACGTTGCTTTTATGTCGCAATTTATATCAACTGCGATGATATTAGCAACAAACTATGCGAAAACAACCTTGAGTTAATAGGTAATACAGAAGAGGTTCTTAGGGTTAACCCTCTATAAAAAACTAAGGACAGATGATGAATTTTAAACCATGTGCCTTGGGCCGTGGTTTTTTTACTTACTAAGGAGGCATTTAAATGAAAGGCAGACAAGATAACGACTTAACAGATTTAACCCTGTTAGGAAACCAGGAAACTACCTATCAATTTGACTACACACCAGAAGTTTTAGAGACATTCGATAATCAACACCAGAACAGGGATTATTTTGTAAAGCTGAATTGTCCGGAATTTACCACATTATGCCCAAAGACAGGACAGCCGGATTTTGGTACGGTTTATATCAGCTACATACCAAATATTAAAATGGTTGAAAGTAAATCATTAAAGCTTTATTTATTTAGCTTCCGGAATCATGGTGATTTCCATGAAGACAGTATGAATATTATTATGAATGATTTAATCGAATTGATGGAGCCCCGCTTTATCGAAGTCTGGGGTAAATTTACACCACGCGGCGGTATTTCCATTGATCCTTATTGCAATTATGGAAAACCGGGAACTAAATTTGAACAAATGGCGGATCACCGGATGATGAATCACGATCTTTATCCAGAAAAGATTGATAACCGTTAATATGCATTAACGTCGTTCCGAAATGGGATGACGTTTTTTCTATGCTAGTATCTGTAATTGTGGTACTGTTTAATTATCAGAATTGATACTAAATTACAATTGGGAGGAATACCGTGATGGGTGAAGACTATCAAGTTATGGATGAAGCGAAGGAGTTTTATTTTCCTGGAAACAAAATTGGGGTCTTGGTAATTCATGGCTTTACCGGCAGCACGCAAAGTATGCGGTTTCTGGGAAAGCAGTTGGCAGATGCCAAGTTTACCGTTTATGGGCCACGGCTGACTGGTCATGGGACTGCACCTGAAGATATGGAAAATGCCAGTTGCCAGGATTGGATAGAAACGGTTGAGTGGGGATTGGAAAAGCTGAAAGAAACTTGTTCAGCAATATTTGTTACTGGACTATCAATGGGGGGAACGTTAACCCTATACTTAGCTGAAAGGCATTCGGAAATCAAAGGAATTATGCCGATAAATGCAGCTGTAAACTTACCAGAGTTCGCCGCCAATTATGAAAAACTATCATCTGAAGGTATTAGATTTATGGACGCAATTGGATCAGACATCAAAAAAGAAGGTGTTGAGGAACTTGCTTATCCAAAAACACCGGTGAAATCAATCAAAGAGATAGTGAGCCTGACTGATATTGTGCGAAATGATTTACAAAAAATAAACACGCCAGCATTGATTTTTTCTTCAGTGGAAGATCATGTGGTGCCACCGCAAAATGCAAAAGAAATCTATGAATCAATATCTTCAAAAGAACGTGCGATAGTTTCCATGGAAAACAGTTATCATGTGGCAACACTGGATCATGATAAAGAATTGATTGCCGAGAAGTGTATTGCGTTTATTAATAAGATAGAAAGTTGACGTTTTAAAGCAAGGAAGTTCAAAGCAAATAAAAGGGGGCGGAATTATGGAGAATACGCAAAAGGATTTTCATTTAAATGAGACAGGGAAACGCCACAATGGCGGAAACCTGGTTAAGTTTTTTGTGTTCAGTTTTATCGGTGTGTTTACGTTTTTTATACCGATAACTATTAATGGAACATCATCAATACCACTTGACCATATCGTGACCTTTATCCAAACATCCATGCCTTCATTAGTACCATATTATGCCTTAATCATTATTATTCTCGGTGCTATTTATCCTTTCTACAATAAATCGTGGAACAAGGATAGCATTAACATGGTGTTATCATTTTTTAAAATAATCGGTGTAGTTGTTGCAGTAATGCTGGTGTTTGATATTGGACCTAAATGGCTATTTGCACCAAACATGGGACCGTTCCTTTTCGACAAACTCGTAATTCCCGTCGGTGTTCTGGTGCCGATTGGTGCTGTGTTTCTAGCCTTATTAGTAGGCTATGGGCTGCTTGAGTTCATTGGTGTTTTACTGCAACCGGTAATGCGGCCAATATGGAAAACGCCAGGACGTTCCGCGATTGACGCAGTAGCATCGTTTGTTGGAAGTTACTCTATCGGTCTGCTAATCACAAATAAAGTATTTAAAGAAGGAAAATATACGATAAAAGAGGCAACCATTATTGCCACCGGATTTTCTACAGTCTCTGCAACATTCATGATTGTGGTAGCAAAAACATTAGGTCTGATGGAGATATGGAATATTTATTTCTGGGTGACACTAATCGTGACATTTCTTGTAACCGCTATCACAGTGAGGATATGGCCGTTAAATAAAGTTAGCGATGATTATTATAATGGAAAGGGAACGCCAGAACGAATTATCAAAAAGGATCGAATAAGAACCGCCTGGAATGAAGCGATGACTGCTTCAGATAATTCCCTTTCATTGCCCAAGAATATTTTAGTGAATCTGAAAGATGGGCTGATTATGACAATGGCTATATTACCATCCATTTTATCAGTTGGCTTGCTTGGATTAGTGTTAGCGGAATTCACTCCAGTTTTTGATATTATCGGCTACATTTTTTATCCGTTCACATGGATCCTGCACATACCAGAACCATTGTTAGCTGCCAAAGCCAGTGCAATAGAAATTGCAGAAATGTTTTTGCCTGCGCTATTGGTTGTTGATGCTCCACTAGTCACGAAATTTGTAATCGCAACTTTGTCTGTTTCAGCCGTTATATTCTTTTCAGCTTTAGTACCATGTATTCTTTCAACTGACATACCAATCAGCATTCCTAAATTATTGATAGTTTGGATTGAACGTACAATCTTAACATTAGTTATCGTGACACCGATAGCATATTTATTGTTATAGCGTTTCAGTTATACAATTAAAAAGCACAACGCCATGTTAAAACATAGCGCTGTGTTTTTTTACATTTCTTTCGGCAAAACGATTCGTTTGTACATTTGAACCGTCAGCCAGTAGTAAATTCCATAAATGACAAGAAAAATACTGATTGGCAGCCAGATCTTGGTGTATGGTTCAACCAAAATAAACGAAAACATTTGCATGCCGACTATTACGTGGACGAGTCCAACCAATGCTGGGAATAAGAATACCAAAAATAATTCCCGGTAAATGGATTTCGTGAGCAATGATTTTCGTACTCCGATTTTTCTAAGCATGCTGTAACGGTGAATATCAGCAGTTGCTCCCGATAACAGTTTGAACATCAGCACACTGGCCATCATCATCAGAAAGGCAATTCCAAGGAAAAAGCCCATGAAAATCGTGCCGCTTGCGAAGTCTTTAAAAACAAGATAATCGGCTAATTTACTGCCGGAACCCTGCATATTCACTTTATCAGATGCTGCAGACAGTTCTAGTTGCCGTTCTTCCAGTTCTTTTATTTTTGGAAGTGCATCCGTAAAATCCTCAACCCGCACATTTAATACTTTTTTCTCTTCCATTTGCAATTGTTGATAGCCAGCTAAATCCAGAATGTAAATATTTCGATCGCCAAACATTTGATATCCCGCACGTAATTCGGTTGTTAATGCGGTTACCCATGGATCAGGGATGTCAGGGATACTCTTCGTATCGCCATAGACATATTTTGCTTCCGGCAGCTCAGCTGAAACACGTTCTGCTTCTGGCAGTTCCATTGCCTGTGTATTAAATTGTTTAACGAGTGGCGGATGGTCCACCAAGTCTTTTTTCAAGAAATAAACGCTGTCATCATCTACTTTATAATGGTACGTATTTTCTTCCTCTGTATCCATCGCACGTACTAGTTTCATATCCCGGTCGATTGGTTGGTGAATGGCAACATCATTTGCATGAAACATGCCAGCTTGCAATTCAACATTATTGTAAAACGATAGACCAGCAGTCATCGCGCCGAGTCCGAGAGCGACAAGCATGGAGACGGTAGCCAGCACCTTGGTCAGGTTATTGATTCGAAAACGCAATTGTCCCAATGTAAATGAATTAATTCCCTTTTCATTAAGGGTACGGATCCGTTTTACCTTTTTCATAAAATACGGTAACAATGAAATGAACAATAAGTAGGTGCCTGCTGTGATTGAAATCGCCGCGATTATCACACCAAATTGTGCTAATTCCCCCATATTGGTCATCGCGTAATAGCCAATTCCAATCAGAATAATTGAAAATAACACACCAACAATCGTCCAGCTGCCTTTAGCTTTCAGACCATCCTGTTTGTGCCCGGCGTGCATAAGATCCAAAACAGATTTTCTCGCAATCTTTACAGCATTTACAATTGATGTCAGCAGGAATAAGGCCACATAAAAGATAACCGTGGTAATAATCGATGACATGTAAAAAGGCTGGAATCCATCCGCTGAAAAATCAAGTTGTGCCATCAATAGGGACGCAATACCCTGCGCTAAACCAACGCCGATAACCAAACCTACAATCAATGAGATAATCCCGATAAAAAATGTTTCAAAAAACATTAATTGGGTGACTTTATGTTTCTTGGCACCAAGCGTCATGTACATGCCCATTTCCTTTTGACGCATGGAAAGCATAAAGGATGTCGCATAGAAAATATAAAACACGGTAATTGCTGCTAGCAGAAAAGATCCGACATGAAAAATAAACATGATGGAGCCAATAATGGCATTGGATTCAACGAATACTTCATTCTGTGCCAGTGTTTCAAACATATAAAAAATAGAAATGGAAATGGTAAGTCCAAATAGCAGGACTAAATAATCTTTAAACATTTTTCGCATACTTGCAAACGATAATTTTAGTAACATGTCTAGGGCCCCTCCTTAATCAATCTCGCCTGGTGAAGCAAAATCAGCGAGAACATGAAGAATCTCCTGGTGAAATTCATTTCTGTTTCTAGTGCGACTAATCTCTTTATATAAGGATCCATCCTGAATAAATAAAATGCGCTCACAGTAACTTGCGCTTAGTGGATCATGGGTAACCATCATAATCGAGACGTCATGATTGGTATTTAGATGTACCATTGCCTTCATTAAGTCTTTGGCGTTTTTTGAATCAAGTGCCCCTGTTGGCTCATCCGCTAAAATTATTGCCGGCTCGTGTACCAATGCCCGCGCGGCTGCAGCACGCTGCTTTTGGCCGCCCGAAACCGTGACCGGATATTTTTCCAAAATTGCTTGAATTCCTAATTTCTCAGCAACCTTTATCACGTCTGGTTTAATTTTTTTTGACGATACACCCTGAAGTGACAGGGGCAGTGCAATGTTTTCATAGATGGTCAGATTTTCAAGCAGGTTAAAGTCCTGAAAAATAAAACCTAATTCCGATGAACGGAAGTCGGCTAATTGTCCTGCCTTCATTGTTGTGATATCCGTTCCAGCTATTTCAATCGTGCCATCAGTCGGTTGATCCAATGTGGATACAACATTTAACAGGGTTGTTTTCCCGGCACCGGATGGACCCATAATTCCGACAAACTCACCAGCTTGTATATCAAATGAAACGCCTCTTAATGCCTGAAACTGATTTTCATTTTTTTTGCCAAACGTTTTATGAACGTTTTTAACGTTAACAACTGTATTACTCATTTTTTATTCCCTCCAAATTAAACTTTCTAAGGTTAGTTTAACTAGTCAGGAGCAATTCTCCTATGTTTTTTCCTTACGGGCAGCTTACAGTTTTGTAAGGTATTAGAAACAAGCTTCATGACGACACTGAATAAGAAACGCGCAGGCGCCCCGTTTAGCGACGTACAAATAGATAAGACTGTGAAAGTACGGTGAACTTTCCGTACATTCATCAGGACTAACTATTTGCTAGTCGCTGGAGCTAGACAGATTTTCGTTTATAATTTTTCTGATATTTTATAAAAAGTAGGGATAGATCATGTCATATTTGCTGTTGGTATTATGGATAGTTGGAATATTCATTGGAACTTGTACAAATAATGTTTATGATTTGTTTGCGAATGGGAAGATTGAATTTGTTTTTGTTCCTGATCCCAATTGGAATAATGCATTCAATTTTTATCCAATGGCTGAAGTTAATGCAGTTGAGTCGGTCGGACACTTTTTTATGTTTTTTATTTTAGCAGCACTTCTTGTTCTAGCTTTGCAAAAGATCATGTGGGCCGGTGCCATCGCTGTATCCTTTGGTATTCTGACTGAAATCGTACAGGTGTATTTCACGCGGGGTGCGGATTTATACGACCTGCTGGCAGATTCCCTTGGTGTTCTTACACTGCTATTCATTTGTATGCTGGCAAGATGGATAACTCCAGAAAATTATCATAAGGAAAGTCAGGCTAGCTGACCCCCATTGCACGGGCTTCCTGAGCTTTGCTCAATCACTTTTTAAAAGAAAAATGTTGACAGCGTTTTCAGTTAGCGTTAAAGTATATGTACAAGTTAATTTTCGTGGTTGAGATATGGAGACCCACATTTTATACACTACTTTTAAGTAAAGGACGTGTATTTAGGTGTGGGTCTTTTTATGTATATACTGGAAGAGAGCGCTTCCACGTCCTTACTTGTTGATTGAATTTAGTTATTATAAAATAAGGGGTGTTACTATGTCAGAGTTTTTAGCCGAATTAATTGGTACAATGATACTAATCATTTTCGGGGCAGGTGTTGTTGGAGGGGTAGTATTAAAAAAGTCAAAAGCGGAGGGTTCCGATTGGGTAGTTGTTACGATAGGATGGGGTCTTGCTGTTACAATGGGGGTCTATGCAGTTGGTAGTTTTACCGGTGCACATATCAACCCTGCGGTAACACTAGGTTTTGCCGCTGCTGGTGAATTTCCATGGTCTAAGGTTCCCATGTACATCAGCGCACAAATCCTTGGAGCAATAATTGGTGCCTGTATTGTCTTCTTGGCATACTTACCACACTGGAGTGCGACAAAAGATAAGGCGGCTAAATTAGGAGTATTTTCTACCGATCCGGCCATTTACAGTCCATTTTCAAACTTACTGACGGAAATCATCGGTACATTTGTTCTTGTGATGGGGCTGATGTTTATCGGAGCGAACGAAATCACAGAAGGTTTAAATCCACTAATTGTGGGCGCCTTAATTGTGGCAATCGGTATGTCTCTAGGTGGTCCAACCGGATATGCAATTAATCCAGCTCGTGACCTTGGCCCAAGAATTGCTCATGCAATTTTGCCAATACCGGGTAAAGGTGGATCAAATTGGAAGTATGCTTGGGTACCAGTTCTTGGCCCTGTATTAGGCGGTATTTATGGCGCATTATTTTATAACGCGATATTTTTAAGTGACTTTTCAGTAGCTTTCTGGATTTTAAGTGTCATAATGGCAATAATTGCAGTTACTGCAACAAGAAATGAACTTAAGAAAAATCATAATCCAGAAGAAATCGATGAACCAATCGAAAATTAATAAAAAGGGAGAGGTTTAGGATGAGTAAGCAATTTATATTATCAATTGATCAGGGAACAACCAGTTCACGGGCAATTCTTTTTAATGAGGCAGGGGAAATTGTAGAAACTGCACAAAAAGAATTTGAACAATTTTTTCCGAAGCCTGGTTGGGTGGAACATGACGCGAACGAAATTTGGACGTCTGTTTTAGCATGTATAGCTGAGGTATTGCGTAAAGCTGATATAGAAGCAAGTCAAATTGCTGGAATTGGTATTACGAACCAGCGTGAAACGGCGGTTGTCTGGGATAAACATACAGGCAAGCCAATTTATAAAGCAATTGTCTGGCAGTCCCGCCAAACGGAAGGTATTTGTAAAGAGCTTCGTGAACAGGGATATAATGATCTGTTCAGAGAAAAAACAGGATTATTATTAGATCCATATTTCTCCGGTACAAAAGTTAAATGGATTCTTGACAATGTTGAGGGTGCAAGAGAAAAAGCAGAGAATGGTGATTTATTATTTGGCACAATGGACACATGGCTTGTCCATAAACTAACAGGTGGAAAGAAGCATGTTACGGAATATTCAAACGCCTCAAGAACACTGATGTTTAATATTTATGATTTAAAATGGGATGACGAATTACTAGACATCCTAACCATTCCAAAAAGCATGCTGCCAGAAGTGCACCAGTCTTCTGAAGTATATGGCAATACCGTTGATTATCATTTCTTCGGTCAAGAGGTTCCAATTGCCGGAATTGCCGGTGACCAACAGGCAGCATTGTTTGGGCAGGCATGTTTTGAAAAAGGCATGGCCAAAAATACGTATGGCACAGGCGGTTTCATGTTAATGAACACAGGCGAAAAAGGTGTGGTATCCGAGAATGGATTGCTAACCACGTTAGCCTGGGGTGTTGACGGAAAAGTCGAGTATGCGCTTGAAGGAAGTATCTTTGTTTCAGGTTCAGCAATACAATGGCTTCGCGATGGATTAAAACTTATTGATAATGCACCAGAAAGTGAAGATTATGCACTAAGGGTGGATTCCACTGACGGTGTGTATGTTGTTCCAGCATTTGTTGGGTTAGGTACACCGTATTGGGATAGTGATGCGCGTGGCGCGGTATTTGGTCTAACGCGTGGTACTAAAAAAGAACATTTCATTCGGGCTACATTGGAATCACTTACCTATCAGACTAAGGATGTGCTTGATGCCATGATTTCTGATTCAGGTATTGATTTAAAGACATTGCGTGTTGACGGTGGAGCAGTTAAAAATAATTTCCTTATGCAATTCCAAAGTGACATTCTTGATGTTCCAGTTGAACGGCCAGTTGTTCAGGAAACGACTGCACTTGGAGCGGCATATTTAGCAGGTCTTGCAGTAGGGTATTGGAAAAGCAAGGATGAGATTGCTGACCAATGGAAAAATGAACGTACGTTTGAAAATGAACTGGATGATGAAAAAAGAAATGAGCTCTACGCTGGATGGAAGAAAGCTGTTGAAGCCACTAGAGTGTTTAAATAAGTAATAGCTATCCTTGAAAAGGGAAATGATGAAGAGACCAAGACCGCTAAAAAAGGATTTGGTCTCTTTTTTACAAAGCTGCTTTCCAAAAGATAGTTGTTTTGACACAAAATCCATAAACTGCGACGTAAATTTATAGAGTGTTTGGCCACCAATGCGGAAACACTTTGCTTGGGCAGCTAACGGGCCTCATTGCTTACGCTCTCCGGGGTCTCATTGAGGCTTCAGCCCAGGGCGACTGAAAAAGGTAAATATAGTACAAAATAGGTAGATCGATGATCGCATCTTGAATATACTGCGCTTTCCGCGGGCGAGTGACGAGCCTCCTCGGACTGCCGTCCTGCGGGATCTCGCCGATCTCTCACTTCCCGCAGGAGTCTGATGCTACGTATAGGTTGAAAAGTTAAATTTTAAAATCCGCCACTTTTTCAGTGCCCTTCTTATGCTTCCGGAGTCCCACCTAAGCCTATCATCTAAGCAGGAGTCGACTACTACTCGCAGCTACAATTGAAAAATGAAGAAATCGATGTTATGGCATTATAGGTGGCACTCAACCTTAGCGGAGGAAAAACGCGGAGACTCCTGTGGGAGCAGAAGCCTAGATGAGACCCCGGAGAGCGTAAGCTCGAGGAGGCTCATCAGCTGCCCACGGAAAGCGCAGTGTTTTTCCGCAGCGGTGGATTAACACTCATATAAAGTTACGCCGCAGTTTATATCAACTGCGACGATATTAGCAATAATCTATGTGATAACAGCTTTTTACAAAGATAAAGGAGCGATTATAAATGAAAAAAATTATTAATGATCCAGACAAGGTTGTTCAGGATATGATTAAGGGATTTGTTGCCGCATACCCAAACGATGTGAAGCAATTGCCGAACACAACTGGAATAGTTCGGAAGGAAGCACCTTTTTCAAACAAGGTTGGATTAGTTAGCGGCGGCGGAAGCGGGCATGAACCTGCACATGCCGGATATGTTGGACAGGGGTTACTAGATGCAGCCGTTGCAGGTGAAGTATTTACCTCACCAACACCAGATCAGTTGATTGAAGCGATAAAAGCTGTTGATGGAGGTGCTGGTGTATTTTTAATCATTAAAAACTATACTGGAGATATCCTGAATTTTGAAATGGCTGCTGAACTGGCAGAAGCTGAAGGAATTGAAGTTGATAAGGTTGTTGTTAATGATGATGTCGCCGTTGAGGACAGTTCATTTACATCAGGAAGAAGGGGGATTGCCGGGACAGTTTTTGTTCATAAAATTGCCGGAGCAAAAGCAGAACAAGGCGCTTCTTTACAGGATGTAAAACAAACTGCACAAAAGGTAGTGGCAAATGTTCGGTCCATGGGTGTGGCGTTAAGCTCATGCACAGTACCGGCAGCAGGGAAGCCAAGCTTTGAACTTGCAGATGATGAAATGGAAATTGGAATTGGCATACATGGTGAACCTGGAATTGAACGGAAGCAAATTGGCAGCGCAGATGACATTGCTGCTGAACTAACTAAAAAGATTCTGGAGGATAATAAGCTTACGAAGAATGATGATGTAGCTGTAATGGTCAATGGCTTAGGCTCTACACCGGAGATGGAACTCTACATTGTCAACGGAAAAGTGCAGGAACTGCTGGCGGAAAAAGGGATTAACGTTTATAAAACATTTGTCGGGGAATACATGACATCACTGGAAATGGCTGGCTGTTCCGTTACATTCTTAAAATTGGATCATGAATTAAAAGAGCTGCTAGACGCAGAATCAAATGCCCCAGCATTTCGAGCCAAGTAAAGGAGGAAATACAGTGCAGGTTTTACAGGTTGAACAAACTGTGCAATGGATGGACAAAACTAATACAAAAATACAAGAAAATAAAGAATATCTGACTACACTGGACCAGGCGATCGGTGATGGTGACCATGGAATCAATATATCCCGTGGTTTCCAAGAGGTAATGAACAAAGTTTCAGGTCAGGCGTATGAGCATGTTGCCGATGTTATGAAGGATGTAGCGATGACGTTGATGTCAAAGGTCGGTGGTGCAGCCGGCCCGTTATACGGGACAGCTTTTCTGAAACTATCCATGACCTTCAAGGGCCAGGACGTGGATTATGCTTTATTTTCACAGGGAATTGAAGATGCGCTTAATGGTGTTAAGCAAAGAGGAAAGAGCGATACCGGTGAGAAAACGCTTGTTGATGTCTGGTCTGCTGTCTCTGAACGACTTAAACAAGAAGAAAAGTTTGATGGTTCAGTATTAGAAGAAACTGCCAGGACTGCTATGGAAAATACCAAAGATACACTTGCTACAAAGGGTCGGGCAGCCTATTTGAAAGAGCGCTCGATTGGACATTTGGATCCTGGTTCCGTCTCTTCGTTTTACCTTTTCGAAGCATTCGCTGAAGTAATCAATGAAGGAGAGTGATTATGCATGTCTACTGTTGGATTGGTATTGATATCCCATAGTCCTAAAATTGTTGAGGGTGTTAAGGACATAATTAGTCAAGTCGTACAGAATGTGTCAATTGAATTAGCAGGCGGAACTGATGACGGTCAAATTGGTACAAGTATTGAAAAAATTCAAGCTGCTATTGAGCAAGCTAAGGGAGAGAAGGGCGTTCTGCTAATTTATGATATTGGCAGTGCCAAAATGAATGCAGAATTAGCAATCGAAATGTCTGGACTGGATTCGATTGAAATTGCTGAAGTTCCACTAGTGGAAGGTGCGTATGTGGCGGCGGTTGAATCAGGAATGAATAAGACACTTGAAGAGGTAAAAGCGAGTGTTGAAAAAGGTTTTTAAAAAAGGGGAAAGCGCCGTTATCGTTTATGGGCGCTTTCCCTTTTCTAACTTATCCTCTTTGAAATCCTTCTTCATCTAAAAATTGGGTGGCCTGTTTGTAGGAATGGAAAGATCCATCCAAATTTTGTCCAGCATATACGTTCCACAAGCCATCTTCATAGGTAAGTAACAGAGTCTGTTCGTTTGTATTAATCCAGCGTTCATCATCCGGAATGACTTCAGCATTTTCACTAGGTGAAAGGGATTTAATAGCCTGCTTGATAATATCCCGCAACGCACTTTCTGAATAATCCCGGATATTGGTCATACCTTTATGATCTGTTTCAAAATCCCCGATATTCCTTGTATACACAAACCCGTTGCCATTCGGATGAAGATTATGAACGACAATTTTTTTGTCGAGAGCACTTTTTTCATAATGAAAATTAACGCGACCCATTGATATATCTTTCCGTACTAGTTCAGGAAATGAGTTTATGATAGATAGTTTTTCTTCAAAAGTTAGCATAATTCCTCCGTTTAACACCTGGTTGACTTATAGATAGTATAACGTTTATTGGCTTTTATTATTACGGAACTGGTGTTATTCCACTAACCCAAGCTTTTTTAGACCATTAAAAATGCCTGAATCAGATACAGTAGTTGTTCGGTTCTTAGCATATGCAAACAAGTCGGGGTGGGCATTTCCCATTGCAAATCCTTCTCCAACCTCCTGTAGCATTTCCTTGTCGTTCATACCGTCGCCAAATGCAATCGCACCTTCTTTTGAATAGTTTAGTTTTTGAAGAATGGTTTTGATTGCTTCCCCTTTATTTACATTTTTTCGAATAACATCATAGCAGTTCCTAATGCCGCCAACATTAACCGGTGAAAGATACAGATTTTTATCAACAGAATAAAGAGCAAGGTCCTCATCATCGATATCAATCAATGTCATACTTAGAATTTCGTTTTTTATGTCCGGCTTTATTTGTGCATTTTCTTTTAGGTGAAAAGAATTGATAAAAGCCTTAGTAGCATCTGAATCTGGTGCTGAATAATAATTTCTCCCACTGGTATAAACGACAATTTCATGATTGTGTTTAGCAGTTGTTTCAAGGAAATAATCAATTGTACTTGTTTTCATTGGTTCATCTACCACTGTTTCCTTTTGATAAATGGCGAATGCACCGTTATATCCAATATAGGAATTAATATTGAGTTCCTTTGCCAAGTCATAAACTTCGTGAAGAGGACGCCCTGTTGCTACGAAAACTTCCACGCCTTGTTCTTTGACCTGCTTAACAGCGTCTTTTGTAGAGTCCATAATCGTATGATCAGGCCTTAAAATAGTACCATCGATATCCAAAAATAGTGTTTGATATGTCATGTTGATCTCCTTCTGCATTGCGCTCTTTAGAGGATGGTAAAAAAGTCCGCTAGAGGAGCTACACTTACTTGAACTTCTTTTTATCCTTCTATTTTGAGACACTTTTTAGCTTATTAATATCTAATAATAGTATCATAATCGTACACTTTAAGCTAAAATACGGATAAACTGTATGATAATATTTAACAAAACTAGGGGTGAGGTGGAAATGCGTGTTATGATGCTTCTGAATGATTTAAAGCATTATTGACCCCGATTATTTGCAAACATGCCTCTGCTGTTAAGGATGTAATTAATATAATTAATAAGTGAATAAATCAAAGCGACTTGTAGTTCAAACTGCGTGTCGCTTTTTCTTTACAAATTTTCCATCCAAGTCTATTATTAGTAACAATTATCATAATGGGGAGTGAGAGGTTTGCGAACGTTTGAACAATCGGAAACATTGAAGCGGCTGCCGGAGCAATTTTTTGCAAAGCTGGTGAAAAATGTGCAGCAGCTGCAGAGCGCGGGACATGATGTGATTAACCTGGGGCAGGGGAATCCGGATCTGCCTACACCTGAACATATTGTGAAAGCCTTACAGGGTGCCTCGGAGGATCCAATAAATCATAAATATTCACCATTTCAAGGTTTTCTTTACGCGAAACAAGCGATGGCTGATTTTTACCAAAGAGAATACGGGGTTGAATTGGACCCGGAAACAGAAGTAGCAATTATGTTTGGGTCGAAAGAGGGCCTTGCCGAAGTGAGTCAGTGTTTATTGAATCCAGGCGACACTGCATTGGTACCGGACCCAGGGTATCCCGATTATATGTCTGGAATTGCCCTTGCTGACGCAAAAACGGAAATGATGCCATTGCTTGCGGCAAATGACTTTTTGCCGGATTATCAACAAATTCCAGAAGATGTATTGGACCTAGCTAAGATCATGTTCTTAAACTATCCGAACAACCCGACATCTGCAACAGCTACAAAGGAATTTTTTGACGAAACGGTTAAAGTTGCAAAAGAGCATCAATTCTGTGTGTTGCATGATTTTGCGTATGGTTCAATAGGGTTTGATGGCAATAAACCACAAAGTTTCTTGCAGTCTGAAGGAGCAAAAGACGTTGGAATTGAGATGTATACATTGTCGAAAACTTACAATATGGCGGGTTGGCGTGTTGCGTTTGCAGTTGGAAATAAATCGGTAGTGAAAGGAATAAACCTGCTTCAAGATCATTTACACGTGAGTTTATTTGGCGGGATTCAAGCAGCTGCAGCAAGCGCATTGAATGGAGACCAGGAAGTGGTACGGAAATTAGTAGATACCTATGAAAACCGCCGGAATTGTTTTATTGAAAACCTGAATAAAATCGGCTGGAAGGTTGAGGCACCAAAGGGGACCTTTTTTGCCTGGCTGCCTGTTCCTGATGGTTATAGTTCTGAGGAGTTTTCAGAACTGTTACTTAACAAAGCGCATGTTGCAACAGCACCTGGAAATGGTTTTGGTTCTGCAGGGGAAGGCTATGTGCGAGTGGGATTGTTAGCGGATGAGGAACGGCTGGCAGAAGCGGCAGAGCGGATAGGGAACCTGAATATATTTGATCGGAAATCAGAGGGGATGAAGTAATGGAATTTGTCATGTATAATAAAACTAGTTGGAAAAAGAGAGGATCGTTAGCATGGCTGTTGATGGAAGGTATCGTGACCAGGTAAAGCCAGGGCTTGAAGTTGATATTGTATTGAAAAAGGATCAGCAGACAGGCCGGCTCACACATGGTATTGTAAAGGATTTACTAACAAATTCATCGTTTCACCCACATGGCATCAAGGTTCGCCTGGAAGACGGGCAAGTAGGTCGAGTTAATGTGAAATAGAAAAGATCGCTTCTCTCTATTTGAGGGAAGCGATCTTTTATTAGAAGGACTTATCGTCGACAGAGTCCAGCCATTTTTCAATTGTATCAACCACAGATTCTACGCAGCCTTCCTTAAATGGTGAACGAAGGTTTGCCGACTCGACAAGACCGAGGAAGGACTTTGTTCCGCCAAGCTGACATAGCTTAATATAGTCGTCCCATGCCGTCTTGTGGTCATCCTGTGCGCGTTTCCAGAACTGGAAGGCACAAATTTGAGCAAGCGTGTAATCGATATAATAAAAAGGTACATCATAGATATGCCCTTGACGCTGCCAAAAACGCCCTGATTCGAGGTATGCATTACCATCATAATTCCGATGTGGCAAATAGGTTTCTTCTAACTTTTTCCATGCTTGATTACGTTCCTCAGGTGTCCACTCCGGATTTTCATAAACAAGATGCTGAAACTCATCGACTGCAACACCATAAGGTAAGAACTGTAAGCCGTCAGCTAAATGAGCATACTTATATTTTTCTGTATCCTCCTTGAAAAACAATTCCATCCATGGCCATGTGAAGAATTCCATACTCATTGAATGGATTTCGGCCGCTTCATTTGTTGGAATTAAGTATTCAGGGATTCCAATGTTCCGGCTTTCATAAAACTGAAATCCATGACCCGCTTCATGTGTCAGAACATCAATGTCCCCTGATGTTCCGTTAAAGTTTGCGAAAATAAATGGTGACTGGTAATCCTCAATAAATGTACAATAGCCGCCAGCTTCCTTGCCTTTTTTGGCTTCCAAATCCATCAGGTTGTGATCAAGCATAAAATGATAAAATTCATTCGTCTCTGCGGATAATTCCTCGTACATTTTCTTCCCATTTTCAATAATCCATTCCGGTGTTCCTTTAGGAATAGCGTTTCCTGTCTTGAATTTGAATGATTCATCATAACTTTTTAGTTGATTAACGCCAATTCGAGCTGCTTGTTTTTCATAAAGCTTTGTTACAAGCGGAACGATGTAATCCCGGACTTGTTTTCGGAATACACTTACCATCTCCGCATCATAATCGATTCGAAGCATGCGGACATAGCCAAGCTCGACAAAATTTTTGTAACCAAGCGTTGTAGCAATTTCATGGCGTGTTTTCACAAGCTGGTCGTAAATATCATCAAACTTTTCAGCGTGTTGTGCAAAGAATCCGGAACTTGCCTCCATCGCCTTTTTCCTAGTTGCCCGGTCCTTATCCTGGGCATAAGGGCCAAGCTGTGCAAGTGTCAGCGTTTTACCTTGAAATTCAACCTCAGCCGATGCAACCAACTTGGAGTATTCAGATGTCAGCTTGTTTTCCTTTTGCAGTAGTTTGATAACCTTGGGATCAAATGTTTTAATCTCAAAGTCAGCAATACTGAAAAGTTGTTTGCCCCATTGTTTTTCCAGTTCATCACGGTAATCAGATGTAATCAGCGCTTTGTAAAAATCCGTGTTTAATGACTTAATTTCTGGCTCTATGTCATCGAAAAAGTCACGTTCCTTTTGATAAAATTCATCATTTGTATCAATGGAATCACGGATATAAACTAGATTGAATAAAGTTGATAGTCTGTTACGGAATGTATTGATTTCCTTAATTGCTTTATTTGCTTTTTCAATGGTTGAAGCATGCTTAAATGTGCTAAGTAAATCAGCGAACGCTGCTTTTTCGTTGTCTAAATTTGGGCGCTCGTACTTGTAATTTTCAAATGTCTGCATATAAGAACCTCCTCGTATACATAGTTAATTCGACAAAAAATATCGAATTCCTGCTCCTTATTGTTATACTAGTGCAGTAAATGTTTGTAACTGAAAGGAAGATTTCTATGAAACCAAAATTTGAATTATCGAAAGAACAAAAGGATGAAATGGCGAGTTTGATAAAAGGATATTTCGAAACTGAGCGCGGGGAGGACATTGGTGATTTGGCATCGTTGCTAATTTTGGACTTCTTTATTGAAGAGCTTGCTCCATTGTTTTACAACATTGGCGTGGAAGATAGTCACGCATATATGTCCAGCAAGCTTGATGAAATTTTTGAAATACAGAAATAGGTTCTATTATTGTTGCATATACATGTACAGTAGTTTATAAGTCATCGTATCGGGGTAATTATAAAGGTATTAGCAGGTTATTAGAATGAAAGGATGATTTCATGCTACGTACAATTTTGATGATCATTGGAGCTATTGTAGTAATTGGATGGATTATTTCATTATTATAAAAAATGCGGGAACTACTCAGAAAGCGATTGCTGTTCTGGGTGTTTTTTGCACTTGAAAAAGATTTAAAGGAGTTAAGTAAAATAATCTATTCATTCTATGTGCTTTGTCCAACTTCGCTGATTTGTTATCATAGATAGGAAGGGGGAATAGTTATGGTTATCAAGAACGGTGCGACATTGAGCAAGGACTATTTCCAATCCTATTTTAAATTACGAATGAATACACTTGGCTGCTCACTTGATCAAGCACGTGAGCAAACGTATGAGGAATTCTTTGGTGAAAATGCGGAACGGTTTGGAAGGGCAACTTATCAGCATTTTATCGAGGCTTATCAAGAAATGGATAAAAAAACGTGAGGCGACCATTACAAGTGCCTCACGTTTTTTTTGATACAAATTTATTTTCCTTCACTGAGAACCGCCATGGATAATGCACCGCTTCACCCGAATTATGGATACCAATTCGTGGTCCAGCTACAATCTGTGCGTCATCAATCAACTGTCCTTCCATAATTTGCAACGGAGGTTTATCAAGTTGATGTCCGTAGTCAGCCATAGTTATCCCGAGTGCTTTCGTTAATTTACCCGGCCCATTTGTCCATTGAAATTGATTCTTTGCTTTTGGTCTTCGTGGAGCCATTAATTCCTGACCATCCACAGGTTCGACTGCCCTAATTAAAATTGCTTCAGGTTTACCGACTGCCCCGCTTACCACATTAATCAGACAATGTGTATGCATGGTATGGGTATAGGCAATACCAGGTTCACCAAACATAACCTCAGTGCGTTTGGTGCGGCGGTTGCCAAAACTATGTGCCGCGCGATCATCGGGCCCCATATATGCTTCTGTTTCCACTATCATTCCCGAAGCAATGCCTTCAGGTGTCTTTTTGACCAATATACAGCCTAGCAATGCTTTGGCAAGTTCCAAGGTTGGTTGGTGGTAAAATTCTTTTTTTAGTGGACGGTTCATGTGTTATACCTCCTAATAGAAAAAGGCTAACATATGTCAGCCTATTATCGCAGTTTGACGGGCAGTATTTCCCCCAAAACAAGCTTGGCTCAGAAAAATTTAAGTGGGGAAACTGCCCGTACAAGCCCGATTGGTTGGGAAGAAATAAAAACCCCCACTGAATGAAATATCACTTATTGCAGTTTATTAAGAAATTGTTTGGTTCTTTCTTGTTTTGGATTGTTGAATATGTCATTTGGTTTTCCGCGTTCGACAATTACTCCGTTATCCATGAACAATACTTCGTCCGCAGCTTCTTTCGCGAATTTCATTTCATGACTGACAACTACCATCGTCATTCCCTCTTCAGCTAAATCCTTCATTACCTTGAGAACTTCACCAACAAGCTCAGGGTCTAAGGCAGATGTTGGTTCATCAAATAAAATAAGCTTAGGATCCATTGCTAATGCACGGGCAATTCCAACTCGCTGTTGCTGCCCACCCGACAATTGGTAAGGATACGCATCCACTTTTTCAGCGAGTCCAACCTTGGTCAAGAGCTCTCGCGCAATTTCCCTGGCCTTGCTTTTCTTCATTTTTTTAACGGTAACAAGTCCCTCCATCACGTTTTCTGCCGTGGTAAAATGGGGGAATAGGTTATGTGTTTGAAACACCATTCCTGTTTGTTCCCGCAGTTTTCGAATTTCCTTTTTTCGTGGACCATTCTTAAAATCTACTTGCTGATTATTTATATTAATTATTCCTTTACTTGGTGTTTCCAAAGCATTTAAACAACGAAGAAAGGTAGTTTTACCTGAACCTGATGGCCCAATCATAACGATAACTTTCCCTTTTTCAATATTTAAATCAATTCCTTTTAATACTTCAAGGTCACCGAATTGGATGTGTAAGTCATTAACAGCTAACATGATATCCCCCTATTTTGCGATATACCGATCTAATTTTTGCTCGATTCGCCCCTGGGCAAAAGATAGAATCATACATATTACCCAATAAATTAGTGCAGCCTCTGAATAAATCAGTAGAAATTCATAGTTTTGGGCGGCGATCTCCTGCGCTTTACGAAACATTTCCGCAACAATGATAGTAGAGGCAAGCGATGTATCCTTTACCAGGCTAATAAACGAGTTCGATAATGGCGGAATAGATACCCGTGTTGCTTGTGGCAGAATTATCCTCCGCAATGCCTGAGTATACGTCATGCTGATGGAAAATCCTGCTTCCCATTGGCCCTTTGGGATTGACAGGAGGGCCGCACGAATGATTTCTGATCCATACGCACCAACGCTTAATGAAAACCCGATGATGGCGGCAGTAAATGAATCGATTGTAATTCCGACACTTGGCAGACCAAAAAATATGATGAATAATTGAACAAGTAAAGGCGTACCACGTAAAATTGACACATAAAACCGGGCAATCCACTGTAATGGTTTGATGCCTGATAATCGGGCAAGTGCTGTGAGTACAGCAAGAATTAACCCAATAACAAATGTGATTAAGGCTAATGGGATTGTATAAATTAAAGCTCCCTGGATTAATGGCCAAAGGGAGCTTATAAAAATGTCCAAGTATTCTTGTTGCATTTCAGGACTCGTAAAAATATTACTTAGATACATCTTCATTAAACCATTTCTTGGAGATTTCTAGATATGTGCCATCTTCCTTCATTTCAGCTAGTGCTTTATTGACAGCCTCAATCAATTTATCACTACCTTCACGGAAGGCGAAAGCGGTTTGTGACGCATCATCTTCGCGGTCAACAATTTTAATTGGCGCATCTTTTTGTGTATTTAAATAATCCAGTACAGATAATCGGTCATTAATTGTTGCTTTCACCCGTTTGGACGCAATCAACTGCATTGCTTCTTTGAAACCCTCGACCGATGTCACGTCGGCTCCATATTCTTTGGCGATGTCCGCGTAGTTGCTTGTCAAAGATTGAGCAGATGGTACGCCGTCGATATCTGCAAAGCTTTTAATTTCATTATTATCTTTATGTGTGACAAGTACAGCGGATGATTTGGTGTAAGGATCTGAGAACTCATATTTTTCTTTTCGTTCAGGTGTCTTACCAACCTGGTTTGCAATCATGTCAAACCGTGCAGAGTTTAAACCAGCAAACATGGAATCCCATTTTGTTTCTTTAAATACTGCTTTTACGCCGATGCGATCGGCTACTTCGCGGGCGATTTCCACATCAAATCCGGTAAGTTCGCCTTCATCATTATGGAATGTAAATGGCGGATAAGTACCTTCAGTTCCAATTAAAATCTTCCCTTTATCCTGAATGCTTTTATATAAGTTTTTACTGTCTGAAGCATTATTGCTGCCCGCATTTTCTTCGTCAGTGCCACATGCAGAAAGAACTAGGATAAAACATAATACAATAATGCTAAGAAGTGCTTTTTTCATCAGAATTTCCTCCCTTTACTTATACTTTAGAAAGTATAAGTGTTTATCAGTATAAAATATGAAAATTCCAAGGTCCTAAGACCAAGTAATTTTATATGAATTAAAGCCTTTAATATATTAAGTTATTAAGTATGAATAGTCAAGTAAAGAATCTTTGTCCTTTATTCTGTGCTGCACAGCTGCAAACTATTATTCCGACAGATGTGGGAAAAGCACCATAGATACAAAAAACACCTGCACAAAGGCAGATGTTTGTATGGGATTATTTTTTTAGATGTGTTTCTCCATTTATTTGTTCTATTTTTCCATCCTTCATCAGTTTGCCAAGTGCACGTTTGAAGGCAGATTTACTAATGTTAAATGTACCAAGAATATCATCGGGATCACTTTTATCGCTAAAGGGAATGACACCTTCATTTTCCTCAAGGTGCTGAAGGATTGCTTCCGCATCCTCAATCCTGCTGTGTTGCTTCAATGGGCGCAGTGACATGTTCAGACTGCCATCCGCCTTAACTTCAATTACCCGTCCAGTTACCCATTCTCCTAATCTGGGTTCTGCCTTTCGTTCCGTATGGTGGATAAAGCCACGATAGTTTTCCTCCGTAAGAATGACGGATCCCTCTTTGCTTGTTCGAAAAACACGTCCGCTAAGTGTTTGATTCAATGCCTCATTCGGTGCATTCACCCATTCAAGATCAAGAATTCCCTCTGATGCTGGGATTGCCAGCAAACGTCCTTTTTGGTCGGTGCCAAGGGTGACATATAATTTGTCGCCTGGGATGGGCCATACATTTTCAAAAAGTGGCAAATCATCTTTTGATACTAGAATTTCTTTTGTTGTCCCAATATCGACAAAGGCACCAAGGTTTTTGACAACTTCAACGACATCTGCAAAACCGTATACATCCCGTTCGATACTTGGGAGTTTTGTTGTCGCGGTCATTTGTCCTTTCTTATCCATATATATAAAAACATCGACCTCCTGGTGTTCGGTTAGTTCATGTTCTGTTTCATTGTGATGCAGGAGCACTTCTGACATCCCCTTCTTTAGAACGTAGCCTGTATCAATCTTTCTAAGTACTTCCATTGTTTGATTTGTCCCAATCAGTAAATCACTCATTCTTCAGCTTCCTTCCATTAATATGTATTGGAAAAGGGGCACCCTCACTATAAGAGTACCCCTCCGATTCATTACGTAACATATAAGTTTTGATTTTTATTTTCCATTCCCTGGAATTCAGGGAGAATAATTTCCATTTGAAAGTCTGTGACTTCCATAACCGCGGTAATTGTTCCACTAACTTAAGCAACGTAAACCCTACCTGCTTTTACGTCCTTGCGACCCCTTAGTCGCGCCAGTGTGAATAAGCTTTCCTTAAAATATCTTGCGTAGAATTGCCATTTTATCTTACTTTATATATTACAAAATCTAACATTACTATTATACCCTATTTATGTGTATTGTCAAACCTATGTTCCGAAATAAGAAAGCATAAAGGAAAAGCGTAAGCGCCCGGTAAGAAGCGGGCGCATAAGCAAGGGACCGTAGAACGCACGGGTTTCGCGTTCGAAGTGTCCATTGCTTATGACGGCAGCTTCTGGGCGCAGGAGCTAGACATATCATGATATAAGTTTGCACAAGCTCTGAATGCCGGGTATTATATAAGGTGGAGGGATTGTAATGAAGGTGATTGGATCAATTGATCATGAAACACGATGTAAGCATTACCATACGGAAAGGGACCGGATTGCGATTAAATTTTACTGCTGCGGTCAATACTACCCTTGTTATCAGTGTCATGCAGAACATGGCTGTGGCAATCCAGAGGTATGGCCGAAGTCAATGTATAATCAGCAAGCCGTATTATGTGGTGCCTGTGGAACGGAATTAACGATACAACAATATTTAGATAGTGGATCGGTATGCCCGTCGTGTCATGCTTCCTTTAATCCCGGGTGTTCACTGCATGCTCATTTATATTTTGAAAATAAGCATGCGACTTGAAATTCGCGCCCTTTCTATTATTTAATAGAGTAAGTTGGTTTTTTAAGGAGGGAATGTTGTGGCATTTGTAATTTTGGACCCATGCGGACCGGAAAAATCCGCTGAATGTGTAAGTGTATGTCCAGTTGATTGCATTGAAGAAGGCAAGGATCAATTTTACATAGACCCGGATATTTGTATCGATTGTGGTGCATGTAAAGCGGTTTGCCCGGTTGATGCGATAGAGGAAGAGTATGATTTGTCACCTGATCAGGAAAAGTTCTTAGAAAAAGCAGAGGCGTTTTTTGCTGATAAATAAGCAAATGTCTCATTGGATTTCTAATTTCTAATTTATATAAATTATGATAATATAATATATGGTCTAACGTAAAACAGTCATCTAAATGGATGGCTGTTTTTATTCAAAGGTATTCGACAAAAGATGACAAGGTTCGGTGTATGGTACCGAGTAGGAGGAGGAAAGTATGACTTCAGCAGAAGAAGAGTTAGCACGTACAGAAGGAAGTAAGCGGATTCAAAAGTTGGATTTCAGACTAGGAGCTTTTGGTGCAGCAGTTCCGTTAGTATTTTTTGTTGTTTGGGCGATTACAACCAGTGTCCTAAAGCTTTCATCTGAAGTGGGGCTTGTTATGGGTGCACTAATTGGGATTACACTTGGTTTATTCTTCAGTAAAAGTAAGTGGGGCGACTATGCCCAGGGGTTGTTTGATGGACTAGCCCAACCGGTAGGTGTTGTGGCAATCGTAGCATGGTTTTATGCTGGTATGTTTGCCCAAATTCTTCAAGTTGGCGGACTTGTGGAAGGACTAGTGTGGATTGGTGGTATTACCGGACTCACTGGAGGATTGTTTGCAGCAATGACATTCCTGCTGGCAGCAATTTTTTCTACAGCAGTTGGTACCGGATATGGAACAACAGTTGCCTTTTGTACACTAATGTATCCGGCGGGTGTCGCAGTTGGTGCTGATCCTACATTTATGTTCGCAGCTATTTTGGCTGGGGCAGTATTTGGTGATAACTTAGCACCGGTTTCAGATACTACCATTGTATCTGCAACTACGCAGGAAGCGGATGTGCCAGGCGTTGTTCGCAGCCGTTTTAAATATTCTATTATGGCGGCGATTCCAACTACCATTTTATTCGCAATATTCGGTGGTGGAGGAACAGCCGCTGGAGGTTCTGCGGGTGCATCTGCCATAATGGATGCCAATGAACCAACAGGTTTGGTTATGCTTATCCCATTTGCAATTGTACTTATTTTAGCTTTAACCGGGCAGCATTTAGTTACCTCCTTGACCTGGGGTATTTTGGCAGCAATTGGAATCATTGTTGCGATGAACCTTGCTGCGTTTTCCGATATTATCAGTTTTGATCCTAATTCTGATACAGTTATAACCGGCGCACTGGTTGAAGGAGTTATGGGTTATATGAACATGGCAGTCTTAATCCTGCTGATTGTCGCTTGTGCCCACTTATTAAAATTAGGCGGGACGATGGACGCAATTACTGGTGTGATGATCAAATGGATTAAAAATTCCGTTCGACGTGCAGAGCTTGCTATCTGGGGGATCGTAGCATTACTAAACAGTGCTATTACTATTAACACAGCTGCAGAAATTGCTGCCGCGCCTTTTGTAAAAGAATTAGGGGAAAAATATAAGATTCATCGCTATCGCAGGGCAAACATGCTTGACGCGGTTACTTCAGCACTTGGTTACATTTTTCCATGGGGGGCGCCTGTTTTATTGGGATGGTCAACCATCAAATTATCGAAAGAAACATATGAATGGTTGCCTGTTGTTTCTCCAACAGAAGTATTCCCATTTGTTTTCCAGGGCTGGTTCCTGGTTGTAATTATGCTGATTGCGGCAATTACTGGATGGGGATTGCGATTTGAAGGTAAAAATGATGAGGAATTAAAAGAACGACCAACTGAATCATAACAACGGCATTTTTTCACATAGTTTGTAGCTAATATCATCACAGTTGATAAAAACTGCGATGTAACAGGAGGCCACTGAAAAAGGTAAATATAGTACAAATATGCGGATCAATTATCGCATCTTGAATATACTTCGCTTTCCGTGGGAGAGTGCCGAGCCTCCTCGGACTGCCGTCCTGTGGGGTCTCGCCGATCTCTTACTTCCCACAGGAGTCTCCGTATATTCAAGATGCTAAGTAAAAGTGAAAAGCTAAATTAGTAAAATCCACCACTTTTTCAGTGCCCTTTGTAACAGTCCGGGGAGGCTCGTCACTCGCCCGCGGAAAGCAACGGTCTGCAGCGGAAAACAACCCAGCGCATATGTCGCAGTTTATGGATTTTGTGTCAAAAACAACAATCTTTTAAAAATCAGCCATAGTAATGAAAAGAGTCCATAGTCCATGGGTGGGAAAGTCATGGCGGGGCTCTTTTTTGCTTGACCTAAAAGATGTAAAGATTTACTAATCCTTTGATGGGTTGACGTCATATATCAAATCATATATTATTAGACTATTATGATAAAAGAAAACAAGCAACAGAAAGCGTATCGGGTAATTAAGGAAAGAATAATTGAACGTGTTTTTGTGCCTGGTCAACGGATTGTAATCGATCAATTGGCAAAGGAACTGAAGTCGAGTTCGATTCCTGTCAGGGAGGCTATTCGCCAGCTTGAATCGGAGCGGCTGGTATTTTACAAACAAAATGTCGGTCCGGTCGTGGCACAGGTGAATGAAACAGCATACTCAGATGCACTACGGGTATTGGCGGTACTAGAGGGCTATGCGACAGCAATGACTGGTGTTGATTTTCCAAAAGAAAAGATAACCATGTTGAAAGAAAAAAATAAGGAAATGGAGGTGGCACTGGAAGACTTCGATATATTACTGTATGGAAAACTGAATTTCCAATTTCATCAAATCATTTGTGAGGAGTGCAAAAACCCTTACTTGGTTGAACAAATTAAGGACACATGGGCAAGACTCGATTCAATCCGCGGACTAGGTTCGACATTGTATTCGAAAAGGGTGAAGACATCAATCATTGAACATAACGAACTAATTGACTTGCTTGAAAACAGTTCAGACTTTCCCGTATTAGAATCGGCAGCACGGATGCATAAAATCAGAACAGCAGAGGATTTTGAGCGCAGAAGGCTAAAACAACTAGAAATAAGTGACACGTAAAAACTCTGTCCGGGATTTATTGCCCCAAACAGGGTTTTTAGTTTGTTAATAAAAGTAAGCGTTTACATTTGATTAATATTTTTTAAGTCTCTTGATGGTATGGGAGCCAACGTGTTGCCAATACCAAAGTAATTTGGTCAGTATTGACATCATATTTGAAATCATATACGATTTAATTGTTCAGAAAATTGGTAAGAAAAAAAGAACGGATTTCTAAACGGAGGGTTAAAAATATGGCGTATGAAGAAGCGAAAAAGCGGTTCAGGGGGTCAATTTCTCCAGTCATTACACCGTTTAACGAAGATGAGAGTATTGATTTTAATAAATTCAAAGAATTAATAAACTGGCATATCGAAAAAGGAAGCCATGGCATTTCAGTTACCGGAACTTCAGGTGAACCAAGTTCCATGTCTGTCGATGAGCGCATGACAGTTATGGAGACAGCATGTAAAACAGTTAATGGACGTGTCCCATTTATTCCTGGAACTGGTTCCACGAATCATGATGAAACAATGCGGATGACAAAAGCTGCACAGGAAATGGGGGCGGATGGTGCGCTCGTCATTGTTCCGTATTACAATAAACCAAATCAGCATGCATTGTACAAACATTTTAAAACGGTTGCGGATTCAGTCGACATACCGATTATTTTATACAATATTCCTGGACGTACGGCGGTTAACCTAGAGGCTGACACGATAGCCCGATTAGCTGAAGACTGCGAAAATATCATTGGCGTTAAGGAAGCAAACAAAGACTTCGAACATGTAAATAAAGTGTTACTGAAGGCTGGACGTGATTTCAATCTTTATTCCGGTATTGAGGTGCTCTGTTACCCGATGCTTGCAATTGGCGGTGCTGGCCATATCAGTGCGACCGCAAACGTTGCACCAACAGAGGTGGCTGACTTATATAACAAGTGGGAAGTGGGAGATGTAAAAGGCGCTCAGGATCTGCATTACTCATTAATGCCGCTAAATGACGTTCTATTTCGTGACACAAACCCGGCTCCCGCCAAAGCTGCATTAGGGATGATGGGTAAAATTAAACCGGTATTGCGCAAACCACTTGATGTACCATCAGAAGCAGTCCAGGCTGAAATTAGGGAAACACTAAAAGCATATAAATTACTTTAAGAGCAGGTGATAGTTTTGGAACACAAACAAGTGGCTGAAGTAAAACAGTACATTAATGGAGAATTTGTAGAAGCGTGTAATTCTGAATACTTCAATAACATGAATCCATTTACGAATGAAGTGACCAATCGCGTGGCAAAAGGGGAAAAAGCCGATATTGAAAAAGCAGTCAAAGCTGCTGATGATGCTTTTCAAACGGGCCCGTGGGGGAGCATGAAGCAAAAAGAGCGCATGGGTTACATTGAGCGAATTGCTGACTTAATTGACGAAGAGATTGAGGAGATTGCGCTACTAGAATCACTGGACTCCGGGCTGCCGATTAGCCAGACACGGAAAATGGTTGGCCGGGCCGCGGAAAATTTCCGCTTCTATTCACGGATGGTGCAATCCCGTATGCATGGTGATGCGTATGCGGTCGATGATGAGTTTATCAATTATACAGTCTATAAACCGCTTGGCGCAGTTGGACTAATTACACCATGGAATGCACCGTTTATGCTGACTACCTGGAAGGTGGCACCGGCACTTGCAACAGGGAACACGGTTATTTTAAAACCAGCTGAATTGTCGCCGCTATCGGCGAATAAATTGGCACAAATCATTCATCAGGCGGAATTACCAAAAGGCGCATTTAATGTCGTTCACGGTTATGGAGAGACAGCAGGAGATGCGCTTGTTAAAAACGAAAAAGTGAAAGCGATTTCATTCACCGGTGAAACCGTAACAGGTAAAACAATTATTAAGAACAGTGCTGATTCATTGAAAAAAACATCGATGGAGCTTGGGGGAAAATCGCCGTTAATCGTGTTTGATGATGCGGACTTTGACCGTGCGTTGGATGCAGCGGTATGGGGAATCTTTTCCTTCAACGGGGAGCGTTGTACAGCGAATTCACGGGTTTTCCTTCATCAAAACATTAAAGATCGCTTCGTGAAAGCATTAAAAGAACGGGTTCAGAATGTGAAGATTGGTGACCCGATGGACGATAGCACGCAGCTTGGCCCACTGATCAATAAAGGTCATTTTGAAAAAGTGACCAGCTACATCGAGTTTGCCAAAGAAGAGGGCTGTGAGGTTGTCCAAGGGACTGTTCCGAAAGAAGTAAAAACAGGAAATTTCGTACCCCCAACTTTGCTGCTCAATGCAAAAAATAACATGCGCGTCAGTCAGGAGGAAATTTTTGGTCCAGTGATGGCTGTCATTGAATTTGAAACAGAGGAAGAAGTCATTCAAATGGCGAACGATGTGGATTACGGGTTAGCCGGATATGTGTGGACGAACGATATTAAACGCGGGCATCGAGTTGCTCAAGCTGTTGATTCCGGCATGCTGTGGATCAATGCGCAAAATGTACGTGATCTGCGAATTCCCTTTGGCGGTATGAAGGCAAGTGGAATGGGACGTGAAGGTGGCCACTTTGCTATTTTGGAATTTTATACTGAACCGAAAGCAATCCATGTCGCAATGAGCGACCACCACATTCCGGAGTTTGGAAAGAAAAAATAAACTAGATAACTTAAGGAGGGCAAATTTATGCCAGCAAAAACAGGTCAGGAATATATCGATCGATTACAAAAAGCGAACAATAATGTTTATATCCACGGGGAGCGTGTGGAGGATGTCACAACACATCCAGCTTTTAAAAATGTGATTCAATCAATGGCGCATTTGTATGATCTCCAATACGAGAAAAAGGATACGATGTTATATACATCACCAACCAGCGGGGATCAGGTTGGCATGACCTATTTACAACCAACGACGATCGATGATTTGATTATGCGCCGCGAGGCAATGCAGGAATGGGCGCGCACATCAGGAGGGATGATGGGACGTTCACCGGATTATTTAAATGCGGAAGTGATGGCCATGGGCATGAATAACGGATTATTTGCTGAGGCTGATCCGCGCTTTGCCGAGAATGCCAGAAATTATTACGAGTATGCTCGGGAAAATGATATCAGTCTGACACATACATTGATCCACCCCCAGGTAAACCGTGCCAAGATGCAGTCAGAATTGAAGGATGGTAATGTTGCGTTGCAGCTTGTAGAGGAACGTGATGATGGAATAATCGTGAATGGTATTCGATTACTTGCTACACAAGGTGGTATTACCGATGAAATTCTTGTCTTCCCATCAACCGTCAAAAAAGCCGGGGAGCAGGACGATCCTTACTCGTTAGCATTTGCGATTCCGAATAATACACCAGGATTGAAGTTTATTTGTCGCGAGTCATTTGATTATGGCAAAAATCAATGGGATCATCCACTGGGCTCCCGTTTTGAAGAAAGTGATGCGATTGTTTCATTTGAAAACGTCTTTGTTCCTTGGGAGCGCGTGTTTGTTTGTGGGAACTCATCCGTTTGTAACCGGACGTTCCGCGAAACGAATGCAGTTGTTCATATGTCCCACCAGGTTGTTGCAAAAAATATTGTGAAAACGGAATTCATTCTAGGGGTGGCATTAAGCGTGATGGATGCAATTGGCATCGACCAGTTCCAGCATGTAAAGGATAAAGGTTCGGAAATTATGCTGGCCCTTGAGACAATGAAGTCACATCTGTACCGGGCAGAACATAATGCGAAATTAGATGAATCCGGCACGATGACCCCAGATTTCGATGCATTAAATGCAGCGCGTAACTGGTATCCAAGAATATATCCGAGATTAGTAGAAATCATCCGAATCCTAGGTGCATCAGGGTTGATGGGGATTCCTACACATGACGACTTTATGCACGAGGAAATCGGACCAATTATTAAGAGTGGTTTACAAGGTAAAAATCTGGAGGGTGAAGACCGTGTTCAATTATTCCGGTTAGCATGGGATGTAACAATGAGTGCGTTTGGAGCACGCCAGGCACATTATGAATATTATTTCTTTGGTGATCCAATTAAAATGGGGATGTCGTACTTTGACGATTATGAAAAAGATTCCTATAAAAAATTTGTAGATGATTTTTTGAAAAAGACAGATGAAGTTGAAGTTTAATTAATGAAAAGTAAGTAAAAAGGGGGAGCATGGATGGATTTTTCGATTATCCGTTGTGCACGGTCAATTTTACATGTGACCGATTTGGAAGCATCACGTAAGTTTTATGTGGATGCTCTTGGATTTGTTGAAACAGAATCAGACAAAAAGCATATTTACCTGCGTGGGTTGGAAGAACATACACATCATAGCCTAGTTTTAAAAAAGTCCACCAAACCAAATGTGGAAGTGCTAGGTTACAAGGTTTCATCTGACAATGATTTGAAAGCGCTATCAGAGATGTTTGAGATGAAAGGTTACCAAACAAAATGGCTGGATAAGGGCGAGCAGCATGCGATTGGCCGAACGCTTCGCGTGCAGGACTGTTCGGGGCTTCCGCTGGAATTTTTTGCGGAAATGGATCCCGCTGAGCGGTTGCTGCAGCGCTATGACCTATATAAAGGATCACGGATGCAGCGAATTGACCATTTCAATTGCAATGTACCAGATGTTGAAAAAGCGGAAAATTTCTACCGTGACGAACTCGGATTTGCTTGTTCGGAGTATACGGACACAAAAGATGGAGATGTCTGGGCAACCTGGCTGCACCGCAAACATACGGTACATGATCAGGCCTTTATGAATGGAGTTGGACCACGTTTGCACCACATTGGTTTCTGGCTGCCAGATCCACTTGCGGTAATTAATACGTGTGATGTGCTTGCATCAATGGGTTACGGTGAAAATATTGAGCGCGGACCTGGCCGTCATGGCCTGTCGAATGCCTTTTTTCTATACCTACGTGATCCCGATGGGCACCGGATTGAATTATACAATGGAGATTATTTAACTAGTGATCCAGATTTTAAACCAATCAGGTGGGATATTAATGACCCGATGCGTCAAACGTTCTGGGGGCACGCAGCCCCTGATTGCTGGTTCAACGAAGCATCATCCGTTCTTGACGTTATAACCGGGGAAAGGGTTGAACAAAAACAGGCTAAGCTGAAACAGCATAAACCCACCTTCGTCATATAGGGTGTAAGGCAATTGATAGATAGGGCATATATCTAAAAGGGGAGTTGATACAGATGGATGATCGTACATTTCGAACCGCGATGGGGAAGTTTGCGACCGGTGTTACTGTCATCACAACAATGCTTGATGATGAAGTAAAGGGAATGACAGCGAATGCCTTTATGTCGGTATCATTGGATCCAGCTTTAGTGCTAATTTCAGTTGGTGAAAATGCCCATATGAATAAATATGTCAAAGAATCCGGCAAATTCGCGATAAGTATTCTAAACAGTGAGCAGCAGGAAATGTCTGCCTATTTTGCAGGTCAAAAAAAGGAAAATAGAAACATAGACTTTAATTGGTTCAATGGGATGCCAACAATCAAAGATTCATTGGTAAATCTGACATGTAATGTGCACAACACGGTAATTGCCGGAGACCATACACTATACATCGGTGAAGTTACGGATGTATGCATTACAGATGGTGAACCATTAGCCTTCTTTGCAGGAAAATACAACGATGTGAATAAATGTGAAAAAGTGAAATAGATCAATGGAACAATTTGCGGCGTAGACGAAAATTAAATGGGGGTAAGAATAATGAAACAGGGGCTTGAAAAGTCAAGTGTGAATGCGGATATGTTTGAAAAGATTGCTGGCCATGAACAGGTTGTTTTTTGTAATGACCCGGCGTCCGGCTTACAGGCAATTATCGCGATTCATAACACAACACTCGGTCCAGGACTGGGGGAACAAGGATGCGCCCGTATGATTCAGTGGATGCGGCACTTGAGGATGCACTTCGACTATCAGAAGGCATGACTTATAAATGTGCTGCCGCTGATTTGGACTTTGGCGGAGCGAAAGCAGTTATTATTGGTGACCCAAAGACGGATAAGTCACCAGCATTGTTCCGGGCTTTCGGGCAACATGTTGATTCATTAAACGGTCGATTTTACACGGGAACAGACATGGGAACAACGATGGATGATTTTGTTCATGCTATGAGGGAAACGAATTTTATTAATGGGTTACCAGAGGCCTACGGAGGTGGCGGTGATTCATCAATACCAACGGCAGAGGGTGTTATCTACGGCTTGAAAGCAACTAGCCAATTTATGCAGGGGAGCGATCATCTAGCAGATAAAACCTATGCGATTCAAGGGCTTGGAAAAGTGGGCTTTAAGGTCGCTGAACACTTATTGCACGCAGGAGCGTCAATTTATGTGACAGATATTAATAAAGAAGTGTTAGGGCTGATAGAAGAAAAAGCCGCTAAACTGGAAGGCACTATTAAGGTTGTTGATAATGCGGACATTTATCGGGCTGATGCAGATTTCTTTATACCGTGTGCTCTCGGCGGAATTATCAATGACCATACTGTTGAGCAACTGCGGGCGAAAGCAGTTGTTGGTTCCGCAAACAATCAGTTACTTGAAGCAAAGCATGGGAAAATGCTGCATGATAAAGGGATTTTGTATGCGCCGGATTATATTGTAAATGCGGGTGGGTTAATTCAAGTTGCCGATGAACTCTATGGCCCTAATAAAGATCGGGTACTCGCTAAAACGAAGGCGATCTATAACTCGTTATTGGAAATTTATAAAGAAGCGGAACTTGATTCCATTACGACAGAAGAAGCAGCAAATCGCAGGTGTGATAAGCGAATGGAAGAACAACGTGCGCGCAGCAATTTTTTCGCACGCAATCGCCGTCCAAAGTGGAATATCCGCGGATAATATTTTTGAGTTTTAAAACTTGATGGGGATTGTGCGTGAATATATCTGCCGGTCTCCCATCGCAAAATAACGAATTAAAGGTGTGAAATAGATGGAAGCAAACTATCCACTTTTTCAAATTATTGACAAAGACGGAGAGGTAACCTCCGCTGACTATCAGGATTTACTGACTGAGGAGCAGGCGAAAACATACTATTACCACATGCTCCGGATAAGGACATACGACCATAAAGGAATTGCACTCCAGCGCCAGGGCAGAATTGGTACATACGTCCCTTTTGAAGGACAGGAGGGCTCCCAGGTCGGAAGTGCCCTGGCCTTACAGAATGATGATTGGCTTTTCCCAACCTATCGTGATCATGGTGCAACCCTAACATTTGGAGCAGATTTGAATCGGATGCTCCTTCACTGGAATGGACGAATTGAAGGATGTGTTCCTTCACTTGAAAAGAATATTTTTCCAGCATCCATTCCCATCGCAACCCACCTCCCACATGCGGCCGGTGCTGCCATGGCGGAAACGTATAAGGGAACAAAGAACGCTGCCATTGCATACTTCGGTGATGGTGCAACATCTGAAGGGGATTTCCATGAGGGACTAAATATTGCGAGTGTGTTTAACGCACCGGTTGTATTCTTTAACCAAAACAACGGATTTGCGATTTCCCTTCCAGTTAAAAAACAAATGAATTCCGAAACGATTGCACAAAAGGCGGAAGCATATGGAATCCCAGGAAAGCGTGTCGATGGGATGGATGTGTTTGCGGTGAATTTTGTCGTGAAGGAAGCGTTGGAACGGGCGCGCAATGGGGAAGGTCCGACCCTTATTGAGGCAGTCACCTGGCGATTCGGTGCTCATACCACCGCTGATGATCCGTCTAAATACCGTGATCAGGCTGCAAGTGACGCGACACGTGAGGAACGTGATCCTGTCCTCCGGTTAGAAAGATTTATGAAAAAGCAAAACATGTGGGATGATGCTTGGGTTGCATCCATTAAAGAAGAAATACAGGAAGAATTGGACACTGCTGTCAGTGACATGGAGTCCTATGAAAAAGCGAATTCGGATGTGATGTTTGACTATGTGTTTGAAAAGCCTGCATGGACAATTGAAGAGCAAAAGAAAAACTTCAACGCGCTAAAGGGAGGCATGTTCTAATGGTTCAAACAATGATAAAAACAAAGCCCCTCACTTTGATTCAGGCGATTAATGATGGGTTGAAGGTGATGTTAACGGAGGATGAAAATACACTTATTCTTGGTGAAGATATCGGAAAGAACGGTGGTGTATTCCGGGCAACGGTTGGACTACAGGAACAATTCGGTGAGCAACGTGTCGTTGATACACCGCTTAGTGAAGCGGGTTTTGTGGGGGCAGCCGTCGGGATGGCGCTGAATGGACTAAGACCAATTGTAGAAATCCAATTTCTCGGATTTATTTATCCAGCATTTGAACAAATCGCAACACATGTGACCAGAACGCGAACACGGACGATGGGACACTATAGCTTGCCCATGGTGATTCGCGCGCCATATGGTGCAGGCGTTCGTTCGCCAGAAATCCACTCAGATAGTGTGGAGGCGCTCTTTACACATTTACCAGGTATTAAAGTTGTCTGCCCATCTAACGCCTATGATGCAAAGGGTCTTGTCATTGCAGCAATAGAGGACCCGGATCCAGTCATGTTCTTAGAACCAATGCGCCTGTACCGCGGGGAACGAAATGATGTGCCAGAGGAAAAGTATACGGTTGAAATTGGAAAAGGTAAACGTCTTCAGGAAGGAGAAGATGTTTCGATTCTTGCCTGGGGTGCCATGATACCGGTGGCGTTAAAAGCAGCAGAAAAAATGAAGAAGGAAAATATCTCATGTGATGTCATTGATCTGCGGACACTGTATCCACTTGATAGGGATATCATTGCTGAATCAGTCCAAAAAACAGGGCGGGCGGTGATAGTCCATGAAGCACATGCGACAGGCGGTGTCGGTGCAGAGATAACCTCAGTGATTAATGATACATCGTTTCTATATTTACGTTCCCCGATTGAACGTGTAACAGGGTTTGATGTTCCGATCCCCTTATTTGCGTTAGAAAACAATTATTTGCCGACACCTGAACGTGTTGTTCATTCCATTAAGAAAGTTGTTGAGTTTTAGGGAGGTGATCCAATGGTTGAAGTGAAATTCCATGATATTGGTGAAGGAATGAATGAAGGCGAGATCATTCACTTTTTTGTTAAGGTGGGGGATGAAGTTACTGTTGATCAGCCCCTAGTAGAATTGCAAACAGATAAAATGGTTGCAGAGATTCCTTCTCCAGCTGCGGGAAAAATCAGTAAAATTCGTTATCAAACAGGTGAGGTTGTAACAGTTGGAACGGGAATTATTGAAATTGATGATGAGAAAGAACATGCGGTTGAAGAGGTTCAACAAGGAAAGCCGGTGCAAGAACAGGGTACCATGGAGCAGGAGCCAGTTGTCCAGAACGTCCAAAAAAGACACCACCGTATTTTAGCAGCACCATTCACACGAAAGATTGCCCGTGAGCATGATGTCGATATTGAGCAAATTCAAGGGACGGGTCCAGCAAGAAGAGTAACGGATGAAGATGTCTACCGTTTTATTGAAACTGGTAGTCTCGCAGCTGCTGATGAAACACCTGAACAACCTATAGAACCAGATACAATCGCCTACACAGGCATGCGGAAGAAAATTGGTGATAACTTAACCAAGGCAATTACCACTATTCCCCATGTGACACACTTTGATGAAGCAGATTTGACAAAGATTTTGGCTTTCCGAAATGAGTTAAAGCAAGAGGGAGAGTCCATTTCAGTTGTCGCGTTTTTCCTAAAGGCAATCACCATTGCATTGAAAGAACATCGGGTTTTCAATGCAAAGCTAGATCAGGAAAACAGTGTAATCCAGCTTTTGAAGCACTATCATATTGGGATTGCCACAAATACAGAAAAAGGATTAGTCGTGCCGGTGCTTCGCAATGTCGATAAGAAATCCATTCGCCAGATTAACACGGAAATGAAGGCATTGACGAAAAAGGCGCAGGATGGAAAGCTGACCACTGGCGACATGAAGGATGGAACATTTACGATTAGCAATGTTGGCCCACTCGGTGGAATGGGAGCAACACCGATTATCAATGGATTACAAACCGCGATCATTGCGTTTCATAAAACGAAAAAAACACCAGTTGTCATGGACAATGATGAGATTGCAATCAGACAAATCATGACCATGTCCCTATCCTTCGATCATCGTGTTGCGGATGGCGTAGCGTCAGTTGAATTTACCAACCGCTTCATTGAATTGATGGAAAATCCGAAAAAGCTGTTATTGGAGATGGTCTAATGGTTGTTGGTGAATTTGCAGAGAAACGGGATGTGGTCATAATTGGCGGCGGTCCTGGAGGATATAATGCAGCGATACGCGCTGCGCAGTTAGGAAAGTCTGTGACGCTAATTGAAAAAGCATCACTTGGTGGCGTTTGTTTAAATCAAGGATGTGTACCATCTAAGGTTTTTGCACATGCAGCCAAACAGCTGGCAAGGGTTCCGGCAATGAACAAAATGGGGATCGTAACGGCAGAACCGCATGTTGACTTTGATGCACTTATGTCCTACAAGGATAAAACAGTGAAGCAATTGCGGAGTGGCGTTGAATCATTATGCAAGGCGAATAAAATTGAATTAATTACAGGCGAGGCCAATTTTACTGGAGAAAATAAAATTGGTGTTGCGAATGGTCATCAATTTGATATATATGAATTTGAATATGCCTTGATCGCGACAGGCAGCTCAACGATTGTACCGGATGGCGTACAGCCGGCAGATGAATGCATATTGCATCCCGAGACAATCTATCAAATGACAGCCATTCCAGAGTCACTTCTTATATATGGCAGTGATTATATTGCTCTTGAAGCTGCGTTTAGTTTCAAAAAGCTCGGCAGTGATGTGGCAATTGTCCTGAACGATCGGAGCGACTTTCCATTTGATGCCTCCATAAACCGCGAACTGAAACGTATTTTAAAAAAAGAAAAAATCAAGGTCTACCGGAACTATCAACTGGAACGAGTGAATTCAGCAGATAAAGAGATAACAATAAATCTATTAAAAAACGGGGAAAAAGAAAAACTAACAGGTTCACGTCTGTATATGTCTGCCGAACGACAGGCGAATATTCAGGAGCTTGGTATAGAACGAATTGGTGTGAAGCAAACAAACAAGGGGTTTATTCAGACTGATCATACAATGAAAACATCAGTCAGAAATATATTTGCCGCAGGGGATGTTACGGATGGTGCACCAAGCGCGGTACAAGCAATAAAACAGGGTAAAACAGCTGCAGAGACAATTTGTGGAATGAACAGTGAGGTTGACCTTACCCACATACCAACAGTGGTACATAGCAATCCGCCAATTGCTACAGTTGGTCTGACCGAAAAAAAAGCCGCAGATCAAGGGTATTCAGTAAAAATAAGCCAATCACAGTTGAGTGGAAATAGTTATGCAATGATTTCGGGAGAAAAATCTGGTATAGTAACTGTCATTAAAGATAGTGAGACAGATCTATTACTAGGAATTCATATAATAGGTGCTGGTGCGATTGAACTGATTAGTACCGGGGTTACAGCGCTTGAAATGGTGGCACGTGAAGAAGATTTACGTTTTCCTTCCTATCCGCATCCAAGTATGAACGAAGGGTTGATGGAAGCATTGGACGGCTTATCAGACATGGCAATCCATGCACCGCCTAAAAAAGGAAAATAGTAATTTGACAGTTTCGGAAACTCTCTATCTTGTGCGTAAACACAACAGATAATCAACAAACAAAGGAGAATTTCTTATGTATCGAATCAAAGCTGTCCAAAAGCCGTCATTAATCGAAGCATTAGCGGTGACTATCGCTGTATTAATTGTGATTAGTTTTGGAATTATTTATTTTGAAGCAGCACCACATATACCACTGGTGCTGGCATTATTATTACTAGTGGTTTATGGACTTATGAAAAGAATCACCTACCAAACATTGGAGGAAGGGATAACTGAAGGAGCAAAAGCAGGAATGGGGGCAGTATTCCTCTTTTTCTTTATTGGCATATTAATTGCTTCCTGGATGATTGGCGGAACGATACCTTCACTGATTTACGGTGGATTTGAGCTTGTTACTCCGCATTTTTTCTTGGCAATCGTTTTTGTCGTAACTGCGGTTGTCGGACTTTGTGTAGGAAGCTCCTTGACCACAGTTGCAACGGCTGGCCTTGCTTTTATCGGTATTGCTACGGCGGCTGATGTCTCATTAGCTGTGACAGCGGGAGCGATTGTATCTGGTGCCTTTTTTGGCGATAAAATGTCGCCGTTGTCCGATACAACCAATATGGCCTCATCTATTTTAAAAGTCGATTTGTTTGAGCATATTCGCAATATGTCGTGGACGACCGTACCAGCATTTATGATTACTCTAATCATTTTTGCAATTATTTCACCAGAAATTACGTCTGCCAGTTTTGCTGATATGGAGAAATTCCAACAGGGACTGCTCGATACGGGCCTAGTTACCTGGTATAACGGGTTAATTCCGGTCGTTGTCTTATTGATCTTTTCCATTATGAAAATACCGGCGTTATTAACATTGGCCAGCGGTGCTGCCAGTGCAGTTGTAATGGCATACATAAATGGATTTATTCCATTGAAGGATTTGCTTGGTGTACTTTTCGGTGGTTATGTTTCCGAAACAGGTGTTGAGGAAATTGATGCGTTGTTAACACGAGGCGGCCTAATTAGTATGATGTTTACCATTGGCATTGTGCTACTGGCATTAAGCCTAGGCGGCTTGTTATTTAAGCTTGGTATTGTTCCAAGGCTGCTTGAGTCAATTGAAAGCATGCTGAAAAAGGCAGGATCTGTTATTGCTGCCGCAGCGTTTACCGCTATTGGAATTAACGTCCTGATTGGTGAGCAATATTTATCCATTCTATTGACTGGTGAAGCATATCAATCACGGTTTGCGAGGGTTGGATTGGCAAATAAAAATCTATCGCGGGTGGCAGAAGATGCCGGAACAGTCGTAAACCCGCTTGTTCCATGGAGCGTTTGCGGGGCGTTTATCACTTCAACATTAGGTGTATCGACGCTGGCCTACTTTCCATTTGCTTTCTTTTGCTTACTGTCGCCAATTTTGACGATTCTATTTGGATTTACCGGTAAGACATTGACCTATATTGACAAAAGTTCATCGCAAGCATAAACAAACAAGGAGGGATATTGTGCATCGGGCAAAAGTGAAATTTGCTGGATCTGATCAATTTGACGAAATAAGTACCGATTATTCGGATGATATTACATGGAATGGCAGAACCTTTAATCATCGTGACGTTTCCTTTCAATCACCAGTAACAGGAACAATCTATGGCACGCTGTTAAACTTTAAGGGGCAGCTTGAGTTGATGAAAGACTCCCTGCATGACAAACCATATAATGCTCCACCCGAAAAACCAATTATGTATATTAAACCTGGGAATACGGTAAATAGCCATAATAATGCAGTTGCCATTCCTAAGGATGAAAACACTGTTCAAGTTGGGGCAGCACTTGGAGTTGTTTTTGGGAAAACAGCGACGAATGTAGCTAAGGACCATGTAATGGATTATATTGCAGGCTATACCATTGTAAACGATGTTAGCATTCCACATGAAAGCTTTTATCGGCCGGATATTAAAAATAAAGTACGCGACGGATTTTGTCCGGTAGGGCCATGGGTTATTGACCGTGACGCGGTAAACGACCCGGATCATATAATCATTCGTGTTTACGTAAACGGGGAACTTGTCCAGGAAAATAACACGAAAAATCTGGTTCGTTCCGTCGCGCAATTAATATCGGAAGTTACTGATTTCATGACTTTATACAAAGGGGATACGCTCCTTGTCGGAGTGCCGGAACATGCGCCACTCGTGAAAAAAGGTGATTCCGTTCGTATTGAATTGTCAGAAGTAGGTTTTTTGGAAAATACATTTGTTGACGAAGCGGATCTTGTTCCGGGAGGTGGACAGCGGTGAAGCATGCACGTGTTGCTTGTTTTGGAGGAATCCATGAGGCAGAAGTGATTGAGGATCAATTGAAGCTTGCTGATGGACGAATAATTGGACAATCTGATGTAGTATGGTTGACACCAATCGAAGCGAGTACGATTTTTGTACTTGGACTGAACTATGCAGACCATGCAAACGAAATTAGTTTTAAGGCACCGGAAGAACCACTTGTATTTTTAAAAGGACCAAATACGGTTGTTGGTCATGACGGCCAAACAAGACGTCCCAGTGGTGCCACACATATGCATTATGAATGTGAGCTTGCTGTTGTAATTGGCAGAACAGCACGTCATGTAAAAAAAGACGATGCGTATTCTTATGTGAAAGGGTATACCATTGCCAACGACTATGTGATACGTGATTATTTGGAAAACTATTATCGCCCTAATTTACGCGCGAAAAACAGGGATACTTTGACACCAATTGGTCCCTGGTATGTGGATCGTGATGATATTGACAACCCGATGAACTTGGGACTCCGCACATATGTGAATGGCGAACTGAAGCAGGAAGGAACAACGAAAGACATGGTGTTCGATATTCCGTATTTAATTGAATATCTGAGCAGCTTCATGACGCTAAGTGAAAATGACATAATTCTAACAGGAACACCGAAAGGAACAGTCCATATCTATGAGGGTGATGTAGTAGAAACTGAGATAGAAGGTATTGGGTCGTTGAAAAGCACCATAGTTGGGGACAAGAATTTCGGACGGTAAGGAGAGAGGAAAGCTAATGCCACACATAACAGTTGAATACACAGATAATATTCAAAGCGAAGCAAATATTGGCGGGTTTTTGAAAAAAATTAATCAATCATTGATTTCAGAAGGTGACACATTTTCACCTGGTGCAATCAGGTCGCGTGCCGTTAAGCTGACCGAGTATTTTGTTGCGGATGGAACCGGTGAAGATGATGCATTTGTCCATGTAACCATGAAAATTGCACCAGGCCGGTCCAAAGAGGTAAAAAAAGCTGCTTGTGATCATTTATTTGAAATGATGCAGGAGCACTTTAACAGCCTGTTTGAGGATCGCTATTTAGCGCTTTCGCTAGAACTGTTTGAGTTCGGTGAAGATGGCACGTATAAACAAAATAATATTCATAATCGCTATAAATAATCAAACAAGCCCATTAGGAGTTCAGTCAATTTCCTGATGGGCTTTATTTCTATAAACTGTTATAACTTAATATCAAAATACTTTTTCAAAACGGTTGGTTCCTCTCCAGCCTCAACCTTCGTCTTTTGCCTTTCCCCATTATGGGTAAGGATTAGGGAATTTCCTGAAAGTGTAACACGTCCGTTTGAAGTGGCGATTGATACGATTTTCTTTTGCGTAAAATGAGACTCTGGTGAAGTTTGATTAAACTGGCAAGCATCTTCGAACTCGGCTAGCTTTTTCCCCTTTGTGTCGAGACGGTATAACGTATCCCATTCGTTTTTGTTCTGCCTTTGTAAATCATAGATACCGTCTTGAACCTTCATCAGACGGTATGTTCCACTAATATCTTTCCGTGCTTCACCTGTCAGGGGAAGGGGGAATCTTGCTGAATCACCAAATCCGACATCCACTAGGTACGGCTGATCAAGCTCAACAATTAGACATGCATGGCTTCCTTCAAATGCCCAGGAGCCATCGGGACGTTGAACAGTCGCCGATACAATACGACTATTGAAGCCAAGTCTTTGCAATAGCCAGTTAAATAGACCGTTTAATTCGTAGCAAAAACCACCCCGATGGTTTATAACGATTTTCCTGTAATAGGTTTCAACATCCAGTGCAATTGGAATTTGATGAATCACGTCCAAGTTTTCAAATGGAACGTGGAGCATATGTTGTAATTGCAGATGATTTAGTGTTTTCAGGCTTATATCATTATTATTCGTGCTGATTCGTTTTAAATATTGTTCGACTTTCATCATTTGGTCCGCTGCCCCCTATTTTTAAAAATTAGTTATCCGCCCATTTCATGCGAACGAGATACCACAGTGCCCCTAGTAATGCGAAAGCGCCACAAAGGAGCGGTAAAGCTTGAAATGACCATATCTTGATAATCCAGCCACCGAAAACGGAGCCCAATGTAATACCTGCGTACATCGCTGTTTGGTTCCAAGCCATTGCTGTACCAAGTCTGTCTGGATATTTTTGCGCCAGCCTGGCCTGATACGATGAAAATGAAACATATCCTGCAAATGACCAGACTGCAAGCAATGGCCAGATCCATAGCCAAGTGGAAAATAACACGCCAATTAATGCCAAGGCTACAGCAAGCGCAATCAAGCTAAAAAGTGAAACAGCTTGGATATTCCATAAATCCGCCAGCCGGCCTCCGGATAAACTACCAGCAATGGCTCCGATTCCGTATACAATCAATGATGCCGCAACAAGGTCCGAGGAAAAGTCGTTGACTGATTTTAATCCTGTCCCAAGAAAAGTATATAAACCATAAACTGCTCCAGCCCAGAACATGGTGACAGCTACATCCAAAAGAATCCTGCCAAGCTCTCCCATTTTTGGAACTGCTGGCTTTTTTTGCAAATCTGACTTCTGACTCGGCCAAACACGGACATTTAAAATAGCAAGTGCAATTGCTGCAATTGCTAATGTATAAAAAATATATTGCCATCCGAAAATCTGGGCGGATACTGTCCCGATTGGAGCTCCAGTCCATAATGCGGTAAGGAATCCGGAAGTTACAATGGCCAGCCATCTTCCACCTTTGCCACTTGGCGCCGAATCCCCCGTGACGGCAAAGACGGATGAGGTCACCATTGAGGCGGCCAGTCCGGCTAAAATGCGACTTCCTAAAAGTACAGAAAATGTTGGCGCTAATCCAGTGATTACATTTGCAATCATAAAGCCAATGAGGCCATACGTAATCATCTTTCTACGCCCCCATTTATCTGAGAATGCACCAAACCATGGCGCGCCTAAGGCATACATAAGGGAAAAAGCCGTAACCATCCAACCTGCTTTGGATGGGGTGATCTGATATTGTTCGGCTATAGATGGCAGTAGTGGGGAGACTACAAATAAGTCTGTACCAATGATAAATAATGTAATCCAACCAGTCAGTAGCTGAAGCCGCTTATGCCAAACATTTTTCATATAATCATCTCCACAAAAATCAATGTTTCCATCTTACATTTATTTATTTGAATTAGGTAAACTAAACGAAAAGGAGGTTATTTAATGGCGAAAGATAAAAAGAAGAAACACAAAAGTAAGGAAGAACTGAACGATATGAAAAATAAAAATAAATACAGAACGAATCGTCCACCTGGAAATTAAAATAAACGTTTACTGCACACTTAACCCTGTATCCGAAGCAATTCCCAACACAGGGTTAAGTGTTTTTCGTTCCTTCATAATTTCATTGTATCACGCAGTTTTTAATAATTTAATAAAAATGCACATAAGCTGTTGGAATTGTAAAAATACATATATCAATGGATAATAAAAAGTATAAATTGCTGAAGGAAAGAGGTTTTTAACATGGAATTAGGTTTAAAAGGAAAGTCCGTTATCGTAACAGCTGCAAGTAAAGGTCTAGGTCGAGCCATAGCCACCGAATTTGCCAGAGAAGGGGCTCATGTTTTATTAGCAAGTCGAAGCGAAGAAACACTTCAAACTGCTGTAACAGAGATTAAAAACGAAACATCAAACAAAAATGTGGATTATATTGTATGTGACATGAAGGACAAAGAAGCTATTCAGGCAATGGTGGAGAAAGCTTCAAAGAGGAATGGAACGGTTGATGTATTGATTAATAATGCCGGTGGGCCGCCGGCGGGAAAATTTTTGGATATGACAGATGAGGATTGGTACCATGCATTTGAATTGAATTTACTAAGTTTTATTCGCACAACGCGTGCAGTAGTTCCATTCATGCAAAAACAAAACCAGGGTCACATTGTGAACATCGCTTCATCATCCATAAAGCAAAATCTGGATAATTTGGTGCTTTCAAATACCATGCGCCCGGGAATCGCAGGTCTTGCAAAGAGTTTATCACAAGAATTGGGTGAAGATAATATACTAGTCAATACGGTTGGTCCTGGAACAATTGAAACAGACCGGATTCGTGCATTGAACCATCACCGGGCGGTTCAAACAGGCAGTTCTGTTGCTGAAGTCAAACAGAAGGCGGAACGGCAGGTCCCGATGAAACGCTATGGTCGGCCAGATGAGTTTGCCAGGGCAATTGTATTTCTTGCTTCTGGTGCGAATACGTATATTTCAGGTCAATCGCTTATTGTTGATGGTGGTTTAGTTAAAGCACTTTAAAAAAGTGTTTCTTATTGTTTGCCAAATGCAACATTTATGTGTATGGTGAACAATAAGTACTTTTGACAAATGGGGCGGATGATGAACATGATGGATTATTTGGAAAGCTTGGACCCTGTGGTTATCACAATCATAGCAACATTATTTACCTGGGGGATGACCGCATTTGGTGCCTCGCTCGTGTTTACGCAAAAAAATATGAATCAAAAGTTTTTGGATAGTATGCTTGGTTTTGCAGGAGGGGTTATGATTGCGGCCAGTTTCTGGTCATTGCTTTCACCAGCAATAAGTATGGCCGAAGATGGTCCATTACCCGGTTGGATCCCAGCAGCTATCGGCTTTATGCTTGGTGGATTGTTTTTATGGGGTGTAGACAAAATTCTTCCACATTTACACCCGGGGCTATCAATGGACAGTGCGGAGGGTATTAACCCAAATAAGAAAAAACGTAGTACCTTACTAGTGCTAGCGATCACGTTGCATAATATCCCGGAAGGTCTTGCTGTTGGGGTAGCATTCGGTGCGGTTGCAGCGGGATTAAATTCTACGACGATAGCCAGTGCTGTAGCTCTTGCAATCGGAATTGGTATTCAAAACTTCCCTGAAGGTGTAGCAGTTGCCATGCCGCTCAGAGGAAACGGCATGTCTCGAAGAAAAAGTTTTATGTACGGGCAAGCATCCGGGTTGGTGGAGCCGATATCGGCAGTGATTGGTGTACTTGCAGTTACGTTTATTGAACCAATGCTTCCATATGCATTAAGTTTCGCCGCCGGAGCGATGATCTTCGTTGTGGTGGAAGAGGTAGTACCGAGTTCCCAGGAAAACGGGTACAAAGATTTGGCATCCTTAACACTTATGGTCGGATTTACAGTTATGATGATTTTAGATGTAGCTTTAGGTTAATTGGAACAGAGAAAAAGCTGTCCAAGAAAGTGAATGCTTTCTTGGACAGCTTTTTCTGCTTTTATTAAAGGCTTTTTTCTGAGTTGATTTTGTCACATAAACTGCGACGTAACTAAAAGTCATGTTCCCTGCGACCGCTGCTAAAAAAACACTGCGCTTTCATGGCCTCCTTGAGCTTACGCTGAGGGCACTGAAAAAGGTATAGTTAATACACAAATATGTGGATCTATCATCGCATCTTGAATATACTGCGCGCACCTTAGGGCAAGGAGGCTCATCAGCTGCCCACGGAAAGCGCAGTGTTCTTTAAGCAGCGATGGATTAACACTCATATAAAGTTACGTTGCATTTTATATCTACTGCGATGATATTAGCAACTTACTATGCGGAGAGAACCTTATTAAAAGATATTAAAGATGCCGAGTGCAATTAAAAACAATGGTGGTAGAAATGTTAGTTTTTGCATGGATTTATTAGCAGATAAAAAAATTCCCGACTGAATACCACTATAAACAAATACCCCACTCATTACAGCAATTAGGGACGCCGTGACAATTGGTGAATATCCGAGCATTGCGGCGCCAATACCTGCGCCAAACGCGTCGAACGCAAGAGCTGAACCTAATAACAATGCTTCGCTGACAGATATTGATCCAGAATGATCTAAGTCAGCGTGCTGCGGTTTTGCAAGAACACTTTTATACTTCCCTATTTTGCTGGAACGAAGAATTTCATGTTGGTCTTGGATAAATGCTTCATCATAAAATCTTGTACGAACGATATTGATGAGACAGAAGAGACCAATGGCAATTAATATCGCCCCCCCAAGTGCCTCCGCAATGGATGCTGAGATAAATAAGGTAATGTACGTTCCAACGGTCATGGAAATTAAAACGATAACTCCCGAACAAAGCATGATGATAAGTAATGCCGCGAAAGGTACTCGAATCCTGCGCATGCCATACGTCATCCCCACACCAAATCCATCTAAACTGACCGCGATAACCAAGAGAAATAATCCCATATAAAAAAACATCATTAATCAGTCCTTTGTATATGTTTTAGATTAGTTTATGACCAGGCGAAAAGGATGTGCTTTGACACGGGATCATCTGCACATTTTCTAAATTGTGACATCCGTCACACCATTCTCTTTTTTACCTCGTTACAATAAAGATAATTCGAAATTGAAGCACAGGGGGAAAATGAAAATGGAAGACAAAACAAATGAAAAAGCAGCTAGATTAGAAGTTATGTTGCAAAAATCGTTATATCCGATCACGGAAAGGCTGGAAAACATTGAGCAGAAAATTTTAAAACTGGATAGAAATCAGGAAGAAATAAAAAGGTTATTAATGGAAGTCAAGAAATCCTAAAAGGAAGAAGGGGAATTCATGTCAGGTCCTGCACTAAAGCATGTGGATAGCCACAATGCCATTCATGAGGCCGCATTAATTGAAGCGACTGAATTAACCGAATTACTAGACCGTTTAGTAACGGAGAATCAGGGAGATAAAGCTTTGGAATTAGCTTTTATTATTGTTGAGCACTGGGAAACCCGCACACTGCAGCATGCAGAATCAGAGGAAGAAGGACTATATAAAGAATTGGCAGCGGAATCACCAGAGCTAAAGGATTCGATAATTTCGTTAACACGTGACCATAATCTACTTCGATTACTTGTTAAGAAAATTAAAGAAAGCCTAGATGCGGGCGGAATAAATGATCAAGTCGTTCAACACTTTCAAGCATTAATCCTGGTCGATCAATTGCACAATCAGGAAGAACTTAAATTATTGCCGCATCATTAGGAAGAAATAATTGGTAAGGAGGAACGTCTATGACGCAGGGGGAGCAATCAATCAGGGCAATAGCACCAGACCTATACCGCTATATTGTAAACGAATTAGAAACAATTCATATTCATCCTTACGATGTTCAGGCAAATGGCATCAAAAAGGAAAATGGTATTCAGCTTATCTGTCGCTTTGGTGAGGAATATACCCATGTGAAGTCAGAGTTTTTCCCATTTGAAGCAATCGGGAGGTTGGATAAAAAACTTGAGGATTTCATAAACCAGCTTGGTGAAGAATGCAAGCAGTCTATGATTGCCGATTATTATAAAATGCTGAAAATGTAGCAGTTGTTAGCATATCTTGGAATACACACTGGAAAGGTGGAGAACAGTTTGTTTTTATTTGAAGATAATGCGAATCTAGTTCAGGATCGGGAAGATTTAATTGCGATACTCAGGATGCGGTTTGGCCATATTCCTGCAGGATTAATTGAAGCAGTTTATGAAATGAATGATTTAGATACGTTAGAGCGCTTAATCCTAGTAGCTGCAAATGCTCCTAGCCTAACAGTTTTTCTAGAAGAATTAGAGGAAGGAATGGGAAATTTCCGGATTATGGGAGAACGTTTTAATCCGATTCAGAAATTCGCTGACGGGGGTGGTTTGAATGGGAAAAAAAGATAATAAGTTGTTTCAGACCTTGAAACATTTAAAATATGGTGAGCGAATTAATAAAGGCTGGACAGAGGAAAGTCCGCGTCCAAGGGATTCAGAGGATATTTACCGGAAACGATGGCAGCATGACAAAATTGTCCGCTCCACACATGGTGTTAACTGTACGGGATCATGCAGCTGGAAGGTTTATGTGAAAGACGGAATAATTACTTCCGAGACGCAGCAAACGGATTATCCTTCAACCGGTGACGACTTTCCGGAATATGAACCACGCGGGTGTCCAAGGGGGGCGAGTTTTTCCTGGTATACATATAGTCCAATCAGGGTGAAGCACCCCTATATGCGAGGGGATTTATATGAACTGTGGAAGGCAGAACGTGAACAAGGATTTGATCCGGTTGAAGCATGGGAGAATATAGCTGGCGACCCTAAAAAACGTGCGCAATACGTTGGTGCCAGAGGTAAAGGCGGTTTTGTCCGAGCAACCTGGCAGGAAACTTGTGAAATTATCGCCAGTGCTACCATTTATACGATTAAAAAATACGGCCCTGACCGTGTTGCAGGATTTAGTCCAATCCCGGCAATGTCAATGGTTAGCTATGCTGCAGGATCACGATTTCTTTCATTAATTGGTGGTAACATTTTAAGTTTCTATGACTGGTATGCAGATTTACCGCCTGCGTCACCACAAGTCTGGGGCGAACAAACGGATGTACCCGAAAGTGCAGACTGGTACAATGCCAAATATTTTATTATCTGGGGAACCAATTTACCACAAACCCGCACACCAGATGCGCATTTTATGGTCGAAGCAAGGTATAACGGAACAAAGGTCGTCGGGGTTAGTCCGGACTATGCGGAATATGAAAAGTTTGCTGATCTGTGGCTGCCTGCTAGAGCTGGGACAGATGGTGCGCTTGCGATGGCTATGACACATGTTATTTTAAAAGAATTTTATGTGGAGAAAGAAACCCCATATTTTATTGATTATGCCAAAAGGTTTACCGATCTGCCATTTTTAGTAACCTTAAACGAAACAGAGGACGATTGTCGTTCAGACCGGTTTCTCCGTTCCACAGATGTCGATGATAACCATAACCAAGGAGATTGGAAGACACTTGTTTGGGACGTAAGCACTAACCAATTGGAAGCACCGAATGGCAGTCAGGGTTTCCGATGGGATGAAGGAAGCAACTGGAACCTGGAATTGAAAAAAGAAGATGGAAGTCTCATCGATCCCTTATTAAGTTTTATAGAAATAGCCGATGAAACAGCAATGGTCAGTTTTCCCGACTTTGCTGTGAAAAACGGTGGATCTGTTAAGCGTGGCATTCCCGTTAAACATATTCAAGATAAAAACGGAAATACCATTAAAGCTACTACCGTCTATGATTTAATGATGGCCCATACCGGTGTCAATCGTGGATTGGCTGGGGATTATCCTATTGATTACCATGACCCGAAAGCCTACACCCCTGCTTGGCAAGAGAGCATTACAGGGGTAAATAAAAATCATGTCATCCAAGTCGCAAGGGAATTCGCGGATAACGCTGCCCGGACAAAAGGAAAATCGATGATCGCGATGGGCGGAGGAACCAACCATTGGTATCACAGTGATCAAATTTACCGCTGTATTCTGAACCTGGTTTTGCTGACCGGTTCACAGGGGGTAAATGGCGGCGGCTGGGCACATTATGTTGGACAGGAGAAAGTGCGTCCGCTTGAAGGGTGGCAGCAAGTTGCTTTTGCCAATGATTGGTTGAAACCACAACGATTACAAAATGGCACATCATTTTTCTATTTTGCTACTGACCAGTTTCGATACGAAGCGAAAGTAAATCAGGAACAATCAAGCTGGGGTGGAAAGTATAATAATATGCATCCAGCAGATGTTAATGCGCTGGCAGCGAGGCTTGGCTGGTTACCTTCATTTCCGCAGTTTTCACAGAATTCACTTGATCTTGTGAAAGAAAGCAGAGGTCGTGGTGCTAATAATCATCAAGAAGTGATTGATGATGTCGTCAGCCAAATTAAAGAGGAAAAGTTAGAATGGGCAATTGAGAACCCTGATGATCCGCGTAACTTTCCACGCGTGTTCTTTAACTGGCGATCAAATCTGCTTGGTGATAGTGGAAAAGGTCATGAGTATTTTGCCAAGCATTTAATTGGTGCAGAGGACCAAATACTAGCTGACACTGACAACTCATGGCAGCCAAAAACGGTTAAAACTGACGAAGAGGCGCCAACCGGGAAAGTCGATCTGTTAGTAAGTGTAGATTTTCGAATGACCAGTTCCGGATTATTTTCCGACATTGTGCTGCCAGCAGCAACGTGGTATGAAAAGTTTGATATCAGCAGTACGGATATGCACCCGTTTGTCCACCCATTTAATGCCGCAATTTCACCGCCGTGGCAGGCGAAAAGCGATTGGGATACGTTCCGTGAAATTAGTAAAGTATTTTCCGAACTAGCCCAGACGCACCTGCCAAAAACGGAGGACTTGATGATGACACCGCTTGGTCATGATTCAGTAGGGGAGATTGCCCAGGCACACGGAAAAATTAAAGATTGGCGCAAAGGTGAAGTGGAGGCTATCCCCGGAAAGACAATGCCGAATTTCCAAATCGTTACCCGTGATTACCCGAATGTTTATCAACAGATGACAACAATTGGGCCTGAAATCAAAAAGGGATATGGCGGTAAAGGGGTCATGATTCCGGGGGAAAAGGTTTATGAAGAATTAAGCAGTCGCTTGGGTGTATCAAAAAGAGACGGGATTGGGAAAGGGAATCCTGATCTGTATTCTGATATAAAAGCAATTGATGCCATCCTGCTAATGTCTGGAGCAACAAACGGGAAACGTGCTGTCGCCGGTTGGAAGTCACTTGAAAAGAAAACAGGACAAAAGCTGGCTGATATTGCCAAGGGACGCGAGGAAGAGGACGTAACGTTGCAGGATTTAACAATCCAGCCGCGTCACGCAATTTCAACTCCGGTTTGGAGTGGCTTGGAAAAAGGTAACCGGCGTTACTCGCCATTTACGGTTAATACGGAATATAACATTCCTTGGCGAACACTAACGGGACGGCAAAGTTTTTATCTTGACCATGAGATGATGCTTGATTTCGGTGAAGGGCTGCCGTTGTATTTACCTCCTCTTTCACATGGGCCGTTTTTGAAAAATGAGAAAGAAGTTGAAAATAACGGAAAATCAATTACCGTACGTTACCTAACCCCCCATCAGAAGTGGGGCATTCATACCATGTTCACGGATACAACCAACATGTCAACATTGTTCAGGGGATGGCAAACAGTGTGGATGAATGAGGAGGATGGTGCCTCAATTGGGATTAAAGATAACGATTGGATTGAGGTATATAACCGCAACGGCGTCATTGCTGCCAGGGTTGTGCTTACTTACCGGATTCCAAAGGGGATGGCTTATATGTACCATGCCCAGGACCGGACGTTAGGCGTACCAGCGACAGCAATCAATAAAAAGCGTGGTGGTACGCATAACAGTGTAACCCGAATATCGTTGAAACCAACTCACATGATTGGCGGTTATTCACAATTAAGCTATGGATTTAATTATTACGGTCCAACCGGTCATCAACGGGATACGATTGCTGTCATCAGAGGATTGAAGGAGGTTGATTGGCTTGAGGATTAAGGCACAAGTTGCAATGGTGATGCATTTAGACAAGTGTATTGGTTGCCACACCTGTTCTGTCACCTGTAAAAATACCTGGACAAACCGCCCGGGTACAGAATACATGTGGTTTAACAACGTAGAAACACGACCAGGGACAGGTTACCCAAAAAGCTGGGAAAACAGGGATCGTTATAAAGGTGGATGGGAACTTAAAAACGGCAAACTCCGGTTAAAAGCCGGAGGGCCGGTTTCGAAACTGGCCAATATTTTTTACAATCCCGATATGGCAAATATGGATGACTACTATGAACCGTGGACATATGACTACGAGCATTTAATCAACAGTCCCAAATCAGAAAATATTCCTGTGGCCCGTCCAAAGTCCAGGATCACTGGAAAATATATCGATAAACCTGAATGGGGTCCGAACTGGGATGACGATTTAGCCGGGGGCAGTGAAGTCGTTCCATTGGACCCTAATGTCCAAAAGCTGCAGGAACACATCTCGATGGAGTATGAAAAAACATTTATGATGTACTTGCCGCGAATTTGTGAACATTGTTTGAATCCGTCTTGTGTTGCGTCTTGTCCGTCAGGTGCACTGTATAAGCGGGATGAAGACGGAATTGTGTTAGTTGATCAGGATGCATGTCGTGGCTGGCGTTTTTGTATGAGTGGTTGCCCTTATCATAAAGTTTATTATAACTGGAACACACATAAAGCGGAAAAGTGCAATTTCTGTTATCCAAGAACGGAAGCGGGCTTGCCAACAATCTGTTCAGAAACATGCGTAGGACGGATCAGGTATATTGGTGTTGTACTATATGATGCAGATAAGGTAAAGGATGCAGCATCTGTTGAAGATGCACAAGACCTTTACGAATCACAACTATCCTGTTTTCTTGATCCATTTGATCCACAAGTTATTAAGGAAGCACGAAAAGCTGGAATTACTGATGCATGGATTGAAGGTGCACAGAATTCGCCAGTCTATAAAATGGCAATTAAGTGGAAAATTGCATTACCATTGCATCCGGAATATCGTACGTTGCCAATGGTATGGTATGTACCCCCGCTAAGCCCAATTATGAATCATATTACAAATGAAAATGAATTATCAACAGATGGATATATCCCAGCTGTTGATCAAATGCGGATCCCAATGGAGTATTTGGCGTCGCTTTTGACGGCAGGTGATACAGAGGTCATTCGTAAGGTTTTGCTTAAATTAACGGCGATGCGTGTACATATGCGCGGGAAAACAGTAGGCGGCATTGACGAATTTCGTGCGAGCAGGTTATTAAACGAAGCAGATACCAATCCAGAGGAAATTGAAGAAATGGCCCGCCTGTTAGGTGTTGCGAAATACAATGAACGTTTTGTTATTCCTACAGGCCGAAGAGAAATGGACGATGACCTCTACTATAAGCAGGGAGCCTGCAGCCTTGAAGAGATAGCACCACCGGAAGGGATTGTATTCAGGAAAGGGGATTAAACGATGGAGCAACAGGAACGTGCATTACTCGCGATTACTTCCAGGTTGTTGACCTATCCAAATGATCGATTCATGGTAGAACAAAAGGATATTAAAACCTGCATTATGGAGAATATTGAGTCGCTGCCATTGTTAATGGACCTGGAAAAGGCTTTAACACCGTTAAATAGCTTAACACTAAAGGAACTCAGGGAACTTTATGTGGCAACATTTGATTTGAAATCAAACGTAGGACTTTACCTGACGGCTCACGAGCTTGGTGATAGCAATAAACGTGGCGCAGCCCTTATAAAATTACAGAAAATTGTCAATAATGCAGGGTTTGAGCGGACGGAGGGTGAACTTTCAGACTATATACCAATGCTGCTTGAGTTCCTTGCTGTTGCATCGTGGGATTCACAACACGAACGCCTTAAACGGCGACTTGCTGTTGCTGTTCAAAGGATGCTGACACATATGCCTGAAAATAATCCGTATATTGCTATTCTATTAATGCTAATGGAGCATGTATTTCCAGCCCCAAACAAAGAAGAAGTTGAGAAGTTGGAATTTGAGCGAGAGGATGCAGATTTAGAAGAATTACCATATCCAATTATGTATTCTTAATCACGAAGTTGAAAGGGGATATCTAAATGACCACTTACTTTTGGTGGGTTATTTTCCCATACATTACAATAGCAATCATGATTGTTGGTGTCCTTTACCGGTATGCGTTCAGACAGTTAAGCTGGGCTGCACCATCAACAGAGTTTTTTGAAAAAAAGTGGCTGAGAATCGGCTCACCTTTGTTTCACTGGGGAATAGTCTTTGCGTTTATTGGACACCTCATGGGGATGGTCGTGCCAAAAGATTTTTATGAGTTTCTTGGGATTACTGATCATTTATACCATATCGGCGCCATTTATGGGGGAGGCCTTGCGGGTCTAATGGTTGTCGTTGGATTAATCATTTTGTTAATCCGTAAAATTGTCGTCGATCCTGTCCGAATTCATGCTACATTTGCTGACTTTTTCACTGTTATCGCATTGTTGATTGTTGCAGGTATGGGTGCATACATGACGATTATATATAATACAACAGTTGTGGAATATGAATATCGCACAACAATCGGCCCGTGGTTCCGCAGTTTGTTTGTGTTAAATCCGAACTATCAGTTAATGGAATCCGTACCGCTTCTATTCAAGGTTCATATCATCGCAGCTTTTGGATTATTTGCATCTATTCCATTTACGCGGTTAATCCATTTTTACAGTTTACCGGTCAATTATCCATTAAGAGCTCCGCAGCAGTACCGTTCGCGAAACGGATATAAAAGAAACGGATAAATAAAAGCAGGTGGCTGGGGTTCCGGCAGCCTGCTTGGAGGTTCGTCATCATGATAAATTTATTAGGTTTTATTGCGGCATTGCTGTTTTGTTTTGCCATACGCCAGCTATGTTTCAATAAAGAGGATACACCTACAGCCGCAGGGGCAATCGTTATGGCAATCGGGATTTTCTTATACAGTGCCATGCAGCAGTTTTCGTTCTATGCCTATGGTGAAATATTTGCATTCATTCTTGCTGCAATATGGTCACTCATTGTTTTGGCCATTATGTCGACATTATTAGACCATTCTTTTCATAAGAAACATCTGAAAGATCCGGTTCACTTATTTGCTGTCGGAACATGGGTTGCTGGAACATCTGTGCTTGGAAATGTGATTTTTCAGTTCTCACTCGATTTAGGCATCTTCCCTTATATCATGGGAATGTTAAATATTCTGCTTTATCTCTGGTTTCTCAGCTATGTATTCCCTGCATTTTTGATAATTTTCAAGAGTAGCGCCAAGGATAACGCGCACGGTGTATTATTACTCCCAACAGTTGGCACACAATCGATTGTTTTGCTTTTATATAATATTTTTCACCGCCTTTTACCAGCCTTTGGAAATATATGCCTGATTAGTTTTGGCATCTTACTTTATATAATTGGGTTTTATTTGATATTCCGACGTTACCTATTACAAAGGAATTGGAATCTGGCAGATGATTGGAAAAATACCAATTGTATCGTACATGGGGCGATATCGATTACTGGTCTTGCAACAGTAACTACTGAAGTATTTGATTATCATTTTCAATTTTTTTTGTGGATGTGGGCAATTGTATTTTTTGTCCTTATTGAAGCAGTTGAATTGTATCGGGCAATTTTACGAATAAAAAAATTTGGGATTGTCGGAGGTGTTGGAAAGTATGATGTATCTCAATGGTCACGGAACTTTACATTCGGCATGCTTTACGCCTTTACCGCGCGCTTTCAACTGCCAGGTAGTTCGTCCTTTGCCCATTTGCGACATGTTATTCTGACAGTTGGCCCGTGGATTGTATTGTTGTTTTTATTCATAGAAATCGTCATATTTTTCAAATCTAAATTAAAATGGAGTATAGGAAAAAATAGAAGGCAATCGGAGGCGCAAATGAATGAATAAGAAAAACAAAGGCATTAAAAGGCATGAATCACTTTATCCATTATCCCACCACCACCATCACGCACTGGTTATCGCATTAAAATTGAAACAGGCGGGTACCGAAAAAAGCAAACTATCTCCGGACGACATCAAAATAGAGGCACAGCATTTTTGGCGAAATGGCGGACAAAAGCATTTTCGCGAGGAAGAAGAAATATTGTTACCTGCATATGCCCAATTTGTTTCAATTGATGACCAGCCGGCAATAGCTAAAATGCTGTTGGAACATGTGAAAATTCGTTCGCTAATGGAAGTGATAAGGAATGCTTCCCTTGAAGAATTGAATCAACTGGGTACCTTGCTTGCGAATCATGTCAGGGAGGAAGAACGCGTAATTTTCCCAATGATAGAGGAGGCGCTCCCTGAGGAAAAAATCAAGGAACTAGCAGGGTATCTGCGCGTTAACAACTAGTCAATTCCCATCAGCTTCTTCAGATGCCCCCGATTGGTGATTAAATCGTTTACTGTATAGTCATCAAGTACTTGTAAAAATGCTTGGACTGCTTCGTTTAAGGCGTGCTTTAATTTACATGCGGGTGTGATGACACAGTGATTTCTGGATTTATCAAAGCATTCCAGAATCGCAAAGTCATCCTCAAATTCGCGAACAATTTCACCAACATTCATTTCCTCAGGAGGTTTTGCCAAGCGGATACCGCCATTACGGCCGCGGACCGTCTCAAGGTACCCCTTTTTATTTAATTCAAAGACAACCTTACCCAAATGGTTTTGGGAAATGGCGAACGTCTTAGATATTTCTTTTATACTTGCTAATTCATCATTATTTTTCGTTCCAGTATAGATTAGAACGCGCAGAGCGTAATCTGTATATTTTTTTAATTGCATGCCAAAAACTCCCCCTAAAACGTTAACAGAATTGTAACAGGAATCCACTCTTTTTCCTATCAAAACGTGTTATTCTTTAAGTGTACAAAACATGTATTCAAAATACATGTTTAATAAACTAAGGGAGAGTTTTACTATGGCTACTGAAACAAAAACTGGTTTGGATCAACAGACAATTGACATTATAAAGGCAACTGTACCCGTATTGGAAGAACATGGAACTGAAATTACAAAAGTGTTTTACCAACGCATGTTTGAAGGCCACCCGGAATTAAAAAATATATTTAATCAGACAAATCAGCGCAAAGGGGATCAATCAAAGGCACTTGCGGGTGCTGTTTATGCAGCTGCTTACAATATTGACAAATTGGAAACGATTCTTCCAACGGTGAAACAAATTTCTCAAAAACATAAAAGTCTTAACATACAACCTGAACATTATCCGATCGTAGGTAAATACTTATTACTGGCTATGAAAGAAGTGCTTGGCGATGCAGCTGATGATGCTGTTATTGGAGCCTGGGAACGTGCATATGGTGTAATTGCCTCTGTTTTCATAGAAACAGAAAAAAGTATGTATAAAGAAATGACAGACACTGTCGGTGGATGGACTGGTTTTCGTAATTTTAAAGTTATCAAAAAGGTAAAAGAAAGCGACGTAATCACATCTTTCTATTTTGAACCGGCGGATAATAACCCATTTCCATCCTATCAGGCTGGCCAGTATATAACTGTAAAAGCTGAAATCGAAGGCGAACCTCACGTGCATTTGCGTCAATACAGCTTATCATGTGCACCTGACGAAGGATACTACCGGATTAGTGTAAAACGGGAAGATGCAATTAACCATCAACCTGCCGGAATTGTATCCAACTATTTACACGAAACATTAGACGTGGGAAGTATTCTCCCGATTACTGCACCATCTGGTGACTTCGTTTTGAATCAAACAGATGATCGTCCACTTGTCTTGATGAGTGGTGGCGTAGGTCTTACACCAATGATGAGCATGCTCGAAACTGTAGTAAAACAGCAGCCAGAGCGTGAGGTATATTTCATTCATGCTGCGCAATCAGGTAATGTTCATGCCATGCGTGATGCAGTAAAAGAGATTACTGATAATTCCAGTCATGTTTCCTCATTCGTTATTTATGATCGCCCAACAAATGAGGATAAATTAATGAACAACCATGATAAGGAAGGGTATATTGATGAAGAATGGCTGACATCTGTTCTGCCAAGCTATGATGCTAACTTCTATTTCTGTGGACCTGCTCCATTTATGCGGGCAATGTACCAGCTGCTGAAAGGACGCCAAGTAGAAGATTGCAATATTAATTATGAATTCTTCGGCCCAGCATCAAGCATAACTGGATGAACACATCAGGAAAATCCTGGTGTACAGAATTGGTAAAGTTTTGTATAGTAGAAATTAGAAATAGAGGTTTGGAAATGGGGGGACAGTCCCCCACCACATTAATGCGTTAACGCGTTAGTAGGGTGGGGGACTGTCCCCACCAATACAGAGGGGGCAAATTCTTATGGGCCTTGTCAATCAATTAACGGTGGAAACGAATACGGTTCACTTATCTGACAGAAGCATGCAAAAGTTACGTGAGATTATGAATCTGGAAACGTTCAGTAAGGATTCCCGGATATTTTGGGAGGGCGATTCGAATGATAAGCTATTCTTTTTACAAGAAGGTACAGTACAGTTGACTAAGTTAAGTGAAGACGGTAAGGATTTGACGTTGCATTATTTTTTCCCCGGAGATTTATTCGGCGAGTTTGATCCAATGCATAAGCAAACTAGCGCATTGACAGCGGTGGCAGTGGAAAAATGTGTGATTGGAGTCATTAAACAGGCTCATCTGAAGGTACTCCTTTGGCAAGATGGTGATTTAGCCATTGAGTTCGCCCAATGGCAAACCCATATGCAGCACTATACACAATTAAAGCTAAGGGACTTGTTATTCCATGGCAAGAACGGTGCCCTTGCCGCGATGCTAGTTCGGGCAGCTAATACGTACGGCATTAAGAGTGGTAAAAAAATCGTTATTTCAAAAAAATTCACCGACAGTGAACTTGCAAATTTAATAGGTTCGAGTCGCGAGACAGTCAACCGAATGCTTAAATCGTTTAAAAAAAGTGGCATGATTAAATGCGAACAAGGAAATATCGAATTGTTGGATTTAACCGGTTTAAAAAAGATTTGCCATTGCGAGGATTGTCCAGTTGGAATATGCAGGTTATAGAATAGATAGTCCTTTTTAGCCTTCTAATATACATTATATTGGCAGGTCCATTCAATTTAAAAAAATTGGATAAAGTGATATGATTATTCAATGGAACGTAAACGAAACCTCATAATACAAATAATAAGTCGATAAAGGTAAGAAGGAAGACACAGTTAATAGTCTTCCTTCTTACTATTTTAATGATAAAGAGAGGAAGGAAAGCTGTTCTTTTAGTTAGAACAGCGATACTACATCATGAAAATCATTAGGATCATCTCTCAAATAGCCCTTTTATATCTGATTTTTTTATTCGGCGAAGGTTTGCATAACATCCTTCATATCCCGCTTCCTGGCAGCATTATAGGACTGCTGTTATTGTTGGCTGGTTTGTCATGTAAGATTATTCCAATTAAATTGATGGAGGATGGGGCGGGGTTCATCTTAAAGTATTTACCTTTATTTTTTATCCCAGCTACAATCGGAATCATGAAATACCCATCCTTACTTTCATGGAGTGGTGTTGTATTATTGTTAATTGTAGTTGTCAGCACCATAATTACGATGGTAACTGCAGGAACGATAAGTCAGTTTTTTGAAAGACAGAAGCTGAAAAGAAAGGAGGAGCAGGAATGCAGCAAACGCTATACACAATCATTATGATTCTGTTTACGATTGGAGTCTTTTTGATGATGGTTCGCCTATATGCACGTTTTCATATTCCAGTATTTATCCCTATTTTAACTTCGACAATTACTATTGTGTCCGTTTTGCTGGTATTCGGTGTCTCCTATAATAGTTACATGATCGGCGGAAAGTGGATTGACGCCCTTTTGGGACCGGCTGTTGTCTCCCTCGCCTACCCATTATATAAGCAGCGAAAAATGATTGTGGAGCATATGTTTCCTATATTAGCTGGGGTTTTTGTCGGGTCATGTGCCGCGATGGTTAGCGGTTATATATTTGCCAAGGCATTTGGTGTAGGGCGGGATTTCATTATTTCGTTGATTCCTAAATCAATTACAACCCCTGTCGCTATACAGATTTCTTCTGTAATCGGCGGGATTCCTTCGATTACGGTTGTATTTGTCATGATTGCAGGATTTACAGGTGTCCTGATCGGTCCTTCCATTCTAAAATGGGCACGGATTGAGAGCCCGATGGGAAAAGGAATCGCATTTGGCAATGCCTCACACGCAATTGGAACTTCTAAGGCCCTCGAATACGGGGAACTAACGGTTTCAATGAGCTCCGTGGCCATGACATTAAGTGCAATATTTGGTTCCGTGTTAGGGCCATTATTTGTGTGGTTGTTTCAAATTTAATGTTAAAATAGGGGAAGAGAAACAGGAAAATGGGGTTGTTGGCTATTTTGTATTTTTATTATAAATTAGAGCTTGGACAAAAGGGATTATTAGTATGAGCACCACCGTTATGATATTGGTAATTGCAGCTGTTTTCATCGGGGCTTTGATGCGTGCTACATTCGGATTCGGTGAAGCGGTTGTAAGCATGCCACTCCTCGCATTAATGCCAATTGATTTACATACGGCAATTTCGTTAATCGGATTGGCCGGGCTCACAGTAGCTGTACTAACCGTCTCAACTGGCTGGCGTCACATTGACCGACCAGCCCTTATACGATTAGCCATTGCAACAGTGATTGGTATCCCAGCAGGACTTGTGCTTGTGAAATTCGCGCCTGCTATAGTGATCACAGTAGCACTTGGAACATTCCTTATTGTTTATGGTATTTACTCACTCGCTAAACCATTCCTGACCAGCCAGGCACAACCCCCAAGGTTGACGAAACCTGCTTGGGCGTTACCATTTGGTTTTGCAGCTGGCATGCTGGGCAGTGCCTATAATTTCAACGGTGTTCCAGTTGTCGTTTATGGAACGATACGCCGCTTTGAACCAGAACGTTTCAGGGGAACTTTACAAGCACACTTTTTGATTTCTGGGGTAATGGTTGTCGTCGGTCAGGCACTTGGCGGATTATGGTCGGGAGAATTATTTATTCTCTATGGCCTATCCTTGCCGGTCATCCTAATTGCCACCTTAATGGGTATCTTTATACATCGGCGCATTCCAAATCATAAATTTGAACGGTACGTATTTATGCTGATAATTTTACTGGGCATGTTACTGTTAGTATAGCATGGGGACAGTCCCCCGTCACACTAATGCGTCACCACTTTAGTGCAGTGGGGGACTGTCCCCGCTTAAGAAAGGAGTTTTCACATGGGTAAAACGGTTGTATTAGCAGAGAAGCCCTCTGTTGGGCGCGATATTGCGCGCGTTCTGAATTGTACTAAAAAAGGAAACGGATTTATGGAAGGTAATTCCTACATTGTTACTTGGGCACTTGGGCATTTGGTTACGCTCGCTGACCCAGAAATATATGATGATAAATATAAAACATGGAAGCTTGATGATTTACCAATGCTTCCATCACATTTGAAGTTAGTAGTGATGAAAAAAACAGGCAAACAGTTTAGCGCGGTGAAAACACAATTGAGTCGTAATGACGTACGTGAAATTGTTATCGCGACAGATGCAGGACGGGAAGGCGAACTTGTGGCCAGGTGGATTTTGGAAAAAGCTCGCGTCAAAAAGCCTGTTAAACGGCTATGGATTTCATCTGTTACGGATAAGGCAATTAAGGATGGGTTTAAGCAATTGAAACCTGGTGATCGTTACCGGAATTTATATGATGCAGCAGTTGCCCGCTCCGAAGCTGATTGGTATGTTGGCCTGAATGCAACACGTGCATTGACAACGAAATTTAATGCCCAGCTTTCAGGTGGCCGTGTTCAGACGCCAACACTTGCCATGATTCAGGCACGCGAAAATGAAATTAAGGCATTTATACCTCAGAAATTTTATGGTATTCAGGCGGTTACCGGGAAAGGGTTGAAATTCACCTGGACTGATACGAAAAATAATAATCGCATATTCGACAAAGATAAAGCCGATAAGATTTTACAGAAAGCGAAAAACAAAAAAGCGACGATCATTTCCGTTGAAAAAACGAATAAGAAGAAATATGCCCAGCAGCTGTATGACCTTACGGAGCTGCAACGTGACGCAAACCGGATATTCAACTTTTCCGGGAAACAAACGTTATCCATTATGCAAAAGTTGTATGAGCAGCACAAGGCATTAACCTATCCGAGAACAGACTCACGAGTGATTTCAAGCGATATTGTCCCAACACTGAAAGATCGTGTAAGCGCATGTGGTGTTGATCAATATGCAAAATTTGCCAATAAGGTAATGAAACGCGAGTTTAAGCTTTCAAAGGCTGTTGTTGATAACGCGAAAGTATCTGATCACCATGCGATTATTCCAACCGAACAATCTGTTGCATTTGAGGACTTAGACGATAGAGAACAAAAAATATATGACTTGGTTGTGAAGCGGTTCCTTGCAGTATTGTCTGACCCACATGAATATGAGCAGACATCTGTAGAAGCGAAAATTGGTGAGGAGCAGTTCACAGCAAAAGGTAAACGGGTGATCAAACAAGGCTGGAAAGAAATTTATGATAAACGGTTTGACGCTGATGACGACGAAACGGAACAGTCACTGCCTAAATTGTCAAAAGGTGACACATTTGAAAATTTACGTGTTTCACAGACAAGTGGTGAAACAAAACCACCAGAGCGCTTTACGGAGGGTGGATTATTACAGGCAATGGAAAATCCCGTTCGCTATATGAACTCTGACGAGAAGCATTTGGCTGGCAGTTTAACAAAAACAGGTGGTCTTGGAACAGTGGCAACGCGCGCAGATATTATTGAAAAGCTTTTCAACGGCCAGTATATGGATAAAAAAGGGAAGCATCTGTTTTTAACTTCAAAGGGGAAACAATTGCTTGATCTGGTTCCTGAAGATTTGCGCTCACCAGCACTTACCGCTGAATGGGAACAAAAACTTGGATTGATTGCGGAAGGTAAACTGAAGAAGGACACTTTTATCGCCGAAATGAAGGGCTATACAAAGGAAGTTGTGCAGGAGATAAAAGGCAGTGATGAAACGTTTAAGCATGATAATATGACAGGTACGAAATGTCCGGAATGTGGCAAATTAATGCTTGAAATTGATAATAAAAACGGACGGATGCTTGTTTGTCAGGACCGTTCTTGTGGGCACAAGAAAAATATCGCTAAACGAACCAATGCAAGATGTCCAAATTGTCATAAGCGCATGGAAATGCGTGGGGAAGGCGAAGGGAAAATGTTCACGTGTAAATGCGGCCATCGTGAGAAACTTTCCACTTTCAATAAGCGTAAAGAACAGGAGAAAAAGCATAAGGTATCGAAGAAAGATGTTAACAAATATCTGAAGAAACAAGATGATGATGGATTTAAGAATAATGCGTTAGCCGATGCTCTGGCTAAGTTGAAGAAAGATTAAACAATAAAAGATTCTCTGCGGATTGCGGAGGATCTTTTTTGGTATTAAATTTATTTTAAACCTTCAGATATTCAGTGGTGAGTTCCTGTGATATTATTGGAAAAGAGATTTGATAATTAAAACAATTGATGGAGAAAATAATGAAACGACTTCTTAATGTGTCATTACAAGTAAAAATTTTAGGGTTAATCATATCATTAATTCTACTTATAGTTGGGTTGATTACGACTACATTTGTTATTTTAGAATCTAAAGAGGATATAAAAAAGGCAGAAAGTATTGCACTTCAAACTGCAAAGACGCTGTCATATATGCCTGTTGTTCATGAAACAATTATTTCTAACGACCAATCAGAAGAGATACAATCAATTGCTGACCATATTGTTGGCGAAGTAAACGCTTCAGCTATTCTTATAGAAAATAGGGATGGAAGGCTTTTTAATGAGGTCCCAAGTAGTATTCTTGATAGATTATCGAATGATAAGCATAAATACCGTACATTAGTGTTTGGTAGTGCCTACGCAACAAATGTGGGAGATGGAGCTGATGCTTTGTTAATAGGCATGGCCCCAATTTATATTGACTACGGAATGTACGGTAAAGTCGAGGGAACGGTAGCAGTAGTTTATAAAATGGAAACAATAATGGAAGATATTGCTGCTGATACAAAGAAAATATTGATTATCTCATTCGGGGTACTCCTCGCGGGTATATTCGGTGGAGTGATGCTTACTAGAAGTATAAGAAAGGATACATTTGGTCTTGAGCCGATAGAAATCGCCTCTTTATATAGAGAGAGAAATGCTATCATACAATCCATAAAAGAAGGAATAGTGGCGATTGACTCCAGTGAAAAATTCACGATGATGAACAATTCCGCTAAGCAGATATTAGATATAAAAACGAAGGTCAAGGGGCAATCACTAATTGAGGTTTTCCATTCACCCCGTATGATTAACGTTTTACGATCCCAGAGTGAAAATAATAATGTGGAGCTTGAATATAATGGGAAAACTATAATTGTAAATTCCCAACCTATTAAAGAAGGTAGTGAAAAATTAGGAACTGTGGCTAGTTTCAGAGATAAAACAGAAATTCAAAAGATGGTAAATACTCTTTCTGAGGTAAAGCAATACTCAGAGGACCTAAGAGCACAAACACATGAATTTAAAAATAAATTATATGTATTACTCGGCCTTATACAGCTTGAGAAGTTCGATGAGGCAATGCAATTTATCAAAGTAGAATCAAAGTATCAAGAAGTACAAGCTGATATTATTTTTAACCATATTAGAGATGAGAAGATCCAGGCTATATTATTGGGAAAGATAGCAAAAGCATCTGAAAGCAAAACTGAGTTTATTATTGACTCGGATAGTTCATTATCTAAACTGCCGGGGCACTTTGAATTATTACCATTACTTATTATTATTGGTAATTTAATTGATAACGCTTTTGAAGCAGTTTCCAAAGTTAAAGAAGGGGAAGTATCATTTTTTACGACGGATATTGGTAATGACATCATTTTTGAGGTAGTAGATAATGGCTCAGGCATTGATGAAAAAACTGTGCCATTTCTCTTTGAAAAAGGCTTTTCAGAAAAGGGTGAAAATAGAGGGTATGGCCTATCTAATGTAAAAAAAGAGATTGAGAGTTTAGGAGGTTCAATTGAACTTCAATACTTAGGAGAAGAAGGTACTATTTTTACGGTTTTTATACCAAAAAGGCTGAAACAGACAAAACTAGGCAAAGGGGATGAAAGTCTAAATGATTAACGTGGTAATTGCTGAAGATGATTTTAGGGTTGCCCAAATACATGAAGCTTTTTTAGGGGAAATAAGTGGAGTACATTTACTTGGAAAAGCGATAAATGCTTCAGATACATTGAAGTTATTAGACAGTAATTCAGTGGATCTATTATTACTTGATGTTTATATGCCAGATCAGTTAGGTACAGATCTACTGCATAAAATTAGACTAGCACATCCAGGTATTGACATTATTATGATAACTGCATCAAATGATAAATCCTTTTTAGAAAAAGCGCTAGAATACGGGGTATTTCAGTACTTAATTAAACCGGTTCAGCTAGAACAATTTAAACAAACGATGGAGCAATACAGGAAAAAGAAACGGTTTATTGATTCAACATCCAAAGTTAATCAAGAGGTGCTAGAGCAGTTATTTGGAAATCATGCAAAAAAGGAAATAAAAACTCTGCCACCCGGAATAGATTCTTTAACTTTGGGAAAAGTGATTGAATTAATTCAATCAAATTCAGACGGACTTACATCGGAAAATGTTGGCCAGAAAATGGGTGCCTCTCGTACTACAGCGAGGAGGTACCTAGAATATCTAGTAAGAATTGATCAAGTACGAGCAGAAAGCGTATACGGGATTGTCGGACGCCCAGAACGAAGATATTTTTATAAAGGTTAATAAAAATAATACCGGGCTTCCGTTCGGTATTATTTTTTTGGGATTATTGTTGTTTTTTTATTAGCTACAGTATTCAATTATGATGATTATATATCTATGATTTTTATGAACAAAATTATTTTTAAATTTTTAAAAAACAATATTTTGAAAACGTTTACATAAATAGTAGTTAACTAGTATGATTTGATTATTCGATTCAAGTACTTATATTCAGTATTGGATGGTATAGTTTTATAAAAAGTAAAGGGGTGGATATGTTTTGAAGAAGTTTATGTTTTTATTTGTTCTTTTAGTTTTGCTATTGGCTGCATGTTCTAATTCGGAGTCAGCATCGAGTGGAAAAGATTATCCTTCAAAAAATATTGAAGTAATTGCGCCAGCATCTCCAGGTGGGGGATGGGATCTAACTGCACGATCCATTCAGAAGGTATTAACGGATAATGAATTAGTTGATCAAAATATTAATGTAATCAACAAACCTGGTGGAGGTGGAGAAGTAGGTTGGAAGTATTTACAATCAAAGGATTCCCATCATTTAGCTATAAATTCTAGTTTAGTATTAACGAATAACTTACTTGGATCCAGTGATCTAACTTATAAAGATTTTACTCCTATTGCTACTTTAGCAACAGAGTGGCAATCATTAGCTGTTCCAGCAGATTCAAAGTATGGATCCTTGGAAGAATTAATGAAACAACTAAAGAAAGACCCAAGCTCGATTAAAGTAGGGGTAGGACCTGCACTAGGTAATGATGACCATCTATCTTTTGTTCAAGCTGCTCGTGAATATGGTGTGAACCCAACTGAGGTTGACTTTCTAGTTTATGAAGGTGGCGGGGATGTTGTAACTGCTCTCCTTGGGCACCATGTTGATGTTGTTACTACATCCGTTTCTGAGGTTCATGATCAACATTTAGCCGGAAAGGTAAAAATTCTAGCTATTTCCTCGGAAAAAAGATTGGAAGATTTAAAGGAAGTTCCCACATTTAAAGAACAGGGTGTAGACATGGTATTCCCACATTGGAGAGGAGTCATGGGACCACCAGATATGACTGAAGAGGAAATTGCCTATTGGGATGAAAAGCTAGGAAAAATGGTTGAAACTGAAGAATGGAAAGATGTGCTTAAAAACAATAACTGGGAAGGTTTTTACAAAGATAGCAAAGAAACAAAGAAGTTCCTTGATGAACAAGCCGAATTGTATGAAGGATTAGTTAAAGATTCAGGTTTAGTTAAGTAATTTTAAAGTTTCCTGGATGGTGGGGGGATATACTACGTGAAAGCATTTAAAATTGGCATGCCAGTATTCTTAATTATTGTGAGTATTGTTTGTTTTATTGGTGCTATAAGATTACCCAAAGCGAATTTGGGTGATCCTTATGGTCCATTGTATTTTCCAATAGGTATAAGTGTACTTCTATTCATTTTTGGAATTGTGTACTTTTTTCAGGAGATAAAACGAATAAATAAATCTAATAATAAAATTACTGAATTGTTTACTGGTCGTACACCAAAGTTAATTGGAGTGACAATTATTTTAGGAATAGGATACACACTGATTTTTGAGTCCCTAGGATTCTTGATTGCGTCTATTCTTTTTCTTGGAGCATTACTTTTTGTAGTAAATGGAATTAAAAATTGGAAAACAAATATTATTGTTGCATTAGCATTTTCATTTATTTCATGGTATGCCTTCAGCGAATTGCTAGGTGTCAGTTTACCTTAGGAGGGTTAATAATGGGAATGGATACATTTATGGAAGGTTTGTTAACCTCCTTAGAGCCAATAAATATCATGTGGATTATTATTGGTGGCTTTTTAGGAACAATTGTCGGGATGCTACCCGGGTTAGGGCCGGCAACAGCTGTTGCAGTCTTAATTCCAGTAACATTTGGTATGGAACCAGTTAGTGCACTAATTTTGATGGCTGCTATTTATTACGGTGCAATGTACGGTGGTTCAAGGAGTTCTATATTACTGAACACTCCGGGTGATGGTTCTGCAATTGCAGCAACCTTTGATGGTTACCCAATGGCTCAAAAAGGTCAGGCTGGACAAGCGATGGCTATTTCTGCAGTTGCTTCCTTTATTGGAGGTGTTATTGCCGTAATTGGTTTTATTTTATTGGCAAAACCATTGGCAGATTTCGCACTAAAATTTGGACCAGCCGAGTACTTTTTGCTAATGCTTCTAACTCTATCTGCAATTGTATCGTTATCAATGGGTAAGATGGTCAAAGGATTTATTTCTATGTTATTAGGGTTGTTGCTAAGTACTGTTGGAATTGATACTCAAAGTGGTGTTTATCGCTTTACTTTTGGTATTCCACATTTAAGTGAAGGAATAGACTTTTTAATTGTTATCATTGGAATTTATGCTATTGGGGAAGTACTATATAACTTCCTAACAATTGATGAAATAAAGAAAGAAAAGAAAAAGGTCGGTAAGATTTGGTTTAGTAAAAAGCAGTGGAAGCGTTCTAAATGGCCAATTCTTCGAAGTGGACCACTTGGATTTATTATTGGAGTACTCCCAGGTGCTGGTGGTTCGATTGCATCTATGATTAGTTACACCACTGAAAAACAAATCTCAAAAAAGCCTGAGGAATTTGGCGAAGGGGCGGTTGAAGGATTAGCAGCACCGGAATCCGCAAACAATGCAGCATCTGTTGGTGCAATGATTCCACTATTAACAATGGGAATACCCGGATCTGGAACCACTGCTGTTATGCTTGGGGCTTTAATCATGTTAGGAATAAGACCTGGTCCGTTATTGTTTGAAAATGATCCTGAAATGGTATGGACTCTAGTTAATAGCATGTTTATTGGAAACATTGCCTTGATTATTATTAACATTCTTTTGGTTGGTTTACTGGTTAAAATACTTGATACTCCTGCAAAAGTTTTGTACCCAATAATTTTACTGTTAGCTTTTATTGGTACATATACATTAAGCTATAGTGCAATTGACTTTTTCTTATTGCTTATTTTTGGTTATTTTGGGTTACTTATGAAGGTAATGGACTTTCCAATAGCACCTTTAGTATTGGCAATAATAGTAGGTGCCGACATGGAACAAAATTTCCGCATGGCGATTTTGTCATCAAATGGTAGTTTAGGAGTATTTTTTGCTACACCTATTGCAATTGGATTGATTGTTTTAACTTTACTTTCATTATTTTATCCTTTGATAGTAAAGAAAATCCAAAAAAGAAAATTGAGTAAACCCTAATTAGATTTCATCAATCGTTGGAAAGGAAGAGTATAAGTGACGAATATTAAAGAAATTTCACCTCATTATGATCTGATAGTTGTTGGGGCTGGAAATGCTGCTCTTTGTGCGGCAATTGCCGGTAGTGAACAAGGAGGAAAGGTTCTTGTACTAGAACGTGCACCGCAGGGGAAAAGGGGAGGAAACTCTTATTTTACTGATGGTGCTATACGGGTAGCATATGAAAACATTGATAATATAAAAGGAATTATACCCGAGTTAACTGATGAAGATGCGGAAAAAATAATTATGCCAGAATATAATACTGAAGATTACCTAAATGACTTAATGCGCGTAACAGAGAGGAAAACTAATCCAGACTTAGCAAAACAATTGGTGGAGAAGTCTTTAGAAACAATTGTTTGGATGAAAGAGCAAGGTGTTAAATTTGAATTAAACTCAAGTAATCAATCTTTCATTAAAGATGGAAAAAGAGAATTCTGGGGTGGCCTTCCTTTAAAAACAAAGGACAAGGGAATAGGATTGATGGGGTCCTTGTTTCGAAGAATTGATGAACTTGGTATTGATATTTGTTATGAAACCCGAGCTGTAGAACTATTAGTAGACGAAGGTAAAATTCGTGGACTAGTAGTGAAGCATGAGGCAGAACTTATTACAATAAAGAGTTCGAGTGTAGTATTGGCTTGCGGAAGTTTTGAAGCAAATAAAGAAATGAGAAAGCAATATATAGGTGAAGAATGGGAATCAGCTATTGTTAGGGGAACAGAGTATAATACGGGTGATGGGTTGGAAATCGGACTTGCAGTAGGAGCCCAAAAATATGGCGAGTGGGGCGGTTGCCACTCCATTGGAACAGATTACCATGCACCTAAGGTTGGGGACTTTGATAAGCCCGGAGATATTTATAAGAAACATTCGTATCCATTAAGCATCATGTTAAACAAGGAAGGAAATCGATTTGTTGATGAGGGTGCCGATTTTAGGAATTATACCTATGCTAAATATGGTAAAGAAATTTTAAAACAACCAGGACATGTTGCATATCAACTTTTTGATGCAAAAGTAAGACCATTACTAAGGGAAGAGTATAATCTTGAAGAAGCAACTTTTTTTAAGGCAAATACGTTAAATGATTTGGTTGATAAGTTACCTGTGGATAAAGAAAACTTTTTGAATACAATTCAAGAGTATAATGAAGCCGTTCAAGAAGGAGAGTTTAATCCTTCAGTTAAAGATGGAAAACGTACACAAGGTATCACACCTGAAAAAACAAACTGGGCAGTAAAGGTCGAGGAAGGACCGTTTTATGCATTCCCAGTCACTTGTGGAATTACTTTCTCTTTTGGGGGACTTCATGTTAATACCCAAGGAAACGTATTAAACCAAAATAGTAAACCTATTGATGGACTCTTCGCTGCTGGAGAAATGATCGGGGGAATATTCTATGGCAATTACCCCGGGGGGGCCGGATTAATGTCTGGTGCCGTTTATGGCAAAGTAGCCGGAACTTCTGCAGGGAAATATGTCCAACAAATGAAAGAAAGAATTAATAATTAATAGAGTATTTAAAGATTTGAGAAGTCACCGGAATGCGATTTGGTGGCTTTTTCCATGTAAAGCTTTATGAGAAGTTCTATTTACAAGGAGTAAAATATGAAAAAAGTAGTTTTGTTGACTGTAGCCATTGCCTTATATTTGTTGTTTTTACCTGAATATTTTAATTTTGACATCAAAATTAAGGCATTAGTAACGCTTGTAATTATACAAATCTTGTGGATTGGTAGGGTTTTTCCACTTGCGCATAGTTCCGTACTATTAATATTGATACTATCCTTCCACTTTTTTACTTATCAAGAAACCTTATCCTATATTAGTTCCGAAATCGTTTGGTTATTATTCTCAACTTTTATTATTTCACATGCATTTATAAAAACTGGATTAGCAAGTAGAATTTCCTTAATGATGTTGAAGTTGTCAAAAGGATCTGGTAAGGCTTTAATTCTAATATCTTATTTACTTATGTTCGTTTTATCCATTATGATTCCATCTAATGTAGGTAAGGGGAGTTTGGTCTCCACCGTTTTTGATAGTTTATTAAAAAATTTAAAGCAAATTAAAAATGTGCATAACCTAGCCAAATCATTGTTTATTGGCATAGCTTATCTTACATCAATTTCTGGAGCATTTGTTGCTACAGGGGCAAGTTCTACCATTTATGCCTATGGAATTTTAGGAGATTTCACAACAAACCTAAACTATCTTAAATGGATATTATACTTTGCTCCTCCCATTATATTATTTGCCATCATTCTATGGGGGTTATTCTTATTAATGTTTCCCCCGAAAGTATAGACAAAAAAGTAATTCTGGGTCTAATTGATGAACAAATTTATAAGTTAGGAAAAATAACCCTTGACGAGAAAAAAGTCATAATTATTATTGGTTTAACCTTACTATTATGGAGTACACAGCAACTTCACCATTTATCTATTCCTTTGATAGGACTTTTAGGTGCAGCGTTGACTTTTACTCCTTTAATAGGAGTTTGGAAATGGGATGACGCCAAAAAATCAATTGATTGGGATATGATTCTATTCTTTGCTTCGACAATAATGGTTTCCGGAATGTTAATAAATACTGGTACTGTTGGAATGATTGCTGACATATTAGTAACAAATATTTCACTGGAATCATCGTTTGCAGTATTGTTAATCCTTGTTTGCTGTACAGCAATATTACGTATTATCTTTGTGAACATTTTGGGCTTTTTAACAATCGTTTTACCATTGGCTATAACAATTGGAGAAACAATTCCCAATCTATCACCGTTACTTGTTACAATGGCTGTTTTTTTGGCTGGTATACCTGGATTTTTATTAATTACCCAGTCACCAGTTCATTTAATAACTTATTCATACAACTATTTTACTGAAAAAGATTTATTCAAAATAGGTGGTGTTTCGATGATAATCTGGAGCTTGATTATCGTTGTTACAACCAGTACTTATTGGAAGATTATTTAATCCTTCCGTTGTTAAAGTCGTGGGAAAGGAAGTTTCTTCTTTCCTAACTCTATCACCTGAAAAACCTTCTTAAAAAATGTAAAATGAAACTATCGGTAACTTTTAAACAGTTACCAGGGGAGGTTTTTTAATGGCGAATGAAATGATGGAACACATCCTATTAACGAGAAAAAAACTGCGTAAGGAAACGGTTGAAACAGTATTATCACAGTTTGACGGTGAATTACTTGATTTAAATTTTGAAAATCAGCGTCGTAAATATAAGAAAATGTTGGCGAATCCATTTCAATTCTATAGGGGGAGTGCATTCTTATTCTACTATGATGCGACGCAAGTTCCGTTTGTTTATCATACACCTGATGACAAACCGACTTGGCTGCAAGGTGATCTGCACTTTGAAAACTTTGGCGCCTACAAAAATAAAGAGGGCGATATCGTATACAATACAAATGATTTTGATGAGGGATATCTTGGGTCATATTTATATGATGTATATCGTATGGCTGTCAGTATTGCGTTGTACAGTGAGGAGCTTGGATATAGTGAAGAAGATCAAACTAATTTGCTCATCGTGTACTTACAGGCATATTATAAACAATTAGTTTCATTTGTTGATCGGGATGAACTGCCGGGATCGTTAACTTTCCAAGAATATAATACAACCGGTCCTGTTCAGAAAGTGCTGCAAGGATTGCCGGAACGGGAGGTCAATGCTGTTTTGGATGCAGTTACAACTGTTGAAAGCGGAGAGCGTAAATTCCAGGAAACAGAAGGTTTAAAGCATCTAACCGGTGATGAACAACAGGAGCTTGAAAATGCCTGGCCAGAATATATTGCCTCGCTTGCTCCGGATAACAAGCAAAGAGACGGATTTTATAGGATTAAAGACGTCGTAAAAAAACTTGGTGCTGGAACAGGATCCATCGGTTTATTACGCTATTATATCCTGATTGATGGACACCGGGATGGTGATGGCGGAGATTTGGTTCTCGAGGCAAAAGAAGCACGGACTCCTGCACCCAATCACTTTTTTCCATATGATGAACTGTTTTCAGATGAAGTAATTAATCAGGGAAAACGTGTTATCACTGCACAAAAAGCAATGCAGTATCTGGAAGATCCATACCTTGGTTATTTTTCAATTGGCAATCATGATTTTTATGTACGGGAAAATTCACCGTACGATGAAGCAGTTGACCCGAACGATTTGATGGAGGCGGAGAATATGGAATCAACCGTTGAAGTCATGGGAAAGGTTACTGCGAAAGCACATGCCCGTGCTGACGAATTTCACTTCGACCACGAAAGCGAAGAAGAAATCGTAAAAGCGATTGGCCCAGAATATAATGGATTCATTTCACAACTTGTTACGGCATCCCTCCAATACAAGAAACAAGTTCATGAGGATTATCAGATTTTCACCGAATGGTGTGCCAAGCGTTTTGATCTCCAAACAAAATAGCGGAATGAAAAACCGCAGTGCACAGTCACTGTGGTTTTTTAAATCTAGTTACACTTTTCCTATTAAATGCGATAAACTAGCATTATAACGTTTAATGCAAGGAGTAATGTACATATGATATGGTTTCTTACTAGGGTGTACCCAAAACTAAATCAAACAGGTAATATAAGGCTAGCTTTACTGGTTATCGCGGTATTCGGTTTTAGTTCGTATTTTATCCATTACCTAGAGCCCGAGACGTTTCCGAGTACATTTGAAGGTCTATGGTGGGTGTTAACGACTGTTACAACGGTTGGTTACGGTGATGTCTCACCACATACGACAGAAGGTAAAATTCTTGGAATCTTCCTTTTTGTTATAGGTATTGGTCTGATGGGTGTTGTAATTGGTAAAGTAGTAAATCTATTCTCGTTATATCGTACATTAAAGGAGGAAGGGAAATTGCCATATACCAAAAGCAATCACTACGTATTACTGGGATGGAGTAAAAAAACAAAAAGTACTTTAAAAGAGTTATTGTATGAGGGTGAAGACAGGGACATCGTGTTGATTGCGGAGCTTGCGCAATCCCCATATAGGCATGAAAAAGTTACATTTATTCAGGGTAACCCCGGAAACAGAGAAGCATTAATCGACGCTAATGTTGCCAAAGCAGCGTCGGTACTCATCTTCTCCGATGATAGTATACAAGATTCGTCACTGTCAGATGGAAAAAGTCTGCTGATTGCCTCCTCCATAGAGAAGTTGTCATTTGATTTGAATGAATCTATTTACACAATAGTTGAAGTACAGAAAGAAGACCATATTGATAACTTTAAGCACTTAAAGGTAGATGAATTTGTTATTTCCGATGAGACCTTCTCACGAATTATGGCAAAAGCATCCCGGTACCATGGATCTAGCTTAATTTATACAAAGTTAACTAGTGATTTAGAAGGGGAAAATATTTATCAAATTACTTCTGACAAAGAATGGAATACGTACAGGGATGCATTTATTTCATTACTGGAAAAAGGCGCAACACTCCTAGCAGACGGGGATAAGTTAAATATAAATCAGCGGCTGGATGAAAAAATTCCGGAAGATGCTAGATTATTCGTTGTCTGCAGTGTAGATACATACAAACAATATTGGAAAAAGGTGAAGTAAAACCTCATTACAAGCATCCCCGATATGTAAAACATAAATGGGGATGCCTTTTTGTTTGGTGGGAAATTACTTTACGAGTCTTGCTTAGCGGTTGTCTATCAAACGTCCAGTGTAACTGCCCGTTTCCCCATGGAAGCCCAATTCTTCTCAAAAAGCGATCGATCATAATATTCTTCCTTACCGGTGTACGGGTCATTTACGATGAGATTTTTTCCATCTATTCCTGTTAACACCACTGCATGTTCATTGCAGTACCAATCAATTCTGTTTCCATTTTCATCAAACCATGTATCGCTATGATATGTTTCTTTTTGACTGATTGTAGTCCATACCATAACTGGCTTACCAGAATGGATTATCTGAAGCAGTGGTTCAAAATCATGTCCAGTTAAATCTACACCTTTCCCTGGCATGATCTTTTCAATAGCTGCTAGAATAGGGCCCTCAAATACACCAAAACTTCCATCATCTGAATCAGAGTATGGGTCCCCAACAAAGGCTTGATTTGGGTTTGCTCCGAGCCACTTCCCCTCTAGCAATCTCACTTTATTTCCTTTTGGTAGTTTATCTACTGCCTCATATTTGCTGACAGTTGACCCGCCCCAGCTCAACAGCATTGCCAGCGAAGTTGCCTCACATCCAGTGGGCAGTTCAGGGTATTGGTTATAGATAGGTACAGTCACTTTTGTCCGTTGGTTCTTCATTCGTTTATCACCTCAGTTGAAACTAGTATATAATAGTTGGGCACATATTAATATAAAAAACCAGGAGATACATTTAGACCCCTGGTGAATGGTAATTTCTAGCTTTTAGATGGTTTTGTAAATCCCTTAATGATGTGTGTATGGCCATCGCTTTCAGTAGTTTGAACCTCAGCATAATGTGTATGATATCCGCCGGGCAATGGGATTGGGGTACTTGTGTATACCTCATAGTAATGAATGTGTTCATCATCAAAGGTTGTGTTCCCCCACATTAAGTGTACATGACCTTCCTCTGTTTCGATTGGTGTACTGGTTACCCCTGGGTGCAAATGTACATGATGATCATTGCAGGTTGTTGCGCCACCATGCCCGTGAGTGTGACCGGTTTCTTTCTTTTTAAGTCCGTTTGGTTGTTGGTTTGGACCATAATAATGGTTTGGCATCATATTATTATTCATTCCGTCAGCTCCTTTTTGAATTTCTAAAGTAGCCTATGTGAACCAAGCCCAATAACGTGCATGGACAATTAAACAAAAAGACAACACTCATTTTCCCCCTTTCTGATCTTGTAAAATAAAAGCAGATGATCACTCACTGTGATCATCCGCTTCTTTTTCCACTTTAGTGGCTATTTTACTTGCTATCCACCGCTTCGCTATCTCATCATCAATTTCATATTCTTTTCCTGCGCGCAGTATATCGCCGTGATACGCTGTCTGCACGTTCATCAGCACTTTTTGCATCAGACTTTCTCCTTCCAGATCGAACTCTTATGACTATTTTATCGCACTATCTGCAGACAGTAAAACACTTAAATTCGGCGGTATAAATCTCAGTCTTTTTGAAACACGCGTTCACCCCTGCTCCATGTTTCTACAACCTCGATACTATTTAATTCGCTTGGCTGCATTTCTTTTGGGTGTTCAGAAAGCAGGATAAGATCTGCTTGCTGTCCCGCTTCCAGACTGCCTTTCTCATGCTCGCGAAACTCTAATTCCGCAGCGCTTTGTGAATAGCCCTGGAAGCTTGAGTCAATCGATAACCTTTCATCTGGAATCCAGCCACCATTAGGATTTCCGTCCGTATCTGTACGGTTAACACCAGCGAAGATACCTGTAATTGGCGAAAGCGGTCCAATCGGTGTATCAGAGCTTAGCGTAAAAGGAATTTCCATGTTGTCTACTGTATTCCACGGATTACAGTATTTCTCTTGGTCTTCGCCTACCCAATTTACTGTTTGATCATATTCATTCATAATAAAACCAGGCTGTGTTTCGATATATGGTTTCACTTCCTGGAGTCTTTCCAAAAGATCAGGTGCGAGTACCTGTGCATGAATAATGCGGTGTCGCCGTTCTGTTACATTCACTTGTTCAAGTGCGTTCAATGATTGCTCCACTGTCCGGTCGCCAATGGCATGCATGGCCACCTGCATGCCATTTTCATGCGCGGTCTGAACAATTTCATTTAGTTCATCCTGTGAGTAGACTAGTTCTCCAGCTGTGTCCGGTTTGTCGTGGTATGCCTGCCGCAGTGCGGAAGTATGCAGTCGCTGCGTGCCATCAAGGAAAATTTTAATCGCTCCGACTTTGACACGTTCGCTGCCATCTCCAGTACGTTTGGCATTGGAACGAAGGAAATTTCGTAAATCGTCGATATTAAAAATATAGTGGTGCAAATGAACATCAATTTTCAAATGCCCATCTTTTTCCAAGTCGAGATAAGTGTTCCTTAGCCGCTCAAAGTTTCCGACAAAGTTTAAGTCATCCGTATGGACGGAAGTAATACCGTTTTCAAGCAAATGTGGAACAGCATCCCGCACTGCCTCATAAATTTCTTCCTCACCTTTTTGACGAAAATTAAATTTGATGAAATGGACAGCGGTATCCTTGAAACGCCCTGTCCAATTACCGTTATCATCAGTTTCGATAAACGTTTCGTGATTTTTTAACAACTTGGGCTCTTGTTTCAGTATTTTAAGTGCCTCATAATTAACAACGCATTCATGTCCGTCTTCATGGAGAAAGAATGCGGGTTTATTATATTCTAATTCTTCCAGGTCATCTGCGGTTAATGGATGGTCAATATCTGTCAACTGGCTGTCAATTAAACCACGTCCGACAACCCAATCATGTTCTTCCATTTTCGCCTCATTGTAGCGGTTGGTAATCAGATTTTTCATTTCTTCAAAAGACGTCACGCTGCGAAAGTCAAGCTCCATTTTCATTAGGCCGTAGCGTAGCAAGTGCATATGGGAGTCATTAAATCCAGCGGCAACAACACGTCTATCACAATCAACCACATGTGTGCCAGCTTCGTCAGTTAATCCTTTATGAACACCCTGTATTTTTTCCCCATCAATTTCGATGTGAAAAACGTCTTCAGTTGAATCATTTACAAAAGGTCTAAAAAGTCGTACATTGTTTAAGATTTTCAATTAAATACCCTCCAATATAGCGTCTATATACTGTTTACCCGAATTGTTAAAAGTAAAAAGAGGCTGGGACATAACTAGCCAAAAATAACTTAAAAATGGTTCTGATCATCGGTTTTTGATGATCAGAACCATTTTTCGTTGGATTGTCTTGATTATCTAGTGGTTATTTTGTCTTCATGGCGGTGTACTTCCTCAAGTTTACCGCCATGAATGCAAATCCTATTTCACTTTCTACTTTCTCTTTACCTCGTACAGACATACGAGTGAAGCACAAATTAGCCTTCAGAAATCCAAAGACTGGCTCCACATCGATTTTACGATTGCCGTAAATTTCACCAGTTTTCTCTTCCGAAAGCCGTTGCTTAATGTATTCTTTTTGTTGTTCCCATTTTTCGTTGTAATAAATTCTTCGATTATTTCCTTCCTTCGCTTTGGTGCATTGGGAACGCAATGGACAACCTGAACAGTCCTCAGACTCATAAACTTTAAACGATCGTGTTAGTCCGTATTTATCTGTTCGATTGGACATGTGGCTGAACATTAATTGTTTTCCATTTGGACAGGTAAACGTATCGTCTTCATTATTATATTCCCAATTGGCTGTATGGAAAGCGTTATTCTTATGCTTCTTTTTCTTCTCTTTTCGATACTGGTTATAGGTAATCAGCGGTGTGCGTTTTCGATTCTCGATGACATCTTCGTAGTTTTGTTCACTACCATATCCTGCGTCAGCCACGATGTGCTTTGGCAGCTTAAAGTAATTATTTTCTATGTTATCCAGAAATGGAATGAAGGTGCGAGTATCTGTCGGATTTGGGAATACATCATAAGCGAGCACATATTGTCCTTCGGTTGCAGCCTGCACATTATACCCAGCTTTCAGCTGGCCGTTCTTCATATAATCATCTTTCATTCGCATAAAAGTGGCATCATGATCCGTCTTCGAATAACTATTGCGTTCTCCGAAGATCTCCATGTCTTTTTGGTATTTCTGTTTTCGCGCCAAATAATCCTTGAATTGTTTGCGGTATTGTTTCGGTGCTTTACGGTCAGACCGTAGTTTTTTACGTGCGCTTACGTCTTCACTCGCTTCTATTTTCTTGTCATACGCTTCTACCTTGCCATCCAGCTGCTCCACTACTTTTTCGAGTTCTTTCGTGGACAGTTCCTCCAGGCTTTCCCGTTCGATTTCCGGAAGAATTTCTTTCTCCAATAATTCATCATACATTTGGTTGGATTTTTCCACCAAATTAGCACTGTACCTTTCAACCGATTTCCGCCATACAAACGTAAATTTATTGGCATTCGCTTCAATCTTGGTTCCATCAATAAAAATCGCTTCTTCATCAATTTGTTTTTCTTCCGCTAGCTGACAACGGAATTGCACAAAACATTGACGCAGTAGTTCTTTCACCTCTGGATGCACACGAAAACGATTGATTGTACGATAACTTGGTTCATAACCTTGCGCTAACCACATCATACGCACACTATCTTTAAGTAACCCTTCCATTTTTCTTCCAGAAAAAACCGACTGCGTGTAGGCACATAAGATAATTTTCATCATCATTTGTGGGTGATAGGCTGGACATCCAGTTTCACGGGAAAAGGCAGCGAATGCTTCCTCCGGAATCTGTGTTACAACATCATTTACTGCATAGGCAATATCATTTTTGTCCAATTTTATTTCTAAATCTAAAGGCAACACCACTTGATTTATGTTATAATTTTTAAACATAAGAATCCCTCCGATAATTATTGTGTGGTTACTTTAATTCTATCAAAGGGGATTCTTTTTGTTTAGTAAAAATAAACGATTATATAAAAAAAGCGTGGTATGTCACCTGAACGGTGAGTGCCACGCTTTTTTATTTACTGGGTTTTGTCCCAGCCTCTTAAAAATTTGTTCAAGTATTTTAAATCCATTAGGTTCTAGGTTTAGGGTAACCGAGTAGGCAAGGTCAACCCGCCTTTTGGTTATCGTACCTTGTTCAGGGATTAATTCGTTCACTTCTTCTTTCTCTTGCGTAAAGATGTTTTTCATACAAACTTCCCGATCATTATTATTAATCATGAAAATCAATCGTCTTTCATTACTGGATTTTTCATAGATAATTGTCTGTTCCCGATCATCAACTGACAAAAAGTGTAAATCACCGTCATTGCCAACGATTGAATCAGTGTTTCTAAAATGAATAAGGGACTGAATAAACTGGAATATATCTTGATCCTGTCTGTTTTCATCCCAAATCATGCAAGCACGGCACCCTGGATCCTGCCCGCCATCCATTCCAATTTCATCCCCATAATAGATACATGGTGTACCAGGAAAGGTAAACATAAACAAGTACATTAATTTAACACGTGCTGGATACCTGCCTGCAAGTGTTAAGATTCGTGATGTGTCATGACTATCCAGCAAATTAAAGGCAACTTCATTTACATTTTTAGGGTACATATGCTGAACACTAGTAATCTTGTTTGCGAAGGCACTGGCTGATATTTCTCTTTTACCAAAAAAATCAACTGCCGCATCGGTAAATGGGTAGTTCATGACGCCATCGAATTGATCACCCTGCAGCCATGGCATAGAGTCATGCCATATTTCCCCTAGAATATACACGTCAGGTTTCGCTTCTTTAACAATTGTGCGAAATGCCCGCCAGAATGCATGATCGACCTCGTTAGCAACATCTAGCCGCCAGCCATCAATATCAAATTCAAGAATCCAATATCGCGCAACATCCAATAAATAGTTTCGAACCTCTGGATGCTCCGTATTTAGTTTTGGCATTGATGAAACAAATGCGAAGGTATCGTAATTCGGTTCTGGCTTGGTGACCACGGGAAATTCATACAGATGAAACCAGTCTTTGTAAATTGAGTTCTCCTGATTTTTCAGTACATCCTGAAATGGTTCGAAAAAATAACCGCTGTGGTTAAAGACAGCATCAAGCATGATACGAATTCCGCGTCGATGGCACTCCTTCACTAATTTCCGAAAAGTTTCCTTGTCACCAAATTGTGGATCAATTTCCATATAGTCAATCGTGTCATATTTGTGATTGGAGTTTGCTTTGAAGACAGGGGTAAAATAAATTCCGTTTACCCCTAGTTTTACCAAATGATCTAAATTGTTCAGTACACCTTGAAAATCTCCACCAAACAGATTGGATGGGGAGGGGGGAGTGCTCCCCCAAGGTAAGGCATTTTCAGGATCGTTCGATTTATCCCCATTCGCAAAGCGCTCCGGGAAAATTTGATACCAGACAGTATGTTTCACCCAGGATGGTGCATTGAATACATCAATACCATTCACATAAGGAAAGCAAAAGTAAAAGGCTGTATCCGCTGGTGGGGATTGGAAAAACCCCCGTTCTGTATATATCGTGGTTTCATTAGCATCTGAGCAGCGAAAACCATAGCGCATACGGCGAAATTCCGGTTTTACCGCAATAAACCAAAAGTCATGGAAATCACTCGAACCGGATTTTTTCATTGCAAGCGTCTGGTTTACCCAACGGCCATCAGACCAATTGTATGGATCACCATAAATCAATACTGCGCTGTTCAAATCGTCTTTTTTCGTTTGCAGAACAATATGTAATGTTTTCCCATCGTATGCGTAGGCAAAATTATTTTTCGGTCGATGATAAATTGCTTCTTTCAGCATCAGGACACTCCTTTTTGTACAAACGTTTGTATAGATTTTGTCATTATTACCTATAATAGATTATTTTTATTCATTTGTTGCTAACTAGTATACCAGATTAAACTTATTGAGTAAGCGGTATCTGTCCTTTTTTTAAAAGAATATCGAAAAATTAAATTGTAGTTGAAATTATCTTAAAACGATGTATAATTAAAATAAATCTTTGTGCAAACGTTTTCGCAAAAGTAGTGCACAAAGCAAAACATTGGGAGGTCAATAACATGAAAAAATGGCTTGGTACTATCTTTTGCATGATGTTATTAATTGGAATATTAGCAGCATGCGGTCCAGATGAAACAAAATCAACAAAGAATGATTCCGATAAAGATGGGGAGAAAGCATCTGAGGAAATGCCCGAAAAACCGGAAAAGCTGACACTGTGGGTGAACGCTGAAGAAAAACAAGAAAAAGCCGTAAAACAAATTACCAACAAATACACAGAGAAAACGGGAATTGATGTTGAAATGGTTCCGATTAACATGTTAGATCAGGTTGAAAAGCTTAATGTAGAAGGTCCTGCGGGTAATGGCCCTGATATTATTTTCCAACCGCATGACCGTATCGGTGATTTGGTTCTCCGCGGGCTAGTAGCACCAGTTAGTTTAGGTGATAAAAAATCCGAGTATACGGATACAGCCTTACAGGCGGTCCAATATGATGGAGATTATTGGGGTTATCCTGCTGTAATCGAGACATACGCTATGTATTACAATAAATCACTAGTGGACGAGGCACCGAAGACAATGGAAGATTTAATGGCTATCGCAGAGCGTGATACAAAACCAGCTGAAGATAAATTTGGTTTCCTGATGGAGGCGGCTAATTTCTATTTTGTTTATCCATTTTTCTCAGGAAACGGTGCATACGTTTTTTCTAATGAGGATGGCAAATACGACATTTCTGATATCGGACTTGCTAATGAGGGGGCAATCGAAGGTGGAAAACTTGTTAAATCATGGTTTGAAAACGGTTACGTGCCACAGGATTTAACGCCTGATATTATGAATGGTTTATTTAAAGAAGGAAAAGTTTCCACTGTAATTAATGGTCCTTGGATGGTTCGTGAATATGGCGATGCTTTGGGTGATGACTTAGCTACTGCACCGTTACCGTTATTAGAAAATGGTGACAACCCGAAACCATTCGTTGGAGTGAAATCATACATGCTTTCCTATTACTCAGAAAATCCGGAATGGGCAGAGGATTTGATGGCATTTATAACAAATAAAGAAAATTCGATGACCTATTATGATATAGCTGGTGAGCTTCCTGCACGAAATGATTCGTTGAAAGATCCGGTGATTGCGGATGATCCGATCTACTCTGCGTTTGCAGAACAAACGAAGCACGGAGTTCCAATGCCTAGTGTACCAGCTATGCAGCAGGTTTGGGATCCTATTAATGATGCATTATCATTCATTTCTAAAGGGGAACCAGTGGAACCGGTCTTAAAAGAAGCTGTAAAAATTATTGGAAATCAGATTGAAGCCTCTGGGGCAACGACTAAATAAGAGGCGGGATACAAGATGAGGCTGGGACATAAGTTTTTTATCAATGGAAAAACCCGACTAAATCGAAAAATGGTGCATATGACCGCTGTGGAAATTAACAGCATTGTTCATATTTCTAGCTTATATTTTTCGATACGTCCCAACCTCATCCCATTTACTAAGAAATTTTCACTACATAGGGGGTTACGTATGTGACACAGGATCGACGAAAACAGAAAACAGGATTAGGTCGGCCCCGCAACATTGCAACTCTATTATCTATCATTTTCCCTGGCTTGGGACAATTCTATAACCGGCGTATTTTTAAAGGAATATTGCTTTTAATTATTGCTGTTTCCTTTTTGATTACTACGTGGCATTACATCGATATTGGATTATGGGGATTGTTTACACTTGGTACCATTCCACGTGAACATCATTCCATCCAGCTTTTAATTCAGGGATTAATCTCCCTCATTATATTAGGATTTGGAATTGCTATTTACTTTTTTAATATAAAGGATGCAAGACACGATGCAATTCATCGTGAAGAAGATAAAAAGAAGCCGTCATTTCTTCGGGGGGTTATCAATTTCTATGATCGTGGCTTTCCTTATTTCATGATACTTCCAGGTCTGATGATGCTCTTGTTTGTTGTAGTATTGCCACTTTTGTTTATGGTCAGCTTGGCATTTACTAACTACAATCAGTATAATTCGCCACCTAGAAAACTATTGGATTGGGTTGGCATGGATAATTTCCAAGCATTACTTAATGTTGGAATCTGGCAGGATACCTTTTTAAGTGTATTTACCTGGACGATTGTCTGGACAGTAGTTGCCACTACCCTGCAAATCGCCCTTGGATTATTTCTCGCGTTACTAGTAAATGACAAACGGATTAAGTTTAAGCGGGCATTGCGAACTGTTTTGATTTTACCTTGGGCTGTACCAGCATTCGTTTCCATTTTAATTTTCTCTGCCTTATTTAATCCGACTTTTGGTGCAATAAACCGGGATATATTGAGCCAATTTAATGTGATGATACCGTGGCTGTCTGATCCATTTTGGGCAAAGACTGCACTTATAATGATTCAGACGTGGCTTGGGTTTCCATTCGTTTTTGCCTTATTTACTGGTGTCCTGCAAAGTGTTCCAGCGGATATGTATGAAGCAGCAGATGTTGACGGGGGAACCCGCTTTCAAAAATTGCGGTTTATTACATTGCCGCATGTCCTGTTTGCAACTGCACCGCTCTTAATTATGCAATATGCCGGAAATTTTAATAACTTTAATATTATTTACTTATTCAATGAAGGTAATCCGGCGGTTCGCGGGCAAAATGCTGGCGGTACTGACATCTTAATCTCATGGGTCTACAAACTGACATTTGAAACGAATAATTACAATATGGCAGCAGCGATCACAATTATTATGGGATTAATTATATCAATTTTTGCCTTTTTCCAATTTAGAAAGACGGCATCATTCAAAGAGGAGGGGCGTTACTAATGGCTATACATTCTAAAACGAAATCAAAAATAGAAGTAACGTTCATTTATATCTTCTTCCTAATTATGTTTGTTATCATCGGCTATCCACTGTTCTGGGCAGTCATGATGAGCATTAATCCGGGATCAAACATGCTTGTAACGGATTTATTTCCAGATAATCCAACATTGGAACACTATATTTGGTTATTTACGGATCCTGGTAGTGATTATGTAACATGGTACAAAAATAGTCTTTATGTAGCAGTGGTTAATTCCGTTTTATCTGTTGCCATTACTTCGCTTATCGCCTATGCGTTTTCCCGGTACAAATTTATCGGACGGAAATACGGACTTTACATGTTCTTGTTATTACAAATGTTCCCGGCCCTAATGGGAATGGTAGCACTTTACATTTTATTAAATACGATTGGCCTGACAGATTCCTTATATGGTTTAATGCTGATCTATATAGGTGGTCAAATCCCGTTTAATGCATGGCTGGTGAAAGGGTATCTGGATACAATTCCAAAAGAATTAGATGAAGCAGCTAAGATTGATGGTGCAGGTCATTTGAAAATATTTCGGACCATTATACTGCCGCTTGCCAAACCCATTCTTGCTGTTGTGGCTTTGTTTAACTTTATGGCTCCGTTTATGGATTTCCTGCTGCCGCGGATTGTGTTAACAAGCCCGGAGAACTTTACATTAGCACTAGGATTATACAATTTTATCAATGATCAATTTTCAACGAACTTTACCCGATTTGCAGCTGGATCTATTTTAATAGCGATTCCAATTGCACTTGTATTTCTACTATTACAACGGTACTTAATTTCAGGATTAACCAGTGGTGCTACAAAAGGGTAGGTATACGAAGGAACAGGAGGAGCATTCATGCTAGAAGATACAAGCTTTGCAATTCATCCAGATAAGGATAAACAAACAAATGCACAAGCATATCAGGATATAGGGAGAGTGCTGGAATATAAAAAGACAGATTCCAATTATTACTTTATATGTGAAAATGGAAATGTCATGATTCGATTCTTCACATCGTCTATTGTGAGAGTTATCATGAATCCATTTGAAAAGCCTAAATTAGATTTGTCAAAAGCAGTCATTTCTATTCCGAATCAAGTATGTGTTGAAGCAGAAAAAGAAAAAGAATCAATTTTATTAACAACAGATCAGCTTCGGCTTACAATTATGACGGCACCATTCCGTGTTAAGGTTACCGATAAAAATAATGTTGTTTTACTTGAAGAAGAAAAATACGGAATGGGACATAAGGTTTCAGGTGAAATAGTTGCCCACAAGAAAATGTATCAGACAGATCATTATTACGGCTTCGGGGAAAAGTCTGGTTTTTTGGATAAGCGGGGCGAAAAATATACCATGTGGAACACGGATGTTTATGCACCGCATAATCCTGAAACCGACCCATTGTACGAATCCATCCCGTATTTTATGACTTTGCGCGATGGCAGAGCGCACGGCATATTTTTCGACAACACTTTCCGCACCGTTTTTGACATGAGGTCATTCAGTGATACATACGCCTTTATGGCTGAAGATGGTCAGTTGGATTATTATATTATGGCTGGCCCAACACCAAAAGACGTATTGTCCCAATACACACACCTTACCGGTAGAATGCCGCTCCCACCAAAATGGGCACTTGGTTACCATCAGTCCAGGTACAGTTATGGATCAGAAGCAGAAGTTCGTGAGCTTGCCGAAGAATTTGTGGAACGTGATATTCCAGTCGATGTGATTCACTTGGATATTCACTATATGGACGGCTATCGGGTATTTACGTTCGATAAAGAAAAGTTTCCAAATCCTAAACAAATGATCACAGATTTACGTGAAATGGGCATTCGCATTGTTCCAATTGTCGATCCGGGCGTGAAAAAGGATAGTGAATATCAGACCTACCAGGAAGGTATTCGTGGGGGTCACTTCTGCAGATATATTGAAGGGGAAACGTACTTTGGCGATGTATGGCCAGGAACAAGTGCATTCCCTGACTTCACCGATGAAAAGGTTCGAAAGTGGTGGGGTAATAAGCATGCTTTTTATACAGATATCGGGATCGAGGGTGTCTGGAATGACATGAATGAGCCGGCAGTTTTCAATGAAACAAAAACCATGGATACCGCGGTTATACACCGAAATGACGGAAAACCAGCCACACACCGTGAATTGCATAATGTGTACGGTTTATTGATGGGTAAAGCAACATATGAAGGAATGAAGGAACAGCTTCATGGCAAACGTCCATTTCTATTGACGCGGGCAGGTTACGCTGGTATTCAACGATACGGTTCTGTTTGGACCGGTGATAACCGCAGTTTCTGGGAGCATTTGCAAATGTCCCTGCCGATGTGTATGAATCTTGGCTTGTCTGGTGTGCCATTCACAGGTCCTGATGTTGGTGGATTTGCGCATGATACAAACGCAGACCTATTAGTACGCTGGATGCAGGTGGGAGCATTCACGCCGTATTTCCGGAATCATTCCGCAATCGGCACCCATTATCAGGAACCATGGCAATTCGGTCAAAAATATGAAGCGATTATGAAAAAGTACATTCAGATGCGTTATCAATGGATGCCGCAGCTATACACCTTGTTTTATCAGGCAAGCATGACAGGTGCTCCTATCATGCGCCCGTTGTTAATGGAGTTTCCAGATGATGAGAAAACATATAATCTGAACGATCAATTTATGATTGGCGACAATGTAATCATTGCACCTATCTTAGCCCCAAGTGTCACGGATCGGGCGGTTTATCTGCCAGCAGGTGAATGGGTGGACTTTTCTGATGGAACAGTTTACGACGGAAAACGGACTCACTTAATTCATGCAGAACTGAAGGAGCTTCCGATTTTTGTGAAAAAAGGAACTGCACTTATGCAAACGAAATGGATATCTAATACAGATAAAGCACCGGAGAATGTATGTATGGATGTTTACGCGGGAACAAATGAAGAAAAGTATATCATGAACTTTTATGATGATGACGGAGAAACTTTTGCTTATAATGATGGAAGGTATCTGCAGCTCAAACTTGAAGTAGTATCAAAAAAAGACGCTGTCAGCATCACTGTTTTAAACAAAGCGGGTGACTTTAAGCCAGCATATAGTACAATTGAGGTACGCGTACATGGTTTGGCTGAGGACCAGAAGACGGTGATTAATGGTGAGGATGTGCGTGACAAAGCGATGATTGATCTAGTAAACTAAATGAAACAATACAAAATAGAGGGTGGAACGAATGAGTGTAACAATTAAAGATGTAGCAAAAGCAACCGGTGTGTCGCCCTCTACTGTTTCAAGAGTAATTGCCGATAACCCAAGAATAAGTCCAGAAACGAAAAAGCGTGTTCGAAAAGCGATGAAGAGTCTAGGCTATTATCCTAATGTTAACGCAAGGAATTTGGTAGGAAAATCGACAAAAACGATTGGCGTTATCATGCCATCTTCCGCAGATAAAGCATTACAAAATCCTTTCTTTCCGGAAATATTACGGGGGATCGGTTCCTATACGCATAAATTGCAGTATTCCTTGTTTTTATCAACAGGTGAAACTGAGGAAGAAACATTTGATGAAGTACAGCGGATGGTATATGGCAGTTATGTTGACGGCGTTATTTTGTTATATTCACGAGCAAATGACAGACTGACGCAATTTTTACGTGAACGCGAATTTCCATTTGTCATCGTTGGTAAACCATATGAACATATGAATGAAATAACTCACGTGGACAATGACAACTTTGCAGCGGGCAAAGAAATTACGGAACATCTTATTGAGCTTGGACACGAAAAGATTGCATTTATTGGCGGATCAAGGGAATTATTTGTGACAACAGACCGGCAATCCGGCTATGAATCAGCCATGATGGATGCAAAGCTCAATCTTCCTGAAAACTATAAATTTCATGCAGAGTTTTTAAAATCTGGCGGGCGGGAGGCAGTAGAGCATTTATTCTCACTAGATAATCCGCCCACTGGTCTTGTTATCAGTGATGATTTGATGAGTTTCGGTGTGCTGAGTATGCTGGAAGAGTTTGGTCTTTCCGTTCCTAGAGAAGTCTCTGTTGTCAGCTTTAACAATGTCTATTTATCGGAAATCATCAGACCCGCACTTACTACAGTCGATGTTCAAATTCACACTCTGGGGGCACAATCAGCCAAAGCTTTAATTGAAAAGACGATAAATAAATCTGAACCGGCAAAACGCATTATGATTCCGCACACAATTGTTTACCGGGATTCGGCAAGTGAATTGAAAAGGAAGCCACTCAAGTAGGCCTCCTTTTTTTATTGTTAATAGTTTGTCACGTTTTTGACAGAATAAGAAAAAGCCCTGCCTAAATAATTGAATATAAGGGTGAAGGTGCAGTCCCGTTTCAAACTACGTAACATTTAGTGGTTGTTAACTTTTACAAAATTTTATCTTATTTGTTGCTTTAATTGGCCCAAGGTTATACAATTAGGAACAAGGGTTCGTGTTGGGGGAGTTTTCATGGAACAAACAAAGACTATTAAAAATAAAATTTTATCACATGGAAGCACTGCTTTGGAACCTACACTTCTTATTTATCGTGATGCGCTTGGTTTCATTATAGAAGTAATCGAAAAAGAGTATTCTCTTTTGGAAGGTTTACGAACAAAAAAAATGACTACAGCTGTCGAAAAGTTCATCCATCGAACAAAAAACAACCCCACCCCGAAATACGATTTTACAAGTAATTTTTATAAATTTCCTTCTTACTTAAGAAGATCAGCGATTTCGAGAGGTTTCAGTATTGTAAAAAGTTATCGTGCAAACCTTCGAAATTGGGAGGTTGAGAAGTCTCAGATACTTGGCGAAGGCAAGGTTCTTAAGAAAAAACCTCCGGTTTTAAGTGTCGAACACGACGCGTTTCCGGTACTTTATAAAGGAAATATGTTTAATCGCCTTTCTACTGATCAAGCAGAAGTTAAAGTTTACAAGAATAACGACTGGGCCTGGGAGACAATCACCTTTAACGATAAAAACCTTAAAAATAGAAGAATTATGGACTGGAAAGAAAACAATCCTACGCTTGTAAAAGTCGGAAAAAAATACTTTATAAATTTCTCTTATACGAAGGAAATAAAACTCAATAAAACAAAAGTTATAGATCAAACCATTGTTTCCGTTGATCTTGGGCTGACCAATTCTGCAGTTTGCTCTGCAATGTATTCAGATGGAACTGTCATTGGAAGGAAATTTATTAATCAACCAATAGAAAAAGACCGGATGAACACACTTCTTGGAAAGCTCAAAAAAGCGCAACGCAATTCAGGTTTTATCGAAGCGCCAAATTATTGGAAAAAAATCAATGGATTGAAAAACCATATAAAAGTAAATACGGCATCTGAAGTTATAAAGTTTGCTGAAACTTATAATGCCGATATCATTGTATTTGAATACCTAGGAAAAATGCGTGTTCCTAAGGGCATATTTGGTGCGAAGAAATTACGTCATAAATTACACCATTGGTGCAAACTAGGCATACAATCAAAAGTCGAGGAAATGGCTCATTACCGCCAAATGCGTATTAGAAGAATTAATCCGAAATACACATCGAAGCTTGCTTTTGATGGATCTGGAAAAGTTAAACGTAATGATAAAAAAGATCTTGCTACATTTAAAAGTGGCAAGGTCTATCACGCAGACTTAAGTGCTTCCTATAATATAGGGGCTCGTTATTTTATAAGAGAAATCATCAAACCCTTTTCCGAAAAGAAAAGGTTGCTTTTGGAGGCAAAAGTTCCTTCACTGGCAGCTAGAACTCGGCTGACATTGGCTTCATTAATTAGCTTACATCAGGCACTACGCACCAACGGTGCAAAACCAGCGTGAAGTTTGCTGTATTTAAGTCAATAGATGCTTCATCTAAATCTTCGATTTAGGTGGGGAGGTTCACTATAAATATCACTATCAAAAGGTAGAAGAGTGTGCATTGTTACAGGTAGGAGGGATCAGCTATGAGCAAAATATTAATGCTATATGCGAGTGTAACGGGTAACACAGAGGAAATTGCTGTAGCTATCGCGGAAATGTTACAAAAATATAATCATGAGATCACGATGAAAACATTTGATGTAGATGCAATAGATGTTGAGGAATTAACGGAGTACGATGCAATTCTTGTTGGTACATATTCTTGGGACGACGGTGCTATGCCTTATGAGGTCGAGGATTTTTATGAAGAGCTGGAAGATGCGGAACTAACAGATAAATTGGTCGGTGTTTTTGGATCTGGTGATACATTTTATGAGACATTTGGCGGTGCTATTGAATTGCTTGGAAACCGATTTGAGGAATTGGGCGCCAATGTGATGCCTGATTGGATTAAGATTGATTTAGAACCCGATGAAAAGGATTTTGCCCGCTGTCAAAAGTTTGCAGATGATTTGACCACGAAGCTCCTAAAGATAGTTGAAGCAGAATAGATTGAACTAAACAATGAGGAGGTTACATAAGAAATGGTGCCACTTCAAAAAGTTACTCTGCATAAGTTAAAGATGCGCCTGAAGTTTCCGTTTCGAACAAGCTTTGGAACAATACAGGATAAGGAATTTTTTATCATTGAGGCAATGGACGACAAGGGAAATAATGGATTCGGTGAATCGGTATCATTTTCAAGTCCATGGTATACCGAGGAAACAACAGCCACGAATGAGCACGTTATGAAGGACTTCCTCATTCCGCTGCTAAAAGGCAGGCCAATTAATCATCCCGATGACATTACTGAAACTTTCCGTGTGATACGTGGAAATAACATGGCAAAGGCAGGAATTGAAGGCGCTATTTGGGATTTGTATGCTAAACAGCGGGGCGAGACTTTAGCAACAGCACTTGGCGGTATAAAGAAAGAAATTGATGTGGGTGTCAGCCTCGGAATCCAACCCGATATCAATGATTTGCTAGCAGACATTGACAATCATCTGAAACAGGGCTATAAACGAATTAAATTAAAAATTAAGCCCGGCCAGGACTTGGAGATATTGCAGGAAGTTCGTCAGCACTTTCCGGACACACCGATCATGGCCGATGCGAATTCGGCATATTCCTTACAGGATAGTGACCATTTGAAAAAGTTTGACGGGCTTAATTTAATGATGGTGGAGCAACCACTTGCACATGATGACAGGCTTGATCATGCGAAGCTTCAGAAGGAAATCCAGACACCAATTTGTTTGGATGAAAGCATTCATTCCTACGATGATGCCCGACACGCAATTGAACTTGGATCATGCAAAATAATTAATGTGAAAATAGGGCGGGTTGGCGGATTGACCGAAGCAAAGCGGATTCATAATCTATGTCAAGAAAAAGATGTACCAGTCTGGTGCGGAGGCATGCTGGAAGCCGGGGTTGGGCGTGCACATAACATCGCTTTGACCACCCTGCCCAATTTTACATTGCCAGGTGATACAGCGGGTTCTTCCAGGTACTGGGAAAAAGACATTATCAAACCAGAGGTAGAGGTTCAGGATGGAACCATCACTGTCCCAACCAATTCTGGGATTGGATACGAAATTGATCGAGAAGCATTGAAATCATTCCGTGTTGGATGTTATGAATACGAGGTGTTTTAAATGGTGAAAAGGAGTCTGCGTACTCCTTTCTTTTCGTTTGCGAACAAAGAGAAATGGATGGTATGGTTACTCATTTTATTAATCACGTTAATTTGGGGCTATGCATGGGTGTTAATGAAGGAAGTACTTAATTTCATGGGACCATTTACGTTTTCTGCGTTTCGGTTCGGAACAGGAACTGTTGTCCTTTTAATCCTTGTTTATTTGATGAGAACCAAGGCTCCACCAAAGAAAAATTGGATCCACTTAATCGTTCTAGGGATTTTACAGACTTCAATCGTTTTCTTGCTCGTTATGTATGGACTTTCCTTCGTTGGTGCTGGGAAAGCTTCTGTACTATTGTATTCGATGCCGATTTGGAGCACTATTTTAGCGGTCAGATTTTTACAGGAAAAAGTAACAGGTGCCAAAATTACCGGACTAGGGCTCGGAATGCTCGGACTCCTGATGATATTGGGCTGGGATTTGTGGATTGGCCAGGAACCCAAAACGATAGTTGGTGAGATTCTAATTGTTGTTGCGGCAATGTCCTGGGGAGCATCCAACGTGTATTACCGGATAAAGCTGCCTGGTGTTCCTAAGCTCCAGGTTAATGCCTATCAAATGTTATTTGGAACTATCGGTATTTTGATTGCGGCGTTCATCACAGAATGGGGAGAGCCGGTCAGCTTAACTACAGAAAGTATTTACTATATTTTATTTACAGGAGTATTGGCTTCGGCACTGTGCTTCACGGTATGGTTCATGATTCTAAGTATGATTGATACAGTGACAGCCACGTTATCCACATTGCTTGTGCCGGTATTTGGCCTGTTTTTAGGATGGCTTATTCTGGGTGAGAAATTATCGTTGGGCATTATTATTGGTTCGATATGCATTATCGTTGGTATTATTGTTGCGCAGATAACTAAAAAATAGATCCCTTATAGAGTAGGGACCTATTTTTTTAGTTTTAAAAGAATAATAGTCCAATAGAAATTGGAATGAAGCTCCAAAGTAGGATCATGACACAAAAACCCATAATGTCCCTTACCTTCAATCCAGCAATCGCAAGCAACGGCAATGCCCAAAATGGTTGGATCATGTTAGTCCATGCATCCCCCCAGGCGACTGCCATTGCTGTTTTAGCTGTGTTTGTACCAAGTTCTATAGCTGCCGGAATCATAATAGGTCCTTGAATTGCCCATTGGCCACCACCTGAGGGGATAAAGAAATTAACTATACCAGCACTTAGAAAGGTGAAAAAGGGAAACGTGAAGTCATTGGATATGCTTACAAACCATAATGACATTTGTTCTGATAAACCGGATGCAACCATCATTCCCATAATTCCTGCATAGAATGGGAATTGGATGATGATTCCTCCGACGTTTTTAACTGCATGTGATACACTGTTTAAAAATCTTCGTGGTGTTTTGTGAAAAATAATTCCAAGGAAAAGAAAGATGAAATTTACGATATTGATATTTAGATCAAAGCCATTTGCTGCAAAATGGTAGATAATAAAAGCAAAACCAAACGCCCCAATGATTAGGGAGATGATTTGGCTATTTTCTAACCGGTCAGCGGGTGTAAGGTCTATATCATGTTCGGATTGATCTTCCGGTTCACTGATTGAATCAGGCTCCCATAATGAGGGATCTATGCTGCTTATGGAATCCCTAGTGTTCATTAAGAATCTGTTTAATAACGGTAAAGTTACTAGCAATGTTAGCGCGATGAATAAATTGAAACCGCTGAATAACGTATCTGCGACAGGAATGATGCCCATTTTATCTTCCAGGAAATGGCCGGGTGTTGCAATTAATAGTGGTATAGATCCGGATAAGCCACCATGCCAAAGCAAAAAGCCACTGTAGGCACTTGCCATAAGCAATCGATAGTCAACTCCGTGAACGCGTTTAGCCACGTGGATGGCGAGAAGTGCACCAACAACTAGTCCGAATCCATAATTAATTAAACAGGCAACTGCAGCTGTAAAGGTAACCAGCATAATAGCCTGACCAGGTGTGTTTGCCAGTTTGCTGATCCTGGTTAGCAATTTCTTTACAATAGGAGTGCTTGCCAGAATATAACCGGTAACAACAATCAACGACATTTGCATAGCAAAGGCTAGCAGGTCCCAAAATCCTCCCCCCCAATATTCCACCATTTGGACAGGAGAACTCTCTGTTAAACCAATTCCTAATAGAAAGACCGCGAATGTTAGTATAATGGCAAATAAAAAAGCATCTGGCAAATAACGCTGAACCATGCGGTCAAAAAAAGATGTTAGCGATTTAATCATTAAGTCTATCCTCCTCCTTATTTAATTTATTCTATTTTTTGAGCTTGAAAATATGTTCGAAAAAAAAGGCAAAAAAAGACCTTGACTACTCATAAGGGGAGGTCAAGGTAAAATGTATCCAATTATCTGGTGAATGTAATTCGGGGAGGGAACAACATCCACCGGGTAATTTATTTAGCTTACGTCTACTATACATCCATCCCCTTATAGAAGTCTATACCACTTAAGTCATAAAAAACTTGGGACACCTTGCAGAATCGTGTCAATAGTCGGGGGTAATTTGTAACCTTTTTGGATTTATTTGTCAAATAGTAATAGATTTTAAAATTAATTGTTTGTTAATCAATAGTTGTATAGAATGTATAATAATAATGTGTAACTTCTTAAATGGAGATTGCAGCCCGTCAAGCTCGATAAATAAGTTGAAAAGGAATGAGGCCCGTTGAAATACGTAATCGGAATTGATGGTGGGGGCACGAAAACGCATGGTTTATTAGCTGATGAAAATGGTGTTATACTGGCAAGTTCGGAACGTGGTCCCACGAATCCAAATGTTATTCATAGAACTGTGCTTAGTAAAACGTTAGGTCACCTGTTACAGGATTTAAAACAACAGGTAAATGATTTGTTTGACCAAAAAACCTATATTTTTGCAGGTATAGCTGGCGCGGGTGAAGCGAGTAATCAACAAGAATTTAAACAAATCCTAATAGAATTATTACCCGACACAGTTTACGTTGACGTGTATCCGGATTCAATAAATGCGCTTTATTCTGGCACATTTGGAGAACCGGGAATTGTTCAAATTTCCGGAACAGGCTCAATTACATATGGAATAAATAATGAACTGAAACATGGCAGGGTTGGTGGCTGGGGTTATTTATTTGGTGATGAAGGCAGTGGCTTTGACCTAGGGAAACAGGGAATTACTGCTTCATTGAAGGCTTACGATGGACGGGACAGGGATACATTACTGCTTGAAATGCTTTATAACCAGTTTCACGTAACAAGCGGTCATGAACTGATTCGTGAAATCTATTCTGCTCCTATGCCCAAGGATAAAATTGCTCCTGTTAGTCAGGTGGTTTTTCAAGCATACAAACAAAATGACAGAGTTGCGCAAGCTATTGTCGAAAATACTGTCAATGAATTGAAGGTGAATATCCTTACACTGTACAAAAAATTATTTCATCATAATGAACGAGCAAAGCTAGTGCTCTGTGGCGGGGTTTTTACCGACAAAACTATTCTCCCTACATTAATAGAGAAGGAATTAGCAGATCATCCGCTGTCCGTTGTCATTCCTGAAGTGCCACCAGCAGGGGGATCACTAATCGGTGCCTATTTATCGATGAATCGCCATATAGATGAAGAACTAATAGAAAATATTAAAGAAATTTATAGAAAGAGCAGGTGATTGCACGTGTCGCATAGTAAAGGTGGATTGGTAATATTAAACGAAATGGTGAACAATTTGCCGCCATCCGAAAGAAAAATTGCTCAGTATATCGTAAGTAATCCTGAAGAAGCAATTCATTTAACTGCCATGGCTTTAGGTGAAAAAAGCAACACGAGCAGTGCAGCAGTTATAAGGTTATGTAAATCATTGGGTTTTAAGGGGTTCCAGGAGTTGAAAATTCGAGTTACTGGTGATTTGCAGGATCAAGTGGTTAAAGGATATCGGGATATTCAACAGAATGAGGAATATATGGATATTATCGATAAGGTTACTGCAAACACAATCCAAACTTTAAAGGAAACAGTCGATATTATGGATGGTAAAAACCTCAAAAAGGCCGTTACAACCTTATCAGAGTCAAAGTCTATCCTGTTTATTGGAGTTGGTGCCTCACACATTGCGGCTAAAGATGCTGAACAAAAGTTTCAGCGCATCGGTAAAGAGACGCAGGCATTGTCAGATGTACATACAGCGGCTACCCTAATCGCCAACAAGGATCCAAGGGATGTAGTAGTTGGTATTTCCTTTTCAGGGGAAACACTTGAAGTTGTAAAATTGCTGGAGCTTGCTAAACAGAAAAACACGAAAACGATAAGCATTACAAAATACGGCAATACACCACTATCAAATTTTGCGGATATTCAATTATTTACATCTGCTGCAAGGGAAGCAACGTTTAGAAGCGGTGCAACATCATCCCGGATTGCTCAACTGCATGTTATCGATATTTTATTTATGTGCCTAGCGTCTGAGGAGTATGATAAAACAGTGAAGCATTTAGACGAAACTAGGGATGCCATCCTATTTTTGCGGGAAGATCCGACTAAAAAAAATAAACGTTCTGACCCAGATGATTAGAGAATATAATAACTAATGAAGGTTTTTTGTACGTGGTGAAATATTATTACTGGATTTGCAACGTTTTGTTGACAAAATAATTCAACGCCATTATAATGAAGCCACCTTCTAAAAATTAAGACTATTAGCAACTATTTTTAAAAGCGTTTTATTTTTATCTTTAAGTAAGGAGATATGCCAATGAACTTATCTGCTTTAACTACCGAACAGCGGAATAAAAACAGTTTGACGCTTGACCAAATGTCAACGCTGGATATTTTAAAAACAATTAACCGGGAAGATAAAAATGTTGCGGAAGCAGTTGAGCAGGTTTTGCCGAAAATTGAACTTGCGATTGAACATATTTATAGCTCTTTATCCAATGGTGGCAGATTGTTTTATGTTGGCGCAGGAACCAGTGGAAGACTTGGTGTCGTTGATGCATCGGAATGCCCGCCAACATTTATGACCCCACCTGAAATGGTACAGACAATCATGGCGGGAGGAAACGGGGCATTCATAAATGCCATTGAAGGATCGGAAGATGATGAAGATCAAGGGGCAGCAGATTTAAAAGAAAAAGAACTTACTAGAAAAGATGTAGTATTGGGAATCACGGCCAGTGGACGAACACCATATCCAATAGGTGCTTTAAAATTCGCTCGCCAGGTCGGCGCCTATACAGTAGGTCTTTCCTGTAATGACAAGTCATTGATCAGCAAACATGCTGACTGTGAAATCGAGGTAATAGTAGGTCCGGAAGTTCTCACCGGTTCAACGAGAATGAAAGCAGCGACTGCTCATAAGATGATCCTCAATATGATTAGTACAACAACCATGGTCAAACTGGGAAAGGTCTATGAAAATTTAATGGTCGATGTTCATGCCAGTAATTATAAACTGCTGGAACGGGCAAAACATACATTGATGGAGGTTACCGGAGTATCTTATAAGAGAGCTGAAACCGTACTTGAGCAAACCAATAATCGGGTTAAACCTGCAATCGTTATGCTAGAAGGTGATGTCGACTATACAATGGCCCAATATGCTATTGAACAAAGTGGTGGTTACGTTAGAAAAGCGATTGACTATGTTAATAAAAACAAACCTAATTCTTTGCAGTGACATTAATAGTTTCATTAACTGTTAATGTGTTTCATATAATCTATTAACATAAAAGGGGGAGAACAGTTTGAAAAAGTTTTTTAAGGGTCCAGGTTTGTTAGTGTTGATGGCCTTTCTTATGCTTGCCTTTGCAGTTGGCTGTAATAATGAAGAGCAGAGTGACAGTGATGGTGAATCAAAGGCAAAGAGCAGCGATGGAGAAGTCTCCGGTACACTTGAAATTCAGTATTTTGTTGGTGGATACGGGGATGCCTGGTGGAAGGAAGTAATCAAAGGTTTTAAAGAAAAGTATCCAGATGTTGAGGTCAAGGAACAAGCTGGTCCGAACATAAACGAGGAAATGAAAACACGCTGGATTTCAGGCAATCCACCAGATGTTGTTTACATTGACGGGGCAGGTTCAAGTGAAACACAAATGGTGGAAGACGGACAATTAATGGATCTTACTGATTGGGTTAAGACAATTAAGCTTGAAGACGGTACACCGCTAATGGACAGTTTCATTGTGCCGCCAAGTGACTTCGATGGGAAAATATATAGTTTGCCACTCGTTTTTGATACATGGGGAACATGGTATGACAAGAAAATGTTCGAAGAGGGCGGTTATGAAGTACCGACGGACTTTGAAAGCTGGATGAAGTCTATGGGTGAAATCAAAGACAAGGAAGGAATTGCACCATTTACGACAACTGGCCAATATCCATATTATTTCTTAAGAGGTGTATTGTACCCAGCATTTGCATCTGCAGGCGGGGATGAATTATTAGCTTCAGTAATAAATGGTGAAGAAGGTGCATGGACTAGTGAACCTGTTATGAACGTTATGAAAAAGGTCCAAAAAATGCAGGAAGCGGGATATATCGATCCTGGCTTTGCAGCGCTAAGCCACACCCAGTCGCAAATGAACTTTATTCTTGGGAAAAATGCTTATATCCCTGTAGGTTTCTGGCTGCCAAATGAAATGGCTAAGGACGTTCCTGAAGACTTTGAATTTGGATTTATTCCTTCACCAATGAACGAAAAAGGAGAACCTATGGTAGTTGTTCCGGATTTACGCCCGTTAGCAATAGCTAAGGAAGCGAAAAATCCAGAAGCAGCAAAGGCTTTTGTAGAATTTGCATATCAAAAGGAATATGCCTCTAAATTTGCTGAGTTAACCGGTGCATTGATGAATATGAAAGGTGTAGACATTGCAAGCAACGAGAATGTCCCGGCCTATTTGAAGGACGCAAATAAAATGATTAATGATCCTGAAAAAGTCGAAATTCATCATAAGCCACATCCAATGAGTGCTGATTTGGAAACACCGATTAGTGATGCATTAGTTGCCCTGATGCTTGGTGAAATTGATGCAGAAGAATTTTGTAAAAAGGCGGAGGCTGCAGCAGCAGACTACCGGGATTAACGGGAAATAATTAGTTAACTGGAAAAACAGGGATGTAAGGGCAGGTTCCTGCCTTTACATCCTTTTCTAACTTTTAATAGAAAGAGGGACGCGAATGGTTCAGTCCAAAAGTAAAAAAATGATGTTCCTCCTTTTTTGCCTGCTCCCTACATTAGTAGTCTTTGGGATTTTTACGATTTATCCTTTACTGAATGGCCTTTATTTATCTTTCTTTGAATGGTCCGGAGCCGGGGGAGAGAAGGAGTTTATCGGTTTAGAGAATTACATGACACTGTTTAGTGATCCAATCATACCTAAGACCATTTGGCATGATTATTTTCTTGTGTTTGCCAAAGTGCTTGGAATTATGGTATTGGCCACTTACTTTGCTGTAGCTATCACACAGCTTAGACTAAAGGAATCTCCTTTTTACCGAATCATTTTCTTTTTTCCAAATATCATGTCCGTCGTTGTTATTGGTATATTATGGACATTTATTTTCAATCCTGATTTAGGTTTAATAAATTCTGGATTAAAGGCTATTGGCTTGGAGAGTTGGACGAGGCCGTGGCTTGGGGATATTGACTTTGCACTGTCCGCTTTAGTGCTGCCATCCGTATGGGCAGGCATCGGATTATTTATGCTTTTATTGATGGGTGGAATCGCAAATGTGCCAAAAAGTATGTATGAGGCTGCTGATATTGATGGAGCAAGCAGCTGGCAGCAATTTTGGCGAATAACTGTCCCGCTTGTTTGGCCGCAAATTAAAACATCAATCTTATACATTGTAATTACAACATTAAATGGTTCCTTTATTATTGTGCAGGTCATGACAAGAGGTGGCCCAAACAATGCAACACAAGTAATGGGATCTTATCTTTATCAGGAGGCTTTCACCGAATATAACTTTGGATATGGGGCTACGATCGGTGTAATGATTTTGATCTTATCTCTGGCTACAGTACTTGTATTACAATTCCTGTTAAGACGAGATAAGGTTGAATACTAGGAGGAATAGTATGACACAGAAAATAAGTAAGCTATTAATGAAAAGCGTTATTCGAATTCCGTTAATTGTCTGGTCATTGATAGTTTTATATCCGATTATTTGGATGTTCCTGGGAGCGTTTAAATCAAATGGCGAAATTTTTGCTTCACCATGGGGTCTGCCAGAGACGTTTAATTTTGGCAATTTTATCACAGCGTGGACAGACTACAATATCGGTTCTAGTTTTTTAAATAGTTTACTCGTGACGGTGTTAGGAACGGTATTATGTTTAGTGTTTGCTATACCAACCTCTTATGCCATTGAACGGATTAAATTTCGTTCCAGCAAAATTTTATTTAATACGTACCTATCAGCAATGATGATTCCAATGGTACTTGGATGGATCCCATTGTTTTTCCTTTTATTAAAGTTCAATATGCTGGATAACTTATGGGCTTTATCCCTTATCTATGCAGTTACGCAAATTCCTTTCAGTATATTTATTTTAACAAGCTTTATGAGTGGTATCCCAAGGGAATTGGAGGAGGCAGCCGCTATTGATGGTATGTCACAATATGGTATTCTTTTAAAAGTAGTTACACCATTAATGACAACAGGAATCATCACGGTATCAATCATGAATGCGGTAACGTTCTGGAATGAGTATTTTATGGCATTGATTTTCCTGCAAACGGACGGGAATTATACACTTGGATTAGCAATGGATTTAATGAACAGAGAGGCACAATACACGAACGCCTGGGGAGCGTTATTTGCAGGTTTATCGATTGCGATTATTCCTGTAATGATTATCTATGCAATCTTCCAGCGCTGGATTGTTAAAGGAATGATGGAGGGTGCGCTTAAAGGATAAAATAAGAAGAAGAGACGGCGCTGGCGCGCATGCCTCTTTTTCTTTTTAAAAGGCTATTTTCGCTTAGATTGTTGCTAATGTATCCTCGTAGTTGATAAAAACTGCGACGTAACTTTATATGAGTATTAATCCACCGCTGCGGGAAAACACTTTCCGTGGGAAGCTGATGAGCCTCCTTGCCCCGGCAAGGGGTATGCCGACGTTGCCCGCAAAGGGCGGTTTTAGTTAGCCCTTATTATCTACGCACTCCGGGGTCTCATCGAGGCTTCTGCTTCCACAGGACAAGGAATGTTTCCTAGAGATACATCGCACGCAGAAAAAGTGGGTTTCTTTTTCAAGGAGTCGGCTTAACATAGCACGGAAGTTTCACTTTACCTCAAAATATATTACAATAAAGTTATACATACGTGCATGGACATGCAGTAAATAATGGAGGTACACATATGAACGGATTAATGGATGGAAAAAATATTGTTGTTATGGGTGTGGCAAACAACCGAAGTATCGCCTGGGGGATAGCGAAGTCTCTGCATAATGCAGGAGCAAACCTGATTTTCACTAATCGTCAAGAGCGTTCGAAAAAGAAGTTGGAGAAGCTTTTAAATGAAAATGATATACACGATTCTCTTTTGGTATCGTGTGATGTCGCTGATGATGAAAGTATCAAAGCAGCATTTGAAGAAATTGGTGAACATGTTGGAGTTATTCACGGAGTTGTCCATTCAGTTGCATTTGCGGATCGTGATGACTTAAATGGTGACTTTATCAACACCTCACGAAATGGTTATTTATTAGCTCAGGATATTAGTTCGTATTCACTTGTCGCTGTTACAAGGGAAGCCCGTAAACTAATGACGGAGGGCGGCGGCATTGTAACACAAACATATTTAGGCGCTGAACGAGTCGTCAAAAATTATAATGTGATGGGGGTAGCAAAAGCTGCGCTTGAGGCCAGTGTACGCTACTTAGCCGAGGATGTCGGCCCTGCTGGAATTCGTGTGAATGCAGTTTCAGCGGGACCTGTTCGAACATTATCTGCAAAAGGTGTTTCCGGCTTTAATGATAAATTATCAGTTATCGAGGAAAAAGCACCGCTGCGCCGACATATTGATCATGATCAAGTTGGCGACGCAACATTATTTTTACTTAGTGAAATGGCGCGAGGGATCACAGGAGAAGTACTTCATGTTGATTCCGGCTTTCATATTGTTGCTGGTTCATAAAAACACTTAAAAACGGTATGCGAAATTGGCATACCGTTTTGTTGTGATTCAAAAGGCCTAGCAAAAATTTGTGCTTAGATTACGATACAAACATTTGTTCGCATATATGTGGTTTATATGCCATTTATTGTGCTATACTAACAATTAGATAAGGTTCTTTTAGGTTTGGTCGGCTAGCCCTAGTTTTGAAAAAGGGGGTGAAGCCTTTGAGCATTTTTGAAGTGTTTATGATTATGTTTGCGTTTGGCACGTTTATTATAGGGTTGTTGACGCTTATTGAAAAAATGATCAATAAAAAATAGACCTCCCTATTAACCCTTGGAACAGTTGATTGGGAGAGGTCTATTCAGATTGGATAGCTGATCCCCTGGGGGAACGCTTATCATTTAGACCACAGTTGCAACTGTGGTCTAAATATTATATGCACATTTCTACCTATAGTATACCACAAATTCGCTAAATGAAAAGAATTATACCCCATAACTCCTTCTTTATAGTTATTTTATCCTGGTTTTGCATCTGCACAATAACAAAAACCGCCTATTTCCTGGGAAATACTACAATTCCCAATTATCTAGAACTATATTCCCGGATTCACCATATAGCAATAAAAGATAATTCATTCTCATATTATTCATTTTCCTAGTTGGCGCACCGTTAACAATCGGTTAGCGGCATTTTTAGTGTTTTGCTAAGGAATATTTTCCGCACTTATATAATAGGCTCAACCATAAGGCCTGTATAAAAGAAAACGGGGGGTTGGTAATTCGACAAAATAGTCTGGCATATTATTTTATATAATTTTCTGTATTTGATATGCTATTTAGTACAATAGTAATATTTAAAAAACTGTGGGAGGTAGAAAGTATGGACTCATTACCATTTGTTTCTTGGTTTTGGCTTTATGTTCCGATAACAGCCTTAATGGTTATTGGAGTGATTACTTTTTTAATCGAAAGGGGTCGTGATTAACAAATGGAAGCCATTATTACCTTTTCTATTTATTGTATCGGTATGTTAATCATTGGTTTGTGGACATATAGTAAAACAAGTTCGCTTTCTGATTATATACTTGGCGGAAGAAGTTTAAATCCATGGGTTGCTGCATTATCTGCACAGGCGAGTGACTTTAGTGGTTGGTTATTACTAGGTCTGCCTGGTGCTGTCTATGCTTCAGGAATTAATGGCATGTGGATTGGCGTAGGACTTGCGGTCGGTGCTTATTTAAATTGGCAATTTATCGCAAAACGCTTGCGCAGGTACACGGAAGTTTCACGGGATTCTGTAACATTGCCGGAGTTCTTTGAAAATCGTTTCCGTGATAAGAGTCATTCACTGCGCGTGGTTTCAGCCCTATTTATTCTTATTTTTTATATGATTTATGTTGCTTCTGGTCTTGTTGCCAGTGGTAAATTATTCGTTTCTATTTTTGATGGTATGAGTTTCTCATCAGGATTATGGATAGGAGCAATCGTTGTTATCGCTTATACATTCTTGGGTGGGTTTCTTGCGGCAAGCTACACCGACTTTATTCAAGGATCACTTATGTTTCTGGCATTGATTATCGCCCCGGTATACGTGATTTGGGGCAAACTTGGCGGCTTATCGGGATTATGGGAAAAGCTCTCGTCCATTAATCCGGATTTATTGTATGCAACAAGCAGTGTTACATCAGATTTTGGGAATGGTGTTTACTGGCAAAGTGCAGGGACAGCCGGGTTTATAGCAATTATTTCCTTGTTAGCGTGGGGGCTAGGGTACCCTGGCCAGCCACATATCGTTGCTCGTTTTATGGGAATCCGCAGCACAAAAGATGTTCCAAAAGCAAAAATGATTGCAATGATCTGGATTGGGATCTCTTTATGGGGAGCAATTTTTGTCGCACTGGCAGGGATTGTTTTCTTCGGAAGCGAAACGCCGCTAGCTGATCCAGAACAGGTATTCATTCAGCTTATTCCTGCAGTATTTGACCCATGGACAGCTGGTTTCTTATTAGCAGCAGTATTAGCGGCCATTATGAGTACAATGGATTCGCAGTTAGTCGTTGCTTGCAGTGCATTGGCAGAAGACTTTTATAAGCCGTTTTTCCGTAAGAAAGCTTCAGGAAAAGAATTGGTTTGGGTAGGCCGTATTGCAACGGTGGTAATTGCAGGTATTGCACTAGCAATCGCATTTTCCGGCAGTCAGAGTGTGCTGGGTATTGTAGCATACGCATGGGCTGGTTTCGGCTCTGTATTCGGACCACCAGTTATCTTTGCTCTTTGGTGGAGAAGAACAACAAGCCTTGGAGTCTTGCTTGGTATGATTGTTGGGGGGGTAACTGTTATCCTGTGGGAAATCTATCCTTCGATTGCAACAGCTTTAGGTGTAGGTGGCTTGTATTCTCTTGTACCAGGTTTCGTCCTTGCATGTCTTGTGATTTGGATAGTAAGCATGCTAGGTAAAGTACATCCAGAGGTGGAAGAGGAATTTAATCAGGCAGTCGCGGAGTAGTTAGTTTATTTCACATACCCATTGGTCATTTACGGCCAATGGGTATTTTTGAATAGAAAATAACGCAGTCTGCATCTTTATGGAACTTGCAAAAAAATTGTAACGAATTGTGTTTTTTGCGACAATAAGGATAGAATAAAGATTATATATGTGGGAGTGATCGTAAATGGGTCAGGAAATGATTTATGGAAATACACCATGTTTTTTGGATGGAAAAAAGGTAAATCTTAATGATGAAAGCACAAGCGACCGCGATGTTCTTATCTACGGTGTACCATGGGAAGGATCCGTCACATGGGGTGATTATACCGGCTGTGAACTTGGACCAAAAGTAATCCGCCTGAATTCAGCCCGCTATTCTGGATATTTACCTGAGTTAAACCATATTGACGTAAAGGAACATTATTTATTTGGCGATTTAGGCGACGTTGATGTGGTTCCAGCTGATACGCAGGAAACAATGCGCCGGATTGAAAACTTTGCCAGCAAGGTATGGAAAACCGATAAGTTTCCAGTTGCATTTGGCGGAGATCACGGTATAACATATCCTATTGTAAAAGCGTTAAGTGAAGAAATAGAGGGTCAAGTCGGTATTATCCACCTGGATGCCCATTATGATAATCACCCGGATTATGAGGGAGATTTATATGCTAGAAGTACACCATTCCACCGGATTTATGAGAGTGAGAGTGTCCGGAATGAAAGCATAGTGCATATGGGAATACATGGCCCAAGGAATAAACCCGAAACAGGAAAGTATGCGGATGAAGTTGGGGCAACCACAATTTCATCACGCGAAATTAGACAATCAAAGAATTTGGTTGAATTGGCCCGAGATGCCTACAGTATTGCAAGTAAAGGAACAGAAGCAGTTTACTTAAGTATTTGCAGTGATGTATTGGATTTTGCCTTTAATCCTGGTGGACCTGTTGACGGCAACGGATTAACATCCTATGAATTAGTAGAGCTGGTGCACGAGTTTGCTAAGCTGGGAATTCGCGGAATGGATTATGTGGAGGTATATCCACAGCAAGATACAAATGATAATTCATCACATTTTGTATCAACAGTAGTGTTATACGCGTTGGCCGGCAGAATATTAAACCAGCATAAATAAAAGCAATAAGGACAGGACAGCCTTGTAAAGATAAGGCTGTCTTGTTTTTTGAAAGCACTGGCCTGTCGATTAATAGAAGGGGGTCAATATTAGCATACATACAAAGTTCGGGATACTAATTACTCGACAGGTAAAATCTCGACGTAATACGGGCTATAATTCATTTGCTTCTAAATGTATTATTTGAATGTTCTTAAATAAAAAAGGATTTACAGGGAGGAAATAGGATGGCAGAGGTAAAGCAAATTTTTCATGGGATTGACAAAGCATTAAAAGAGAAACCTAGTCGTACAAAAGGTGTGGAAGCTATCTACCAATTTGACCTGGATGGGAATGAGGGTGGAACATATCAGCTCATTCTTAAAAGTGATGGTGGTTATTCGGTTGAGGGGGAGCAGGAAACGCCGGATTGTACGTTGAAAATGAGAACTAATGACTTCGAAAAGCTTGCGAACGGGCAATTAAATGGAACCCAGGCATTTATGACTGGGCGCCTTAAAGTTAAAGGGAATGTGGGACTAGCTTTAAAGCTGCAAGGAATTCTTTCGGCATATAACACTGCAAATCAATAAAATAGTTATCGAGGAGAATGCATAGTGCTGGAAGTACGCCCTTGGTTGAATTAAGTGTACTCATATCAATCACCGTTTTCAGTTCAGTGCCTCTAGTCTATGTCCTATTGCGGCGTACTCCAGAGTCTGTACGTTGCTAAACAGGCACTCTAAGCTTTTCTTAACTGATCAGAAAGTATAAATGAAAATATGTCTAGCTCCAGCGCCCAGAAGCTGCCTCATAAGCAATGGACACTACGAACGCTAAACCACGGTCCCTTGCTTATGCGTCCGCTTCTAAACGGGGCGCCCTGAGCTTTTCTTAACTGTAAAGAATGTATTTCCATATTTCTTTCTGCATAAGTGCAACTAAGGCATTCACCAAAGGCCCGGCGTACGCTAAGTTTTCTAATGTTGTGTTTAAATTTGTCCATCGCGTATTGCTCTGGCAACCGCTTCTGTCCGGTTTTTTGCTTCCATCTTTTGCATGATGGCAGATATATAATCCCGTACAGTATATTCACTCAAATTAAGGGAATTCGCAGCTTCACTTGTTGATGCACCTTCCGCCATTAACTTGAGAACCTCGATTTCACGCGGTGAAAAATGGATAGCTTCTGTTTTTGACTGCTTTGGATTTTCTATATGATATTTCTGCAAAATTTCGCCAGCACTTTGTCCGAACTTAATGAGGGCGGAAAACGTGTCTTGGGAAATCTTGAATTCTTTTCCAGCTCCCTGATCAAGTATAGCGGCACCTAGCAGCTTATGAGCGGATGTAAAGATGGGGGCAATGACCACTGATTGTAATTCAAATTGTTTAATGTATTGTTCCGGAAATCCTAAAGAAGCGTCCTTTACATAAACCGGCTGCAGGTAGTTCATGTTTTGGGCGAAAACTTGCAGGATTTGCAAGCTGTCCTGAATGACAGGCAAATTTCCGATTTCTTCCGTTATACTTTGAATTGCTTTATTATTAAGGCGATGTCCAAATAACCCAACACCAATCTGGTCATTCATCGAATAGGAAAAAAGCGCACAGCGCTCAAATGGTAAGTAATTGACAAATCCTTCTGTAATATTTTCGCAGGCTTCGTTGAATGTTTGGGAGCGCATAATATTTTCATTAAACATGATAACTGAATCTTTCCATTGTTGTTCTTCCTTCGTTGCTATTAGTGATTCCTTTCCGTTTTGAAAGACTTGCAATGCATAGGTAATGAACGGAATAGAGTGACTGGCATTCTCGCGAAGTGTGCAGATTAATAGTGTCCCATTTTCATAAGGAATTGGCAGGACGGTGTAGTTTTCCTGCTTTTCCTTGGGCATTTCCCCAAGTAATAGTTCCGATAGGTTATATATGCTATCTGCTGTCTTTTCATCGTTTTCAAGAAACAGGGACTGACTTAGATTATTAAACCATTGTTCAACAAAAAATTTATCATTTCGCTTAGTCAAAATGGCTGCCCATTCAATTGGAAGCTGATTGGAGGATACTAGATTCTTAAGGAAGGACCCGATTGTAAATTGTTCATAATTAGGCTGGGTTAAGATATATTCACTCAACATTGAAAATAAATACTGAATTGCCTGGTAATCCTGATGGGATTGTAGCTTTTTCGATTGAATTACTTTATGTACAGCATTTTCCAACAGGTTAATGACAAATTGATTGGTTTGTAATGAATCCGGAATTTTCCCCTTCAAGGAAACCTCCATAGATTCATTGATAGTCAGATTAAATAAATGCTCCGAAAAGAAATCAATTGTCATTTTAGTGCTCCTGCCCGACTTTTTTTCTGCTTTTTGGAGTTGGACCAGAATCCTGTCCCATTCATTTAGGATAGGTTGTTTATATAATTTTACAAGTTCAAGACCATTACAAAACATGAGATGCATCTGCCGATTTAATGTAAGGGACATGACTATTCCCCTCCTTACTTTACGTTAGTGAACCGGATTTGAAAAAGAACAGTCTGTGATTAGAAAATTTAGATTATACGGCTAACATTTAATTCATTATAGTATTTTTAGTGTTGTAGTACAATAAAAAAACCGGGTTTGTTGTTACCCATTTGTTAAACCATCCTACTTTTTTAGGGGGGAGGATCATCACTGTTTATTGAGAGGGTACCGGATCTTTATATTTTTCAATCGGGATTAGTTGGCCATGGGAAATCCGTTGAACTAAACGGGACCATACCAGTGAATAACTAGCAGCAATAAATAACCTATATTTGTCGGGTTTTATTTTCACCGTATTTATTCTACAATTAACTTAGGAACTTTCATTCAATTCAGTAAAATGTAATATAAAGGAACAGGATTTATGGGCTTTCTTAGGGGAACGAAAGATCTTTATGTTAAGTTTGATAAATTAAAGGGTAAAGAGTTTAAACTGATTCTGAAAGTCAGGTTAAAATGTAAACGCTGTCAAAAAGTGACTGGCGGTAAAATGCCTGGAATAAGGAATGATCATGGTCATTCAAAAGGGGAAAAATTGCCAAGTACAGTTGGGAAAGCGTAAGACGTGTGTGATGGAAAAAAATTATATAGAGGTGATTATGTTGGAGAGAGAAACAAATTTAACAATAGGGAAAACAATAAAGAAAAAGTTTATAATTGCTTTTTTAACCGGATTTTTAGCTCTAGGCGGGCTTCTTGCAGTGTTTGGTTTTTCCGGAACCGCATTTGCTTTGCCGCTTGGAGGAATTGGCGACTTCTATGTTGAGTTTGATGAATTGAATGGAACCGGATTTAAATTGATGCCACATATGGGTGAGACAGGAAATTCTGATGCAGAGCCGATGGTGCGAAATGTAATTGATGAAGTGGAGATTACTAATTTGCACATCTATAAAGATATTAAAATGCCTACTGGTCAATGGGTTCGCTTCCATATCAGAGCTAATGGCAAAACAACAATCAGCGGCTTGATTCAGGATGCCCGCTTAATTGATGCCGATTTAAGTTTTAATAAACTGGCGATTAAGGAGAAAAACACTGATGACTATACAAAAAATTGGTCACAAAATGCTGATTCAATCACGATTAAAGATGCCACATTGGTAACAGATTATCTATTCCAGCAAGCAGTTAGCTTACAAGGGGCTAAAATATCAGTTGAAAAAATTGATAAGCCAAAAACCACTCGTAAATAAAACCTCAAGCGAAAGAGGGATGTTTGATGAATAAAAGAGAAGCATGGGCACTTAAAAGGACAGAAAAAAAAGAAGAAAAGTTACAGCGTAAATATATGAAACTATCGAAAGCTGGTAGGTTTAAACGATGGAGAAACCGCCGGCCGTTTTGGGGAGCTACGTTAACTGTATTAGCTGCGCTTGTGATTTTATATATTCCAATACATTTATACGCGATTGCCTTTATTCCTGGCAGTCTTGTATTTGTAGGATTTTTATTTGGCGGCTTACTATTAATTGTCGGAAGTTTTGCGTATGTATACCCACAGTTTTCTACAGTTTTTGGTGTTATTTCGATATTTTTATCGGTATTGTCTGTGATGGGAGCATTGGGCGGCTTTATAGTTGGCAGTATTCTCGGGATTATTGCCGGTTCGCTTTGCATTGGCTGGGAGAGAAGAGAGGTAGTGTACCAAAAAAACCAACAGCGCAAACAGGGCGGAGGTTTGAAAAAAGTACAATCATCTGATAAGGAAAAGCAAGCACAAGCTGCCCAAGCATAAGTCATAACGCACGCAATTGAAATAGAACAATAGTTTAGGAGAATTCATATGAAAAACAAACGAAAATTTAATAAGGCTTTATCACTTAGTTTGATTTTCATGCTTTTTTGCGGATTTTTACCATCCTTTGTTGGAGCAGATTCAGTGCAGGCGAAGGAGAATAATGGAAATGGCGGAGGCTTTATTATTGAAACGGAAAAGGTCGAGGGGACAATAAATCTGTTACAGGCCTTGGAAGGGAAAGTTGAAATTGGTGAAGGCAAAATATATGGATTAATGATTACAAAGGTATTAAATAGGGAGAAGGGGCAAGAACCCTTAGTTATTAAAATAAAGTCCCCCGGTCCGATACCTGTCAAAAATCTAAAAGCAAAGACGGTAGGTGGAACGCTTCCTAATATTGGCGGGTTATGCGTACCGAATAAGGTTGGCTGGTTATGTCTATCAAATGTCTCCATGACTGTAACCGAACAAACTGTAGATGAAATCAGTCTGCCCAATGCGACGGTAGAAACATGCTTGATGAGTGAATGTGGACGTGTAGCAAAAGACAATTCCATGAGTAAAAAGGAAATGGAACGTATGTTAAAGAAAATAGAAAAAGAGGAAGCATCGCTTAGTGAAACTGAAGATGGGATAACTGAAGATGAAAAACAATTGAACCAGCTGAATCAATTACTGGCTCAGGCAACGGAAACTCATAAGAAAATAGAAAAAGACAATCGGGCTGTTAAGCTACAGGAAGCCATCAGGTCTGTTTCAAAATTATTAACAGAACCAAAAAGCTCAGAATTAGATCAGATAACAAATTTGACAAAGATTATAGCTGATGAATATGAATCAATGAATGACGCACTTGTTGCATTTTTAGATGAATTAAATCAAATTTTTGAGCTGCAGCAATCATTAGAAAAAAGTATTTCCGCTAAGAAAAAGACAATAGAGGATGTTGACAATAAAGAACAGAAAATGAATAAGAAACAACAGGCTGAAATCTATTCCTCATTGTTAAAGGGAGAAGAAATAACGAAAGACCAAGATCATAAGAACATAAAGGAAGATCTAAAGAAAAAACTTGGTAAATTTACTGACGAAATGAAATCTATCAAAGAGGAAGCTGATGATTTAAGGGAAAAAGAGCAAACAATCATTGACAAGATGAAAACATTGAAAGAAAGCATGAAGGATTTAAAAACCAAGGTTAATACATTAGATAAGGAAAATGCCAACTATTCGGCAGGTTTTGTTGAAACATTAACTGATTATTTAAAAGAAATTCAGGTAGAGGAAAATGTGAAAGAATCAGCAGAAAAAAATTCAAATGAACAAGCAGAAGGGAAGGCGGAGGAATCAAAGACAGGGAAAGGAGAAACAGAAAAGGAATCTGATGAAGCGCAGAAGGCACCTGATAAGGATAAAGGAAATAATAAAGCAGAGGAAAATACTAGTAGTAATTCCGAAGAAAGCAAAAATGATTCTCAGAAGGGGACGGAAAGCGAAGCAAATCATGATGACTCCACTGAGAAGGATAAAGGAACTGAAGGTGATACTGAACAGAAGTCTACAAATGATGGCGATTTAATCATGGACACATTAGATGGTTTGATTGACATACTGCCATAAAGAAGCATATGAATGAATGAAGGCTGCCTATCGTTGGGCAGTCTTCTTAATTATTTAAGTGCAAATTCAACAGCTTTTGATACATGTATGTCCAAGGTATTGTAGATCGGCAATGAACTATCTGCTTGTTTAATAATCAATGGGATCTCCGTGCAACCAAGCACAATCGCCTTAGCTCCTGCTAATCGCAATTCCTCAATCATTGCCTGAATTGTTTCTTTGGAGTTCTGTTGAAAACTCCCTTGACATAACTCCTCAAAAATAATTCGGTTTAATTCTTTCCGCGCCATCTCTTCAGGTGTAACAACCTGGATTCCGCGGATAACCAGTTTATCATAGTAAAAATCACCCTCCATTGTGTAGCGCGTTCCAAGTAATCCGATTTTAGAAATTTTATCCTTTAATATCGCCTCCGCAGTTGCATCCCCAATATGAATAAGTGGTACGTTAAGCACCTCTTTTACTTTATCTGCAACTTTATGCATGGTATTCGTACAAATAACAATACAATCAGCACCAGCAAATTCCAACTTTTTTGCGATATTGCATAACATGTCTGATGCTTTTTCCCATTGACCATTTCGCTGTAACTTTTCTACCTCATCGAAATTTACACTATACAAAATGCATTCAGCGGAAACTAGACCGCCAACCAGATTGCCGACTTTCTGATTAATTTGTCGATAATATTCTACTGACGATCCCCAACTCATACCACCAACAAGCCCGATTGTTTTCAAATGTATACCCTCCTATTCTTTTATTTTAGACCTGCTGATGAGAAAGGTCTATTGGAAGCCTTTGAAAAAGGCCCTTTTCGTATAGATTGTTGTTATCGCCGTAGTTGATAGATTTAGTTGTTAAAAACAACAATCTTTAAAAATAGCGTTTTAACACTTTAAGAAAGCATAAATCTTTATCGGTATAAAGTATAAAAAAATCTAAGGCTTTCGCCATTAGTTCTTGGCGACAAGCCAAGATTTTCTAAAACGATTTACAATAGCACACCAATCATTTTATGATGTTCATTACCTTGGGCTGTGATATATTAGGGGGTAGTTATTTTTCACATTTATGGGTTAAGGGATGTCGAATGAATGGGTGAACAAATTAGTAGGATGAAAAAGGATTCAACGAGATTCTATCGGGTATTGTTGGTTATTGGTATCATATTTGTGGCATTTAATCTTCGGCCAGCCATTACATCAGTTGGACCTGTAATCGGGATAATTCGTGATGATATTGGCTTATCAAACTGGAGTGTCGGCCTGTTAACAAGTTTACCGCTGATTGCTTTTGCGTGTATGTCGCCGCTAGCTCCAAGACTTGGAAATCGGTATAGTAATGAACGGACATTATTAATGGGACTTATTTTATTATTTATTGGTTTAATGATCCGTTCCGCTTCAGTGTTGATTCTACTCTTTGCCGGAACCATTTTTATTGGTCTTGGCATTGCCATTTGTAATGTACTATTGCCGGGTGTTATCAAGGAAAAGTTTCCTGCCAAAGTTGCATTAATGACAAGTTTGTATTCAACAGCAATGGGAATCTTTGCCGCGACAGCATCGGGGCTGAGTGTACCTTTAGCTCACAGTGCAAACTGGGGGTGGCAGCTTGCATTATTATTTTGGACAATACCCGCTGTCATCGGAATCATTATTTGGGTCTATTTGACCAACCAAAGAAAAACAGAACAGTCTGTTGAGATGAAGTTTGTACAGCCGGCTAATAATCAGATGTGGCGTTCTAGTGTCGCGTGGCAGGTTGCTTGTTATATGGGTTTACAATCGTTTTTGTTTTATGTAACTGTCTCCTGGCTTCCTGAAATTCTACATGATTATGGTGTCAGTATGGCAACTGCTGGATGGATGCTTTCTTTTACTCAATTTATTGGTTTGCCGGCGAGCTTTTTTGTTCCCGTGATTGCAAATAAATTTAAATCACAAAGTCTAATTGTGGTTGTACTAACTTCTTTCGCCATTTGCGGGTACAGCGGCCTGCTGTTTGGCGAATCGTATGCGATTATGATTGTCAGTATCATCTGTATAGGTATTGCTCTCAGCGGCAGTTTCAGCCTTGCCTTGGCTTTTTTAGGTATGCGTGCACGATCTGCCAGACAGGCTGCAGAACTTTCCGGAATGGCACAGGCACTTGGCTACACACTGGCAGCGGTTGGGCCAATGTTTATTGGATTTTTATTTGATATTACCCACGCATGGTCAGTCCCGTTGATTACATTGATTGGTGTCGCGGTCTTGGTGGCAATTTTCGGGTTCGGGGCAGGACGGAACAGGTTTGTAATGGATTAGTTCCAGGAAAATAAGAAATTATTGATTGATGGTGAGTTCTATGCAATATACAATAAAAGACTTTTATTTTTGGAAAATAACAATGTGTTTGGCATTAGCATCCTTCTTTGTTTTTGCCAGTATGTATGCTGTTCAACCGCTGCTTCCGGTATTTGTTAAACAATTTGGTGTTGCGGTTTCTACGTCCAGCCTATCGATATCATTAACTATTATTGGATTAATTATTGGGTTAATCGTGTTAGGGTTTCTTTCTGACCGGAATGGGCGAACGTTTTATATTAAATTCGCATTGGTCGGATCGATTATTCCATTTCTCCTAATACCATTAACAGACTCTTTTTTCATCCTTCTCTTATTACGGTTTATACAAGGATTTGCATTGGCAGGTCTGCCGGCAGCATCGATTGCGTATATCAGTGAGGAGATTGACCGAAGAAGTGCAAGTGTTGCTGTAGCATTGTATATTTCAAGCAATGCCCTCGGCGGGATGATGGGACGAGTCGTAACTGGTTATATAACCGATCATTATGCATGGGAAACTGCCTTTTACTTCCTCGCCGTTGTGGGTGTTGTTGTTTTAATAGCTGTATTTTTGACGTTACCGAAATCAAACCGGTTTGAGGCAACCAACCTTTCTTTCTCGCGGGACATTGAGGCGTTTTTATTTCATTTAAAAAATCCTAGGCTGCTATTAGTGTTTGGTCTTGGTATTGTTCTGCAATTTTCATTTACTGGTCTTTGGACATATTTACCCTTTTATCTGGATGGTCCACCATTTTCCCTTTCTTTACAAGCTATTTCCTATACCTTTTTTGCTTATGGGTTAGGGGTAGTGGGATCACCTTTTGCGGGATGGCTTGCGGGTAAGTTTGGGCTGCGAATCGTAAGAATATGTGGTGTGATCACATTTGGTACAGGTATATTCTTAACGTTAAGTGATTCATTAGTAATGCTGGTTATTGGATTATGTGTTGGCTGCCTGGGATTCTTTACAGCCCACTCTCTATCAGCGGCATCAGTCAGTGAGCAGGCGACACATCATAAAGGCAGTGCGTCAAGTTTATATCTTGTGTCCTATTATGTTGGCGTTGCGCTTGGCAGCACAGCAGTTGGTCCCTTATATGGCGCAGCAGGCTGGTTGGGCCTGGTGCTGTTCGCAGGTTTACTTCCAATTATTTATATTATTTTTGTAACTGTCTTAACAAAGCGATGGGCTTAATGCCCGTCGCTTTGTTAGTGTAAACTTGCTAAAATTTTGTGTTGACATTTAAAGTTTTTCGTATAATAATGATGATATTGATAATCGTTATCATTTACGAAAAGGAGGTAATTGCCATGTACAAACGAATACTTTTTTTGATGATTGCCTTTCTAATCTTGATCTTCGCAGGAATAACAGGGCCTGTAGCATTTGCGGAAACGATTCAGGATCACGCAGATGTGTCAAAGACTGTTCTATACATAAAAAAAGCGGTAACGGCCGCCAATAAACAAGACCTTGATAAAGTGAATCAATCGTTCCAATCATTCAAGAAAGAGTGGGTGGACATCAAAAATGAAGTTAGAGAGGGTTCGCTGCCGGTCTATTCTAAAATCCAATCCCAGATTGCAGCGGTATCGTTGGATCTGGTAAATGGGAATGCGAATAAAACACTCGGATCACTGCAAGCTTTACAGAATACTTTACTTGATTATCAAAACGGTAAACTAAAGAAGGATGGTTCTTCTGCAGAAAAAGTGACCATTCGCTCCTACATTCGGCAATTGAACGAAACGGCTGACTCGATAGAATCAAATAATCTGGCGAAAGCAGCGGGGCAGGTTAAATCATTGCGTGCAAATTGGCTGGAAATTGAAGGAGACATTGTTAGTAAATCACAACAGGTTTATACAAACTCTGAACGGAATCTAGTATTGCTGGAAGGATACGTAGGTAAGGGTAAAACAGATCAAGCGCTAGGGACCGTCAATGAATTGAAAACAGACCTGGAGCCATTTATAAACAGTTCATATGGAATTTGGGATGCGGCACTTATTCCAATTCGAGAAGGGCTGGAAGCATTGCTCGTAATCGGTGCACTTCTGGCGTTCACCAATAAAAGAAAGGAAACGAAGGGTGCGCGCTGGGTTTGGGGTGGCATAAGTTTGGGAGTACTTGTCAGCATTGCAATTGGATTTACAGTCAGTTTTCTATTAAACGCAAGTTCCTTCGGTGAAAACAACTTTATTATCAATGGTGCTACTGGGATTTTTGCCAGCATCATGCTTTTATATGTTAGTTATTGGCTGCATCGCCATTCTAACGTACAGCGCTGGAATTCCTACATACGCAAGAAGACGGAAAAAACATTCAGCAGCGGTAAGATGTTTTCCTTCGCGCTGATTGCCTTTCTTGCCGTTCTTCGTGAAGGAATGGAAACAGTTATTTTCCTAATCGGTATGGCTAACCGCATGCCTATCTCAAACCTTATTTTAGGGATTGTTATAGGATTTGGAATTTTATCTGTAATAGGCATCTTTATGTTGAAAGTTGGGAAAAAACTGCCATTGAAGCCGTTTTTCCTTGTTTCAAGCTTGATTGTGTTTTACATGTGCATCAAGTTTATGGGATCCGGGATTCATAGCCTGCAGTTGGCAGGTTACATTCCATCAACAATTAATGAGATGATTCCGACCATATCATTCCTTGGCATCTATCCGTCATGGAGCAGTACACTGCCTCAGCTTATGATTATTATTCTAGCAGTCTTTGTGATTGCTGCTCGTCAATTGAAAATCAGGAGGGCTATATAATGCAGTTCAAAAAAACGGTGGGGTTATTATTATCACTCACTTTACTTATTACCATGCTTGCAGCGTGCGGTGAAAACAATACAAAATCAGATAAAATAAATGAAGAATCTGTGGCAAGTGAAACAGATTCCGTAAAAGAACTTGCGAAGGACTTGCAGAAAATAAATGCTAATCTGCAAGCCGCTGCAAAAGAGAATAAGCAAGACGAAGTAAAAAAAATAGGTGAAAAATTAAATGATCAATGGCTCACAACTGAGAATAAAATCAGGGATGCATATCCGCTTCTTTATACAGACGTTGAAAAGTATTTGCTGCCACTATATACAGAAGTAACGACAGACTCTATGGATCAAAATAAAGTCATCGAGCTTGCAGGTAGTTTACAAGATTCGCTTGGAAAACTAGAAAATGCGAAAGAGACAGCAATGAAAAGTTCTGAACTGCTGGATAAAGCGGTGAAGAATTACCGGGAATATGTAAATGATCAAACAGAGCAGTTGGTGGCAACAACAAAAGAATTTACTGATGCTGTTAAGGCCGGAAAGATAGAGAAAGCAAAAGAACTTTATGCGGATGCCCGCGTCTTTTACGAACGGATTGAACCAATCGCGGAGAGCTTTGGTGACTTAGATCCTAAAATTGACGCTCGTGAAACCGATGTGGAACCTGCTGACTGGAGCGGTTTTCACAGGATTGAGAAAGCACTTTGGAAAGATAAATCGTTAGAAGGTATGGATAAAGTGGCAGATCAGTTGAACAAAGATGTGCTTGCATTGCAGGAAAAAGTGAAACAAGTGGACTTAAGTCCTACTCAGGTAGTTGCTGGGTCAATGGAACTGCTGAATGAGGCAGCTATCTCTAAAATTACCGGGGAAGAGGAACGTTATTCACATATTGATTTAGTGGATTTCGCTGCGAATGTGGAGGGCTCACAGGCAGTCTATCATGCCATCATTCCGGCGTTGCAGGAAAAGGACAGCAAGCTTGCAGATCAGTTAGATAAACAATTTATCGCATTAATGGATACGCTCAATCAGTATAAGAAGAACGGCGAATACGTACTTTACACGGAATTAACCGATGAACAAATTCGTGATTTAAGCAGTAAACTTAGCGTTTTATCTGAAAAAATGGCCCAAACCGCAGCTATTTTTCAGTGAATAGATTTTTAGCGCAAGCGCCTCTTTGGCGCTTACGCTTTTCATAGGAGGATTTTGCAATGGATGAAAAAAAGGTTTCACGTCGGGAAATAATAAAGATGTCCCTTCTTACCGGAACGGGTATAGCAATTGGGGCGAGCGGGCTGGGCTCGATTGCCACGATGACGGAAGCCTTTGGTGACACAGCTGAACAACCGAAAAAAAAGGATAACACGATTCCGTTTTATGGCAAACATCAGGCAGGAATCATTACTCCACAGCAGACGTATACCTATGTTGCTGCCTTTGACCTGCAAACTGACCGGAAACAAGAAGTGATTGATTTGTTTAAACAATGGACCCAACTTAGCGCAGTGATGAGCGCGGGGCAGGTGGAACATGCTTATGAGAATGATTGGTTGCCACCCAAAGATACTGGTGAAGCACTAGGTCTTACGGCCGCAAAGTTAACCGTTACATTTGGACTTGGTTCATCATTTTTTGAAAAAGATGATGTTGACCGATATGGAATATTGAAGAAAAAGCCTCGTCATCTAAAACCAATTCCCGCCATGCCTAGAGACGGGTTAGAAGATCCTTATATTGGCGGGGATGTGTGTGTACAGGTTTGTGCAGAGGATCAACAGGTAGCGTTCCATGCAATCCGCAATATGATTAAAACAGGAATCGGCAAGGCTGAAGTGAAGTGGTTACAATCCGGTTTTATCAGTGCACCAAAAGGGGAGACCCCTCGTAATTTATTCGGGTTCAAAGATGGTTCCGCAAATGTTCCAGCAACCAATCAAGATGCACTAAATCAGATTGTTTGGGTTGATGACGATAAACAGAATTGGATGAATGGTGGATCATACCTTGCATTTCGTAGGATTCAGATGTTTTTAGAGGTGTGGGACCGCTCCTCTTTAAAAGACCAGGAAGATACATTTGGCCGAAAAAAACTGTCTGGGGCTGCCTATGGTAAAAGTGAAGAACACGCGCATGTAAATGAAGAGAAGCTTCCACCTAATTCACATGTGCGGTTAGCGAAAAGTACCGGTCAGGAAATATACCGCCGCGCTTATTCGTATACAGATGGAGTAAATCCGAGAACGGGTGCTATTGATGCGGGATTAGCTTTCATCAGCTATCAAAAAAATCCTGACAAACAGTTCGTACCAATGTTAAAAAAGATGAGTTTGAGGGACAACTTAAATGAATATACCAAACATGTAGGAAGTGCGTTATTTGCGTGCCCAAAAGGCGTCCAAAAAGGCGAATATATTGCACAAGGGTTATTAGAGGACTGAGACAAAAATGTTTGGTCAAAGGGAAATCCGAACTATGATTCAAAATTCTTTAATTAGATTTTGAAGTAGTTCGGATATTTTCTTAGCTGTTGATATAAACTGCTGCGACGTAGCGGCAACGTGTTTTTCCGCAGCGGTGGGCTAACAATCCTATGAAGTTACGTTACAGCCTTTTTGCAATTCCAACGATCCTTTTACGATTAGTTGATTTTCAACGAACCCTTTGAACGGATAAGAAAGGTCCTTTTTTTCGCCTATCTCTATGGCCATGACATCATCAGCGTATAGAGGTGCTGAAAATGTCATGGTATAAGTTTCAAGTGTTTCTTTACCAAAAAAATATTCTGTTGATAGGACGTTCCAAAGCTTTGCCATTATTAGCATTCCATGTACTATTCCACCTGTGTATCCATGCTGTTTGGCATAAGTACCATTTAAGTGAATAGGATTGTGGTCACCCGCGATAGATGCAAAGTTACGAATATCCTCTTTCGTAATTGTCATGTTCATGGCTGCCCCCCTGAGACCAGCTCCATCGTTCCCGTAAAGCAAGGCGTGCCCCGCAATGTGCAAATGCGTAGTGTCTGCTTGCTAAAGGTAACATCTTTTCGCGTATATCGTTTATCAAGGGTTACACTGGCCCTGTATTTTTCATTTGCGACCATTGGTGTATGCATAACACATTGTTGTTTTCGGTGGATGATTGGCGGCTTAAATGTCCATGGAATGTTGACCCACTGGTAAGCGATCATGGGCATTGTATAGTGAAGAATTAATTTATCCCGTTTATCGGTTTCTCCTAACATTCGCTGATACAATACTATTTGCTCTTCCGTGAAAGTAACAACTTTTTCTTCTGACTTCAATTTATCACCTCAAATAATACTGCGACTCCAATTCCGCCTGCGCTGCCTATTGCGGCAATTACATAGGTATAATTCTTATTCCGTTTAGCTTCATAAAATAATCTTGTCACAAGTGCGGAACCAGATGCTGCATATGGATGCCCAACTGTTAATGCACCGCCATTAACATTCAATTTTTCATAAGGAATATGAAGTTCCTTTGCGCATGCTGCGATTTTAGATGCAAATGCTTCATTTATTTCAAACAGGTCAATATCCGCAATTGACAGATTATGTTGCGCAAGTATTTTTCTAATTGCATAAACTGGCGCAATGCCAGGGGAATTGGGATGAACACCACTTACAGCACTGCCAGCAAATCGCAGTGCAGGCGTAAGGCCGTATGATTTGGCCATGGTTTCTTCCATGACAAGTACAGCACTACCCCCATCATGAATACCACAGCTGTTCACAGCCGTCACGGTTCCCCCGTTTAGAAATATCGGTTTGGCACGGTCAACTAACCTCTCAATGTTACGCCGTTTCAGGAAGGCTTCATCTTGATTCATGTGCAGGATCGGGATAATTTCATCCCTAGTTAAACCTTTATGATAGGCATTCCAACTCCGCTTGTAGCTCATCAATGTATATTCATCCTGCATTTGTCTTGATATATCAAAGTTTCGTGCCACATTTTCCGCACCAATTCCCATATCTGTATCACCAATCGACTCTGGTGCAAATTGAGCCCGCTTTGTATATGGTGATGTACTTGCGCTCTCTATACCACCTGCGATATAACAGCTGCCAGCATGACCCTGAATCCAGTAACATGCGGTGCGAATAGCTTCTAACCCTGCGCTGCATTGACGATCGAGAGTCATTCCAGGCAGTGTAAGCGGCAAACCCGCTTCGAGCGCAGAAAATCTTGCTATATTTCCACCAGGGCCGACGACGTTGCCTAATATGACATCATCTAACTCAGGTTCAAATCCGCTTGCAAGATCAGCCAATAACGGGGATGCAAGTTCCTGCGGCTGCATGGATTCAAGCATGCCATTTTTCTGTCCAAATGGTGTACGCTTGGCCCGAACAATTACTGCTCTATGCATTTGGATAGCAACCTTCTTTCTGCAATCAAATGAAGTTCTTTTCTTGCAATCTTACCACTGATTGTATGCGGGATGCTTTCTTTCATGATCCACTTTCTGGGTACCTTATAAGAAGCCAGATAATCTTTGCACCATCTTTTCAATGACAATATGCTTGTACTGCCGTCAATAATTGCGACGGCAACTTCACCCCAATAATCACTTGAAATACTTGTGACAGCAGCCTCATATACATCTGTATGCATCATTAACACATTTTCTATTTCTTCCGGGAAGATATTAATTCCTCCATAATTAATGATATTTTTTTCACGGCCTATGATATACAGATAACCTTCTTCATCCAGGTATCCCATATCATCGACAGTGAACCAATCATCCTTATGAAATTTGTTAGGGTGGGTGGTGTAACCAGAAAATAACATCGGGCTTTTTACGAAAATCTTACCAGTCTCCTGATTGTATGCCAGCTCCTGATTTGCCTGTCTGATTTGAATTTCCACGTTGTGACATGCCTTTCCGACTGATGCCGGTTTATTAATGTTTTCCTGATCAGAAAGGGAGGTAACAAAGCTCAATTCGCTTGCCCCGTAAAATTCGTACATGATCATTCCCGAAAATAATTTGCGCATCCGCTGTTTGGAGTTCTTCTCCCATTTCGCGCCAGAAGATATAATTTTAAATGAATTAGTTACCGGCACGTTTTCCCGTAACATTGCTTCAATCATTGTTGGAACGGTATAAACAACGGAAACACTATCAGAGAAGATTGCCCTCAGGATCGTTGCGGGAGAAAATTTTCGCTGCAGATGCACTGTCCCTCCTAGATATAGCGTGCTAATAGCACCATATAAAAAATGGGAATGAACGAGTGACCCGGGAATAAGAACACGATCATCGGCGTCCATATGAAAGTCGTTTTTATTACATGCAAAACTTGCAATCCATGAGGCATGGGAACGTGTAAATGCCTTTGGCTCACCTGTTGAACCAGATGTGAAACCAATATGAAAATCTTTGTCATTTATTGTATTTACCGGTACATTTGTAAAACTAGCGATAGTTATTTCTTCCTGCGCCTGTTCCCAACAGACAATAGGTACATCTTCTATTTTTATTTTTGATGCCAATTTTTTCGTTGTTATAATAAGAGCTGGACTAGTATGCTGAAGTCGTTTCTCTATTTCGGCTGGTTTCCACTTTGTATCAAGTGGCATGGCAATCCATCCAGCCGCAGCAGCACCTGTATATACCTGCAGGAACTCAATACAGTTAGGAAAAAAAATACCTACCTTTTTTTCAGTGCCCTGGGAATAAAACCAGTTTGCAGTTTGGTTAATCAATTTGGACCATTTGCCATATGATATCTCTGTATCGCCCAATTGTACGGCTGTTTTATTTGGAAACTCCGCAGCGTGTTCCGTATAGGTGCTAGTAATATTCATTTGACATCCCCCTATTAAAAAATGACTTATCCTGCGCGGGCAGCTTTGGCGTTATTAAAAATTGGATATTTATGTAGTTTCACCACAAGGAATGAAGCAATAATGGCTTTTATCACATCTCCAGGCAGGTAAACTAAACTAAGCTGAATAGCATGAGAGATTGATATATTCATAATCATCGCTTGAAAAGGAATACCAAACAAATAGATTACGAAAATACCTACTGTTAAATTAAATGCTAATACATGCCAAAGTCTTAGTCGAGGGATTTTATGTAACACATAACCGATCAGGAATGCTGTAATTGGATAGGAGAGAATGTATCCGCCACTTGGTCCAAAAAAGACACCGAATCCGCCTCTTCCCCCGGAAAGTAGAGGAATCCCAACTGCCACTAAAAGTAAAAATACCATTTGACTCCACGCTCCAAGTCTCCCGCCAAGCAATCCGCCAGATAAGAGAACACCTAATGTTTGCAGTGTTATTGGTACTGGTGTAAAGCTTAGCATTAAAGGTGGAACCAGTCCTAATGCTCCCATTATGGAGGCAAAAAGGGCAACAAATGTTATTTCTTTTGCTCTCATATAAAACTCTCCTTTTTTCAGACTTACCTCTCAAATCATAAAAGAAACAGACAGAATATGTCAACCTTTTATATATAACGGTTTACATTATGCGCGAAAAAATGACCCCACACAAGTGGAGTCATCTAAGCTTAATTTTTAAATGCATCTGGCAAATGCGATAAATCAATTCCCCATGCTAATGGGAGATAGAAATAGACCGCAGCTGTAACTAAAATGATGCCGACAATATTTAATAGAAATCCTGCTTTTGCCATATCTGGAATTCGTAAATATCCTGATCCGAAAACTACAGCATTCGGTGGTGTTGCAACCGGCAGCATGAATGCACAAGATGCGGCCACAGCTGCAATAATCATCACGGAAAAAGGGTGAATGTTAAGTGCCAAGGCCAAGGAAGCCATAATTGGATACATCATCGAAGCTGTAGCAGTATTCGATGTTAACTCCGTCAAGAAGATAACGAGTGTCGCAACGACTAGCATTACAATTAATAAATTGACACCCTCAAGCGCACTTAATTGGTTTCCGATCCATTCCGATAAACCTGATTCGACAAATCCAGCGGCAACTGCAAGACCACCACCAAATAATAATAGTATTCCCCAGGGAAGCTTAACCGCAGTGTCCCAATCCAGAAGATGATCTCCTTTTTTGTTGATCGAAGGAATGATGAACAGAACGATTGCAAATGTCATTGCGATCACTGCGTCATTTATATTTTCACTAATGTGTACAAGTAAAAATGATCGTGTTATCCACGACAGTGCTGCAAGAAGAAAGACTACAAATACAGCTTTTTCTTCAAATGATGCAGAACCAAGCTTCTTTTTTTCCGATTGAATCAGCTCTCTGCCACCTGGAAGTTTTTTAACTTTAAGTGGAAATGCGACTTTTACAAGATAGACCCAGGCGATAATAATAAAAATCCATGCAATTGGTACACCGAACAGCATCCATTTTGCGAATGATAACTCGACACCGTAAAATTTATCGATAGCAGCCGCTAATGCTGTGTTCGGCGGCGTGCCGATTAGTGTACCAATACCACCAAGAGAAGCAGAGTAAGCAATACCTAACATCAGCGCCTTTCCGAAGCCAAAGTTTTCTTTTGACGTATCAACAGCATCATCATCTTTAAGTGCCTCAGACACCTGATAAATGATTGCCAGGCCAATTGGGACCATCATCATTGCTGTTGCAGTATTTGAAATCCACATGGATAAAAACCCTGTTGCAACCATAAATCCGAGAATAATCCGGTCTGTATTGGTACCAATCATTGAGATTATACTAAGTGCAATACGCTTATGAAGATTCCATTTTTCCATTGCCAGGGCAATCATGAATCCACCCATAAATAGAAAAATAGTATCATCCCCATAAGAGGCCGTGGTTGCCCCGATATCCAATCCGCCAGTTAAAGGAAATAGAATAATAGGCAAAAGTGATGTCGCGGGAATTGGGATAGCTTCAGTCATCCACCAGACCGCGATCCAAATAGTACTGGCCAAAACACCCTTTCCTTCACCAGAAAGCCCTTCAGGTGAAAATAATGTTAAAGTTAAAATGAATAAAATTGGTCCAAGAAATAGTCCGATTAACTGTGGAGTTTTATAACTCCGTTTATTTCCATCACCATTTCCGCCCGAAGATTTGGCCTTTGAGCTGCTGTCTGTTTTACCGATATTTGACGAATTTGGCCGGACGAAAAAGCTTAATAAATCTTTTGCTTGATCGTGCTTGTCCCATAACCAATCCCAAGTAGCTGTTATCATAGTTGACCTCCTTCTTGTTCATATTCATTTATTATACAAATTTTAAGAAAAACCAACAAGGAAAAAGTGTCTGCGCTTTCATTCCAAAGCGATTGTGCTATCATCTGGACATGCCGAATTAAAATAACTGGAAATCTTTCACCTGTGTAAACCGTTATAATATGGAGGTGATTACAATGAAAAATAATCCGGATATTGAATCTTCCGAGGGTAAAAAGGAGCAAATCTCCTTCCTGTCATGATAATCATGTACGCAATTACAATATTTCTTTTCATCGTTAAAGTAAGGCGGCTGAAATAATTTAATTGATTGGTCACTCGAAATAGTATAAAATAGCGTGAATGATATTCGGATAAAGAGAGATGACAGCAATGCCGAAGTACATATGGCTATTAGCAATTGCAACAACTATTAATGTGACTGGGGCCTCATTTTTATGGCCGCTTAATACCATCTATATGCATAATGAACTAGAAAAAAGTTTAGCCTTTGCGGGGTTTATTTTGATGTTTAACCAGGGAGCGTCAATCGCGGGAAATATGATTGGCGGAATGTTATTTGATAAGTTAAGTGCGTTTAGAACCATCATGATTGGAATGTCCATTGCATTCGCAGCGTCTGCGGTTATGTCGGTCTACCATAGCATTGTGCCTTATTCAATCCTGCTCGTTTTAATTGGCTTTGGAGCTGGAATGACATGGCCTGTTATGTTTGCAATGGCAGGATCCGTTTGGCCCCAAGGTGGCAGACGGGCATTTAATGCAATCTACGTCGCGCAAAATTTGGGTGTCGCACTTGGAGCCTCACTTGGCGGATATATTGCAAGTATTTCTTTTAATTATATCTTTATTGCGAATGCGCTCCTTTTTGCAGTCTTTTTGGTTATTGTTTTAACAACCTTTAGAGGGATGGATAAAGAGCGCGACCGTCAAATGAATACTACTATCCTTGAGCAAAACTTAACGATTAAAAATAAATCTGCTTTTACTGCACTTTTAATATTATGCACCGGTTTTCTGGTTTGCTGGCTCGCGTATAGTCAATGGCAGTCAACGATTGCCTCTTATACGCAGGATGTAGGAATTGGATTAGAGCAATACAGTATGCTTTGGGCAATTAATGGTTTTCTTATCGTTTTAGGACAGCCTCTGCTAAAATTAATTATAGACCGGGTTACCTCAACGAAGAAACAAATATATATTGGTAATTCAATAATTATCGCGGCATTTATTATAGTTATGTTTGCAGAAGCATTTACTTTATTTGCCGTTTCGATGGTTATTTTGACTGTTGGTGAGATGATTCTGTGGCCGGCGATTCCTACTTTAGCCAATGAACTTGCCCCAAAAGGTCGCGCAGGTTTCTATCAGGGGTTTGTTAATAGTGTTGCGGCAGCGGGGAGGATGGCTGGTCCATTGATTGGCGGATTGATTGTCGATTTATACTCCATTCAATTGCTGTTCTTTGTCCTGATTGCCCTATTAGTCATCCCATATATCACCACACATTTATATGACCACGGACTAACACCAACTATAAAGGAGAATGAACATGTCTAAAATCGATAAACAGATTAAATTAATCGCACTTGATATGGATGGTACTTTACTGACAAGTGATGAAAGGATTTCGGAACGTACACATAATGCAATAAAGCAGGCTATGGATAGAGATGTGCAAGTTGTTCTCAGCACTGGTCGCTGGTTGGGATCATGTTATCCGTATGCGGAAGCACTTGGATTAACATCTTTCCTTGTTACCAGTAACGGCGGCGAAATTTGGACAATGGCCAAAGAACTAGTTGAACGTCATAAAATTGATTCTGCCTTAATGGAAAAAATGTGGAACCTTGGTAAAGAATTCGGTATGGGCTGCTGGATGATTGCTACCGATGTTGTGTGGCGGGGGGAACGCCCTAACAATTTCACTGAGCATGAATGGTTGAAAATCGGTTTTGATTCACACATTCCAAGTAATTTGGAAAAATTCATGCAAGAACTTTCCCATTTTGATGGATTGGAATTAACCAACTCCCAACCTCATAACTTGGAAGTTAATCCTAAAGGTGTACATAAAGGCAGCGCATTGCAAAAGATTTGCGGCAAGCTTGATCTTAAGATGGACGAAATTATGACCGTGGGTGATAGCTTGAATGACATGAAGATGATTCAACAGGCGGGTCTAGGGATAGCAATGGGAAATGCCCAAGAAGCTATCAAAAAAGCCGCAGATTTTACGACGGATACAAACGACCGTGATGGCGTCGCCAAAGCAATAGAGCATTTTGTTCTTGATTAATGAAGGAAGTGAGTGATTTATCGAAAGAAAAATCCGAACTAACCGGAAACTGGTGCATATAATCGCTTCGGAAATATACTTCGCTTTTACGCGGGAGGCCGGTGAGCATCCTCGTGCTGACGCACAAAGGCACTGAAAAGTGGTGGATTTAAAAAACTTCTCTTTTCACCTTTACTTAGTATCATCTTGAATATACGTAGACTCCTCGTAAAAGTGCTTTTCTTTCTCGAGAGATCTACGTATATTTCCTCCGCTAAATAACAGAATTGCTCGTATTTTGAGTTACACTTTTTCGATATGTCCAACTCTATTTATGTAAAATTTTACTGAAAATGGCTTGACTGTAATATGAATTATTGGTAAATTGTTAATATTAAGATAGTAACTAACTGCTAAATCTAATTGACTTGACTGATGAAGTGAAGCAATCCCTTAGATTAAAACCAGTTATATTGATAGGAGCTTGTTTAAATATGTCTTCTATCCATATTGCTGGTTTTTTTGCACTTAAGGAAAGTATAAAAATTTAAAGGAATTAAGTATAAGCAAAACTTCGGCATTCACTATTAAGAACAAGGCGAATGCCGAGTTTTTCTAATATATTTAATTTTTTGAAGGAGGTTTGAAAAATGGAAAACTTAATTGACTTGGACAAAATGCATTTTATTCATCCAACTTCTTCCATTAAACAGCAACAGGAAGAAGGGTCAAAGATAATTTTCGAAAAAGGGGACGGGATATACCTAACGGACAAAAATGAAAACGTATACATTGATGCGATGTCTTCCTTGTGGAACGTCAATATTGGTCATGGAAGAAAAAAGCTAGCAGAAGCAGCAGCTGAACAAATGGAAAAGTTAGCCTTTAGCTCCGCATTTTCGACATTTAGTCATGAGCCGGCTATCAAGCTTGCCAAGAAAATTGCAACTATTACCCCAACAGGTCTAAACGCAGTTTTCTTTACATCCGGTGGGTCTGAATCAAACGACTCGGCTGTCAAACTGGTCCGTCATTATTGGAAAATTCAAGGTCAGCCGAACCGCAGAAAAATTATTTCATTAAAACGTGGGTATCATGGGGTCGCCGCAGCTTCGACAAGTGTGACAGGAATCCCTGAATTTTGGGGGATGGCTGGTCATTTGATGACAGATTTTGTTCATGCGGATACGCCTTATGGAAAGGGTACTGAGAAAGCTATCACTTCGCTACGTCATGTGATTGAAGAAGAAGGACCAGAAACAATTGCAGCTTTCATGGCTGAACCGGTGCAGGGTGCCGGTGGCGTTCTTATTCCGCCAGATGATTATTTCAAAGAAGTCCGTGAACTGTGTAACGAATATGGCATTTTATTGGTCGCCGATGAAGTGATAACCGGATTTGGTCGCACGGGTAGGATGTTTGGTATGGAAAATTGGGGTGTTATTCCCGATATGATGACTTTTGCTAAAGGAGTCACTAGTGGCTATATCCCGCTGGGCGGTGTTGTTGTATCGGATGCAATACATGACGTACTGAAAGAAAAATCTGAAGGGACTTTGTTCCATGGGTTTACCTACAGCGGTCACCCAACAGCAGCTGCTGTAGCCTTGAAAAATATTGAAATTATCGAACAGGAGAAACTAGTTGAAAACTCACGTAAAATGGGTGAACAACTGGTAAAGGGATTCCAGAAAATGAAGCAGCAATTGGATATTGTTGGTGATGTGCGTACTATTGGGTTGCTGGGAGCAGTTGAGCTTGTTCAGGATCCTAAGACAAATAAACGCTTTTCATCAGATATGAAAGTGGCACCTAAAGTGATTGACGCACTGCATGAAAGAGGGGTTATCTGCCGTGCTGTTACATATGAGAGCACAGACATTATTTGCTTTGCACCGCCACTCATTATGGAACAGTCGCAAATTGATACATTAGTGGATAAATTGCATGATGCTATATTATTTGTACAGAAACAACTGGGCGTTGAACATAGATAATTTTATTGTGGGGGGTGCTCACCACCTCCCAGCCCTATTTTTCAATTGAATGAATTACACTGGGAGCTACATTTAGATAAATAGATAGAGGGAAGAGGGAGAAGTGCAGTAAAAGTAGATTGAAAAGTGAATTAATCAAAAATCATCCTGAATGGGGGGAGAAAGAATGAATGATGATCAAAAGCTATTAAAAATATTAGGGAATAAAGACGTGCTTGCACTTGCTTTTGGCGCGATGATTGGCTGGGGGTGGGTTGTTACCACCGGGTTATGGATAACAGAAGCGGGATCACTGGGAGCCATTCTTGCCTTTGCGATTGGTGGTACATTGGTTGTATTTGTTGGTCTAACCTATGCGGAATTGGCTTCAGCTCTTCCACTTGCTGGTGGCGAACATGTCTACAGTTATAAGGCAATGGGCAGAGCAGCGTCGTTTATAACAACCTGGGCTATAATTCTTGGCTATGTGTCTGTTGTGGCTTTTGAGGCAGTAGCCTTGCCAACTGTTTTTGAATATTTAATTCCGGGTTACAGCCAGGGGTATCTGTATACAATAGCCGAATGGGACGTTACGGCAACATGGGCAGGTGTTGGTATAGTAGGTTCTTTAATCATTACCTGGGTTAATTATCGTGGAATCAAGTTTTCTACATCTATTATGTTTATCCTTACACTGTTAATTATAATCGCAGGCTTATTGCTGATTACCGGCAGTTCAGTAGGTGGAAATGCGCAAAACATGCAGCCATTATTTGAAAAAGGAATTGCAGGACTATTAACGGTCATCATCATGACTCCATTTATGTTTGTTGGATTTGATGTCATTCCACAGGCAGCTGAAGAAATAAATCTGCCGCAGAAACGCATAGGGCAATTATTAATATTTTCCGTTTTGCTTGCGGTTGTCTGGTATATTGCTGTTATTTTCGGTGTTTCCCGTATACTGACGCCTGCTGAGATTGGTGAATCAAATCTGGTTACAGCAGATGCGATGGCGAAAGCCTTTGGCGATAGTCAAATGATGGGGAATATTCTCGTTCTTGGTGGAATTGGTGGAATTTTGACAAGTTGGATTGGCTTCTATGTTGGTGGCAGCAGAGCAATTTATGCACTTGCTAAAGCTGGTATGCTTCCTAAGGCTTTAGGTGAACTCCATCCGAAATATAAAACACCGCATAAGGCTATCCTGCTCATTGGTTTCTTTTCAACGATTGCCCCATTATTGGGCCGTCCGGCGCTAGTTTGGCTTGTTGATGCTGGTGGACTTGGACTTGTTATCGCATGGTTAATGGTTGCGATTTCGTTTATCATTCTCCGTAAAAAGGCTCCAGACATGAAACGGCCATTTAAACTTGGTGGAGGTACGACAATTGGCTGGATAGCAGTTGTGATGGCTGCAGGGATATCTGTACTTTATATGCCGGGTATGCCTTCAGCACTTGTCTGGCCTTATGAGTGGGTGATTGTAGGGTTCTGGATTGTTTTAGGGTTTATCCTTTATAAAATTTCAATGGCTAAGTACGGTAAAGAATACGCAGATGACCATATGAAAAAAGAAATTGATCGAGTGGCATAATAAAGCAGACGAATCAACATACCAATTGGGTAGTGTTGTTTCGTCTTATTTTAAAATGGAAATTACAATAATCAGAATATTATTGACACATAAAAAAGTGGTGGATTATAATATAATATATAGAAACATAATGTCGACAATCGACAGATGGCTGTTGTTCCATTGCAATTATTGTTCTTTTCGATAAAAATGGTACGGGGGTCAATGGATGCACATGTAAATCCTCTAATATCATTTTTCCCATCGACCAGACATTCTTGAAAAGTTACCCAACAAACTCACAGTTAATACACCATATATTTCGTAATCCCAACCACAGAGAGGATCTAAATTTCAGAGGATTTGACGGCGTTTCCAAAAGAAAGAAAGCTAAATTAAGTACGAGGGGAAGCGATGGTTGTGTTAACATTTCCTATTTCCGAGTTTCAAGAGCGAATAACTAAAACGAAGCAGCGTATGGCAGATGCTGGGGTAGATATTCTATTGGTTACAGATCCAGCGAATATGAATTATCTAACCGGATACGATGCTTGGTCCTTCTATGTACATCAGTTACTTATTGTAATGATTGATGAGGATCAGCCGATCTGGGTTGGACGTGGTCAGGACGCCAGTGCAGCCAAGCACACCACATGGTTAGAAACAGATCATATCATCCCTTATGCGGATAGTTATGTACAGTCAGAGCACAAGCATCCGATGGACTTTGTCTGTGATTTGTTAAAGACGAGAAAACGAGAAACCCAGACAATTGCCGTTGAGCTTGATGCCTATTATTTTACGGCAAAATGTCATATGCGATTAATCCAAGGCTTGCCAAACGCATCTTTTAAAGATGGTACAAATATGGTCAATTGGGTTCGCATAATTAAGTCTGATCAAGAAATAACGTGTATAAAGCAGGCAAGCAGAATCTCAGAAAAAGCAATGCAAATAGCTTTTGATACAATTAATGAAGGTGTTAGAGAATGTGATGTGGTTGCGAATATAGCACATGCCCAAATAAGTGGAACGGGAGAATTTGGTGGTGACTATCCTGCCATAGTGCCATTATTACCTACTGGTGATAAAACATCTGCGTGCCATTTAACCTGGACAGATGAACGGTTTAAAAATGGTGATCCAGTAATTATTGAATTGGCGGGCTGTTATAAACGGTACCATTCACCACTTGCCAGGACTATTGTAATTGGTATGCCGACTGAGAAAATGCAGCATATTTCCGATGTTGTCATTGAAGGTATTAATACAACACTTGATTTTATTAAGCCGGGTATTACCTGTGAAGAAATTGAATTGGTCTGGCGGAAAGTTATTGAAAAAAGCGGTATAAAAAAGGAATCGCGGATGGGCTATTCCATGGGGCTGAACTATCCACCAGACTGGGGAGAACATACGGCAAGCTTACGGCCGGGGGATCGTACTATCCTGGAGCCAAACATGACATTCCATATGATACCTGGAATTTGGATGGAAAATATGGGAGTTGAGATCAGTGAATCATTCCGGGTAACAGAAACTGGTTGTGAAGTGCTCGCTGAATTTCCCCGTGAACTTTACGTTAAACCCAACATCCGCCTGGCATAGGCAATTTAAAACAGTTAATGGCCCCAGAGGATATCTTCTGGGACCATTTCTATGATCACCCTTTCCATACACTAGGGTCGATTAAATTTGGTGGTTTTCTTCCTGTTAACCCAGCCTCCAAGTTTTTTGCTGCAAGCTCTGACATCGCGAGTTCGGTCTCATGGGTGGATGAACCAATATGTGGTGTCGTCACCACATTTTGATATCCCAATAAAGGGTTATTCGGATCAACAGGTTCCTTTTCAAAAACATCCAATCCGGCTGCGGCAATTTCCCCCCTTCTAAGTGCATCGATTAAGTCCTTCTCCACGATCGTTTTTCCTCGCGACCCATTTATAAATATTGCTGAGTTTTTCATCATTTGAAATTCTTGTCGACCAATCATGCCTTCTGTTTCCGGAGTTAGCGGTGTGATCAAACAAACGAAGTCAGACCGCTGTAATAATTCTTCAAGTGAACAATATGCTGCATTAAATCTTTTTTCTGCATCGGGTTTTTTTGATCGACTATGATATAAAATGTCCATGTCAAAACCAAAATAGGCTCGCTTTGCAATGGCCTGACCGATTTTACCCATTCCAATAATACCTAATGTTTTGTGATGAACATTGACACCAAAATGTTCAGGCTCCACCGCTTCCGTAATCCATTCGCCATTTTTGACAAATCTGTCCAGCTCCGGGATACGTCTAGCTGCGGCAATGAGGAGGCCAAATATCGTGTCTGCAACTGTATCTGTCAAAACATCGGGTGTATTCGTTGCTAAAATATTGCGCTTGCGAAGTTCCTTGAGGTCTAAATTGTTATAGCCTACCGAAACGTTACTAACAATTTTTACGTTTGGAGCTTGATCAAGAAGCTCCTTGTCGACTACTAATTCCAGACCTATAATACCGTCTGCCTGACTAAGAAAGGTTAAAAAGTCAGGGTCCTTTTTAGTGTTTATACCTTTAAAAAATCGAACGTCATAATTATTTTGCAATGCTTCCAGGACAGGTTTCTCTACACGGTTATATGCAATAATTTTCTTTCTCATCTACATCCCCCGTTTCCATATTTCTATCCTTAAAATAGCTACAAATTAACAATAAGTCAATGTTGAAAATGAAATATTTTAAATAGTGTAAAATATCATTGACAATCAAAATTGTCTGAATTATGATGAATACAAATCGGTGTCGATTGTCGACATAAAACAATAATGAATCTTTTTTAAGATATTAGTTACACGAAAGGGGGATGGACAAATGAATGAGAATAATTTTATTTTGCAAAAATCATTAAGTGAACAAATTGCGGACCAATTGAAGAGACGCATTTGGAATAAGCAAATTATGTTTGGTGAACGATTATTGGAAACGGAACTGGCAGAAAGTTTTGATGTGAGTCGCAGCACGATTCGTGGGGCATTGAAAACTTTGGAAATAGAAGAATTGGTCGTAAGCAAAGCACGAAAAGGTACGTACGTGGCCAATTTCACAGATCAGGATCTGGATGAGATTATTGAATTGCGTGCATTAATCGAAACCCAGGCCTTTAAAAGAGCAATCCCGCGTCTTGACCAACAGCATATACAGAGTCTTACAACGATTACAGAACAAATGAGGGTAAAAGCAGACGAACAGAATTGGAATGAACTGTTTGACCTTGATATGAAGTTCCATCGTTATGTTGTTGATTTGTGTGACAACTCGCGGATCATAAAAATTTATGATTCCCTGCAGGTGCAAATCAGAACATTTCTTATGCACCTTGATCAATACTATTCCAGTCATCAATCTTTCTATGATGAACATAAAGAATTACTTGATGCCTTAGTTTCAAAAGACGTACAAAACATTAATGCGCGAGTGAAAAATCATATTGAATACGTCGAAGAAAAACTGCTGGGTGTCAAGCAAAGAAACAGTTTAAAAACTGAGGAGGTATAATTAATGAACAAAAAGTTTGCTAATGTTCATACGCAATTACCTGGTCCAAAAGCGAAGAAGTTAATTGACCGCAGACATGATGTGGTGCCTCAAGGGGTTAGCTATGGTATTCCGACATTTGTTGACTCAGCAAAAGGGGCCTTGCTCCAGGATGTTGATGGAAACAGGTTCATTGATTTTGCTGGGGCAATTGGAACGATTAATGTTGGGCATAGTCACGATACAGTGTCTGCAGCACTGCATGATCAAATTGATCGTTACATCCATACTGGTTTCAATGTTATGATGTATGATCCCTATATCGAATTTGCTGAGAAATTAGCGGCGCTTGCCCCAGGCTATTCCAAAAAGAAAGTGATGTTTTTAAACAGTGGTGCTGAAGCTGTGGAAAATGCGGTGAAAATTGCTCGTAAATATACAAACCGCCAAGCAATTGTGTCATTCTCCGGTGGATTTCATGGCCGAACATTGATGGCGATGTCATTAACGGGTAAGGTGCGACCATATAAATATGAATATGGACCGTTTGCCCCGGAAATTTACCGTGCACCATTTCCATATGCATACCGGCGTCCTGAATCAATGAGTAATGAGGAATATACGAACCATATGCTAAAACAGGTGGAGGACTTTTTCATAACGGAAGTTGATCCCAGTTTAGTAGCAGCCTTCATTATGGAGCCAGTACAGGGTGAAAGCGGGTTCATCATCCCTGATAAAGCATTCGTGCAGGGTGTATATGAACTGTGTAAAAAACACGGAATCCTGTTTATTGCCGATGAGATCCAAACTGGGTTTGGGCGTACGGGTAAATACTTTGCCATGGAACACTATGGTGTAGAACCAGACCTGATTACCATTTCCAAGTCAATGGCTGCGGGATTGCCAATTAGTGGAGTGATTGGCCGGGAAGAAATCATGGATCAGGCACGACCGGGAGAACTTGGTGGAACGTATTGCGGCAGCCCGCTTGGATGTCGCGCTGGGCTTGCTGTACTGGAGGTAATGGAAAAAGAGAACCTAAACAAACAGGCAGAATTGATTGGTCAACGAGTTATGAACAAATTCAAGGAGATGTACGATCAATTTAACGAGATTGGTGACTTCAGAGGACTTGGCGCAATGTGCGCACTTGAATTCGTTAAGGATCGAAAAAGTAAAACGCCAGATAAAGCTTTAACTGACCAGATTTTAAAAGAAGCACATCAACGGGGGCTTATTGCTCTGAAAGCTGGTGTATTTGATAATGTAATTCGCTTGTTGATGCCACTTGTAATAACTATCGAACAGCTGGATGAAGGATTGAACATCCTGGAAGAAGCGATTGAATCCGTTCTTGTTGGAGAAAAAACGAAATAAACTGTAATAGTGAACGATACAGATTGGAGTGAGTTGAAAATGAATGAGGTAAAAACAAAAAACTATCTAATGAGTATAAATGGGGAATGGGTCGGGGAGGAACTCGATCTGCTCAAAGTTAGCAACCCAGCAAATGGGCAGATTGTTGGTTCAGTTCCAAACGGTGGTGAAAAGGAGGCTAATCTAGCAGTTGAGGCAGCGCACAGGGCTTTTCAGACCTGGTCGAAAACGACTGCCTATGAACGGGCAAATCATCTAAAACGACTTCATCAGCTCATGCTGGAAAACCAGGAGGAATTAGCACAAATTATGACCTTGGAAATGGGTAAACCAATCAATGAATCCCGGGGCGAAGTCAATTACGCTGCCTCCTTTATCGAATGGTTTGCTGAGGAAGGGAAGCGCATTTATGGTGAAACGATTCCTTCTCACACCTCAGGTAAGCGCTTGCAGGTATGGAAGAAGCCAATTGGTGTTGTAGCAGCAATCACACCATGGAATTTCCCGGCAGCGATGTTAACAAGAAAAATAGGTCCAGCGTTAGCTGCCGGCTGTACAGTTATCATGAAGCCGTCGGGTGAAAGTCCATTGACAGCAGTTAAATTGATGGAGCTGTGCGAAGAGGCAGGATTTCCAAAGGGTGTCGTTAACTTAATTACAGGTTCTTCATCAAAGATCGCTAAAGCGATTATGGATGATGCAAGAGTACGAAAAATCACATTTACAGGATCAACAGAAGTTGGAAAAATTTTAATCAGACAAAGTGCTAATCAAGTAAAACGATTATCTCTAGAGCTTGGCGGGCATGCGCCCATGATTGTTTTGGATGATGCCAATGTCGATGTAGCGGTTAAAGGCGTGATGGCTTCGAAATTCAGAAATGCAGGCCAAACATGTATATGTGCGAACCGTATTTATGTTCAAGCTAGCATATATGATACGTTTGTTGCCAAGTTTGCTGAAGCCGTCGAGGAATTAAAAGTTGGAAATGGTGTCGATGAATCGGTCGATATTGGACCATTAATTAATCAGGCAGGTCTGGATAAGGTGAATCACCATGTACAGGATGCTATTACGAAAGGAGCAACCATTTTAACTGGAGGTAAATCAATAACCAGTGATGGTGGCGTATTCTTTGCCCCAACAGTGATTAAAGATGTCGATCAATCGATGGTAGTAATGCAGGAAGAAACATTTGGTCCTGTGGCACCTGTGCAAAAGATTGCATCAGAAGAAGAAGCGGTTAAATTAGCAAATGATACACCATACGGCTTAGCTGCTTATGTCTTTACGGAAAACGTTGCCAGAGGTACACGTGTTATTGAACAGCTCAACTTCGGAATTGTTGGCTGGAATGATGGGGCTCCTTCAGCTGCGCAAGTTCCATTCGGTGGTATGAAGGAAAGTGGTATTGGACGTGAAGGGGGACACGAAGGAATTGACGCCTTCGTAGAGTCACAATATGTTTCAATTGGGTTGGAATAAGATAAGAAATTGAAGTAGATTTAAAAGAAATTATCCAAACACTTTGGGGATTGGGGGGAATTAGCACATTGCTTCAATTAACTGAATGGTGGAAAGGGAGCTGAAGATTGGCTCCTTTTCTATAAAAAAGTCTCGCCATAAGTTCGTGGCGACAAGCCAAGTATTCTAAGGGAGGATTGGGAGTGGTTAAAAAGGCAACGCACATGCGGGCAGATGCTATGTTTGCACAGTTGGTTCAATGGCGACGCAGGCTCCATGCAAATCCTGAGTTAAGCTTTCAAGAAGTGGAGACAGCTCGGTATGTTGCCCAGATTTTAAAGACTATCCCCGGTATGCGGATAGAGGTGGGAGTAGGCCTTCCGACAGCCGTAGTTGGGACACTTTCTTCTGGCAGCGGCCCGACAATAGCAATTCGGGCAGATATGGACGCGCTGCCAATCCTGGAGGAAAATGATCATGATTTCAGATCCCATAATGAAGGTGTTATGCATGCCTGTGGCCATGATGCGCATATAACGATTGGGCTTGGAACTGCTAGTTTACTAAGTACATGTTTTCAAAACAGGGAAATTCAGGGAACGGTTAAATTTCTGTTTCAGCCCGCAGAAGAAAAAGCAGATGAAAACGGTTCAACAGGTGCACCATATATGATTCAAGCCGGAGTGTTAGCAGAAGTAGATTGTGTTATTGCACTCCATATGAGCCCCGAGGACCAGCTCGGTGAAGTACGCGTTCATGACGGTTATAGCATGGCGAATGTCGACGTGTTTGAAGCCACGGTTCATGGAACAGGCAGTCATGGGGCGTATCCTCATCTTGGGACAGATCCTATTTGGATGCTTGGTCCAGTATTACAGGCCTTGCATGGAATTGTAGCACGGCGTGTATCACCGCTCGAAGCAGCTGTCATTAGCATAGGCAGTATCAAGTCAGGTACAGCCAGTAATGTGATCCCATCTGAAGTTACACTAAATGGAACAATTCGCAGTTACCATCCCGATGTCCGAAAAGTGTTGCATATAGAAATGGAAAGAGCTTTCTCCATCATTACCAATCTAGGTGGCGAATATGAATTAACAATTACACCTGAAGACCCTTCATTAAAAAACAGTCCGGAAGTAAATCTCCTAATAAAGGATGCAATTAACGCTGTTTACCCAGACTTTACCGTGATAGATACTCCATTTGGTCTGGGGGGAGAGGATTTTGCTCATATGACCCAGGTTGTTCCAGGAGCAATGTTTTTCCTTGGCTGTGCAGTAAATGATGGGAAAATCAGGGATCTTCATACACCGCTTTTTGATATTGATGAGAAGGTGTTACCTGTTGGCGTATCAATTTTGACAGAAGCGGTCACTCGTTTTCTGGCGGATCAGATACTACCAGAATAATAGATTAAGGGGGATAGCATGGCAGAAAAACCTGTTGGTCTTCGTGAAATATGGATGGCCCGAACGCGGATTTCTTCCGTGACACAAAAGACACCACTATTATATTCCGCGGAACTGTCCGAAATTGCGGGTACATCGGTATCTTTAAAACTGGAAAATCTGAATGTAAGCGGTTCGTTTAAAATCAGGGGGGCAGCAAATAAAATCCTTAGTCTAACTTCAGAAGAGCGGGAGCATGGTGTGACAACGTTCTCTACGGGTAACTTTGGTATGAGTGTCGCGTATATTGCCAAAAAGCTGGGAATCGATGCAACGATTTGTATTTCTAAACGGGTCCCTAAAGCAAAGGTAGATGCATTACATCAATCGGGAGCACAAATAGAAATATACGGTGATTCACAGGATGAGGCCGAACAGCGCAGCTATCAGTTGGAAAAGGAACAGGGAATCACTGTTATTCATCCATTTGATGATCCATTTATTATTGCTGGGCAAGGTACGATAGGGCTTGAATTGCTGGAGGATTTACCTGAAATTGATACAGTTATTGGCGGGTTATCTGGAGGTGGCCTGCATTCGGGACTTGGTGTTGCACTAAAAAAAACCGACCCAGCGATTCGCGTCATTGGTATGTCAACGGCAAAGGGTGCAACCATGTATGAAAGTATTCAGGCGGGCAGGCCGATTCAGGTGGAGGAGCACGACACTCTGGCTGATAGTTTATTAGGCGGAATTGGCCTGAATAACCGCTACACATTTGATATGGTTCAGCAGTATGTCAATGAAATTAGTTTGATAGATGAGGATGAAATTGCCAAGGGGATGGCCTTTATGCTGGATAAGCACCGTATGGCCATTGAGGGGGCAGCGGCCTCCGGAATTGGTGCAATCCTAAATAAAAAGGTTCAGCTTGGTTCAAGTGTCGCGGTGATCATCAGTGGCAGCAGTGTCGATACATCTGTAGTGCTGGACATTGCGAATCGATATAGAAACCCGAATTAGGTAAAAGGGAGGTTTTATGTTGACTAAAATGTTATATAATGACCGAATTGTTGAACGGGAAAGCCTGATTAATATTGAGGACCGAGGCTACCAATTCGGTGATGGGATCTATGAGGTTATCGGAGTCTACGACGGGGAACCACTCATGCTGGATGAACATATGGAGCGCTTGGAAAGAAGTGCCCGAGAGGTTAGACTAAACTTGCCGAGTGCAATTTCAGATTTGAAAAATAAGCTAGTAGATTTAGTAGCAGCCAATGGGTTGGGGGAAGGGATTATATATATGCAGGTTTCCAGGGGGGCTGCCCCTAGGTGGCATGAATTTCCTAATCATGATGTCTCTCCAGTAACGGTTGCCTATACAAGAGCAGAAGAACGAATGACAGATGTTGAGAACGAGGGTGCTTTTGCAATACTTGCAGAGGACATTCGCTGGCTGCGGTGTGATATTAAGACACTTAATTTGCTCCCGAATGTACTCGCTAAACAAATGGCAGTCGAAAATAATGCAATTGAAGCGATTCTTCATCGCAATGGAACTGTAACGGAAGCAAGTGCATCAAACGTCTTTATCGTTAAAGGCGGTCAATTGTATACACATCCATCGAACAATTTTATTCTAAACGGCATAACAAGGAAAAAAGTATTTCAATTGTGCGATGCACTTAATTTGAAAATAAATGAGGTAACATATTCAACTGACGAATTGTTAGATGCAGACGAAGTTTTTATAACCGCAACAAAGCTTGATGTCGTACCAATTTTAAAAATTGATGATCATGTGATTGGGTTAGGAAAGCCAGGAAAAATAACAAGGAGGATTTTGCAGGAGTTTCGTTCACTTTATCTTGATAAATGATCATGAATTGGAGGGGCGAGTCTTGTTACATTCAGTGTCCTTGGAATCACATAGTCCGACTGTGGCGGAAGTAGACCTGACTGCTTTTAAAGAAAATACCCAGAAGCTAAAAAAGCATGTTGAAAAGAGCATGCTTTTAGCTGTTGTCAAAACAAATGCTTATGGACATGGTATCATTCCAATTGGTCATGAAGCTGTTAATGCTGGGGCAGATCGACTTGGTGTTACAACTGTTGAAGAAGGTGCAATGCTTCGTGAAAGTGGCATTTCAGCACCTATTCACATTCTTAGTTCCGTTATACCAGAGCAAGCGGTTGATATTGTTTCATACAGGTTAACGGCATCCATTTCGTCCAGAAAGCTGGCACGGGCAATTAGTGAGGAGGCAACAAAGCAAGGTCAACACATTCCGGTACATTTGAAATTAGATACGGGCCTTCATCGATTTGGTGTTGACCCACATGATGTGGTCGATTTCTGTAATACATGCTATCACTTACAAGGTTTGTACTGGGAAGGGATATATACCCATTTTTCAAGTGCAGACGAAGGTGATTGGCAATTGACTGAACAGCAGTATACCCTGTTTATGGAAACAGTCATAAAGTTAAATAAACAGGGTTTTAATTTTCCTGTTCGCCATGTTGGTGGATCAACAATTACGATTGAAAGAAAGGATATGCATCTTGAAATGGTACGGCCAGGGCTTGCTTTATTTGGGTATCATCCCGTACAACGTCAGCAGGGTATTATTAAATTAAAACCGGTTATGAAAATAAAATCCCAGCTCCTGCATGTTCGTGAGATTCCCGCCAATACACCAGTTGGATACGGAGGAAGTTATGTTACTTCAACAAAGGAGAAAATAGCAATTGTCCCGATTGGCCATGGTGATGGTTATCAACGGTTGCTGTCAAATAAAGGGGAAATGCTTGTAAAAGGAAAGAGAGTCAAAATAGTTGGTACAATTTCACTTGATCAGACGTTGATTAATGTCACAGGTATACCAGATATTAGTTCGGGTGATGAAGTAATTCTGCTTGGCAGGCAGGGCGATGAGGAAATTTCAGCACGTGATATAGCAAATTGGATTCATAGTGTTGTCGATGAAGTATTGGCAAGTTTAATGGAGCGGGTTAGGAGGGAGTATGTCTAAGATAGACAAAATCGGGAAATAAAGGAAACAATTTCATTACAATTAGATAGATTAGCAAAGTATCTGGAGGGTAATTATGAAACATATCAAGATTGCGTTAATACCTGGTGATGGTATTGGACCAGAGGTTATAGCTGAAGGAGTTAAGGTGCTAAAAGCGATTGAAAAGATGGATTCTGACATTTCATTTTCTTTCACAACATTTCCCTACGGATGTGAGTATTATCTTGAAAACGGTCGAATGATGGACGAAGATGGCATTGAAAAGTTGAAAGAATTTGATGCCATTTATTTGGGTGCAGTTGGTTATCCTGGGGTTCCTGATCATATTTCACTGCGGGACCTCCTTTTGAGAATCAGAAAAGAATTTGATCAGTATGTAAATTTGCGTCCGATTTCACTCCTAAATCCGTCGTTAACGCCTTTAAAATCGAGAACGGAAGAGGATATAGACATGCTTGTTATCCGCGAAAATAGTGAAGGGGAGTACGCGGGTGCGGGGGACTGGCTGTTTCCAGGAAAGCCTGAAGAGGTTGTGCTGCAAACAGGTGTATTTTCCCGTAAAGGGACAGAGCGGATTATTCGTTATGCTTATGAGGAAGCACGCAAGTCGAACAGGTCTTTAACAAGCATTAGTAAAGGAAATGCCTTAAATTATTCGATGGTTTTTTGGGACAGTGTTTTTGAAGAGGTAGGAAAAGAATATCCGGATGTGAAGACTTTCTCTTACCTTGTTGATGCTGCCAGCCTTTATTTTGTTTCAAATCCTGAGAGATTTGAGGTTGTTGTCACCTCCAATCTATTCGGTGATATAGTTACCGATATCGGTGCAGCAATAACGGGAGGACTTGGTTTTGCCACAGGTGCGAATATCAATCCGGAGAAAGCATTTCCTTCCATGTTTGAACCTGTACATGGATCCGCTCCGGATATAGCTGGGAAAGGCATTGCTAATCCAATTGCGGTAATTTGGTCTGTCAGCCAAATGCTGGATTTTTTTGGTGAATCAAACTGGGGCAAAGCAGTTCTAACTACGATTAAAGACTTACTTAGGGAAAAGGATTATCACACGAAAGAGATAGGCGGGAGTGCTTCAACAAGGCAGGTGGGAAATCGATTTGTTGAAAAACTGATTAAATCCATGAGTCCATAAGAAAGGCGCAAGTTTCCCATTTAACGAAAAGGGATGCTCCCTTTCACTTTTTTTGTCAAATTGCTTCTAAAATTGTCAGTTGCTTTCATTGTTGTCAAGAAAGGAGTATAATAAAGGAAGTAAGATGAAAGGGGTTTTGTTGATGTCTTTTTCTCGCGGTCCAAAAGAGCCAGTACCTGAAGTAGAAACGGATGTATGGAAGTGCACCAGTGATGACTGCCAGGGATGGATGAGGGAGTCATTTAGCTTTGAAGAAGAGCCAAAATGTCCACTTTGCCAATCATCTATGGAAAAGGAAAAACGTATGCTGCCCGAATTAAAATAAGGCAAAATACAGGTATTCCAAGTAGTTGGAGCTATTCATTACTTGTTCTAAATAGAATAAATATTGCTTTTTTTTATGCTTATATATAGTTGCTTGGGATGTCTGATTTGGCATCTTTTTTATATAGCAGAAGCATTGTACGGTCGATGTGATCGATAGCTTCAAAGAAAAACCCCAGTCACAGTTGTTGGCTGGGGTTTTTCGTGCTTAAAAAGAATGAAAAAATGAAAAGTCTAATAGTTGCAACAATTCATAAAAAATTGCTATAATTATAGTAGAATGACTGACATAGATAACTCATCATATAAAATGGAAACGGTTACAACAATTCGAGGAGGAATGTAGCACATGCAATACGCAAATCCAAACACTGATGGGGCAAAAGTAGAATTTAAGGATCGGTACGATAACTTTATTGGAGGAGAATACAAGCCGCCTGTAAGTGGTAAATATTTTGAAAATGTTAGTCCGGTTACTGGAAAGGTATTTTGTGAAATTGCTAGATCTACGAAAGAAGATGTGGAGGCGGCAGTTGATGCTGGGCATGCCGCGGCGGAAAAGTGGGGACAGACTTCGGTAGCGGAACGTTCGAATATTTTAAATAAAATCGCTGATAGAATGGAAGCCAATCTGGAAACACTCGCTGTCGCGGAAACATGGGATAATGGAAAAGCGGTTCGGGAAACATTAGCTGCGGACATTCCATTGGCTATTGATCATTTTCGTTATTTTGCTGGGGCAATTCGTGCCCAAGAAGGCGGATTAAGTCAAATTGATAATGATACAGTAGCGTATCATTTTCATGAGCCGTTAGGTGTTGTGGGGCAAATCATTCCCTGGAATTTCCCGATATTAATGGCTACATGGAAATTAGCTCCAGCACTCGCAGCAGGGAATTGTGTAGTATTAAAACCTGCAGAACAAACTCCTGCATCGATTCATGTGCTACTTGATCTGATTAAAGATCTCCTGCCAGCTGGTGTACTTAATATTGTTAATGGATTTGGTGTAGAAGCTGGGAAGCCACTTGCGTCCAATAGTCGAATTGCCAAAATTGCGTTCACCGGGGAAACTACCACTGGTCGATTAATCATGCAATATGCTTCCGAAAATATTATTCCGGTAACCCTTGAACTTGGTGGGAAGTCACCGAATATTTTCTTTGAGGATGTTATGGATAAGGACGATGGATTTTTGGATAAGGCAATTGAGGGCCTTGTCATGTTTGCGCTAAACCAGGGGGAAGTTTGTACATGTCCTTCCAGGGCACTTGTTCACGAATCCATCTATGATGAATTCATGCAACGTGCAGTGGAGCGGGTTAAACAAATTAAAATCGGTCACCCGCTTGATACTGATACAATGATGGGTGCTCAAGCATCACAGGAGCAACTTGAAAAAATTCAATCCTATCTGGATATTGGAAAACAGGAAGGTGCTGAAGTCCTTGTTGGCGGAAACACCAATAAATTAGCTGGGGATATGGAAAACGGTTATTATGTTGAACCAACTATTTTCAAAGGAAATAATAAAATGCGTATTTTCCAAGAAGAAATTTTTGGACCGGTATTATCCGTGACGACATTCAAGGATCAAGAGGAAGCTATGGAAATTGCTAATGATACGCTATATGGATTGGGGGCAGGTGTCTGGACGCGTAATATCAATACAGCATATCGATTTGGACGCGGAATTCAGGCTGGGCGTGTGTGGACGAATTGCTATCATCAATATCCAGCACATGCTGCGTTTGGTGGATATAAGAAATCTGGTATTGGCCGTGAAAATCATTTAATGATGCTTGATCACTATCAACAAACGAAGAACCTGCTTATAAGTTATTCGGAGGATGTTGCTGGTTTATTTTAACGTAATACTGTGAACCATTTTCTCGAGTACTGTAAAGGAGGTTGAAAAATTTGGTTGAGCGGGTTACTGCCACAAATGAAGCGTTACATCTCATTGAAACGTTAAAGGAAATGCATGGCGATTTAATGTTTCATCAATCTGGCGGCTGTTGTGATGGCAGTTCACCGATGTGTTATCCAAGAGGTGAATTCCGAACGGGTGAATCAGATGTACTGCTTGGCGAAATAGGGGAAACCCCATTTTATATGGCAAAAGATCAATATGAGTATTGGAAACATACACAGATTATCGTTGATGCCATTGATGGCCGTGGTGGGATGTTTTCATTGGAGGGGCCAGAAGGAAAACGATTTTTGACAAGATCACGTGTTTTTACAGAGGAAGAACGGGCAGAATTAGCCAAATAGATATATAATAGGAAAAAGTCATCAGCTTATACATTTTTGTTGATGATTTTTTTCGTTATACTTTAAGGAAATATAATTATTATCGGTATAAAGTGTAAAAAAATCTAAGGCTATCGCCATTCGTTCTTGGTGGCAAGCCAAGATTTTCTAATACCTTTTAAGGGAGGAATTTGCTTTGAAACATACTGTTGCCATGATACAGCTCGATATTAAGTACGGGGATCCAAAGTCCAATTTCACGCATGCTTCGACACAGATTGAGAAAGCCGCAATAGCTGGTGCAGATATAGTTCTGCTTCCGGAGTTATGGACTACTGGCTATGACTTAACAAGATTAGATGAAATAGCCGACAATCATGCCCGGAAATCGATAGCGTTCTTACAGGAGCAAGCAAGAAAACATAATGTTAGTTTAGTAGGGGGATCTGTTGCCGAAAAGTATGAAGACGGGGTACGGAATACATTACTGGTAATAGATGAAAAAGGAGAGCTTGTGCACAAATATAGTAAACTGCATTTATTTCAATTAATGGATGAACATATATACTTGGAAGAGGGCGAGGATGACGCGGAATTTGAATTAGCCGGGGTAAAATCCACTGGGTTTATTTGTTATGATATCCGTTTCCCAGAGTGGATGCGAAAATCAGCATTACAGGGTGCAAAGGTAATGTATGTCGTAGCAGAATGGCCGAATCCTCGGATTGATCATTGGAAAACTTTACTTCAGGCCCGTGCTATCGAAAATCAATGTTATGTTGTGGCATGTAATAGAAGTGGGGCTGATCCAAAAAATGAATTTGGCGGCATGTCTCTTATTGTTGATCCATGGGGCGAGATTATTGCAGAAGGAAGTAGAAGAGAAGAAATTGTCGTTGGAGAAATTGACTTTGCGTTAGTTGACGAGGTTAGGAAACGGATACCCGTGTTTAGGGACCGGCGGGAAGGGCGGTACTAAAAAATAACTTGATATTCACACATCTGCCCAATTTTCATACAATAATAAAGTAAAAAAGCTTGGAAGGGTGTGTTAGCTTGTCTGGAAAAAATTATTATTATCTGTCAGGTAATACCGCGCAAGGACTCATTAGTTTTTCTGAATCAAATTTAGCTGGTTTAACTAATGTTTTCTTCTTAAATCATCCATCTGAATCGTTAAAAACGGAATTGATAAGCAAAGTTATCAAACATTATGAAGGCAGTTTTGATCTCGAAATTATAAAAAGTGTAAATGGACATGAATTTCTTGATGGGGTTGTTATACGCGATAAGTCATTAGCAGTAATTTCACAGCCAGTAAAGTCTGAAAATATAACTGAAATTGATTTAAGAAACGGAACTGACGTAGATGAATGTAAGGATTTGCATGAAAAGAAGATTTCATTGACAAACGCAGCTTATCAAGCATTCGATGCAGGCTTACATGTACATGATGAACTTGAAAAAATCTACATTAATGAAATGGATTTTGCTATGGCCAATCAGGTAGCAAATGATTTTATCAGCAAAGTTCTTCCATCAATTGTAGAAAGGGAAGGCCATATTTACCATCGTTTGTTCGGTACTAACACCAAGGATGGTGTGGTAAATGTGGTTCCCGAACTCATCAATAGTGTATCAAAAGCCTATTTCATAAAAGGTCGTGCCGGGACTGGTAAGTCAACATTTATGAAAAAGCTAGCAAATGCATGTAAGGATAACGGTTACAAAGTGGAATTATATCACTGCAGTTTTGATTCGAACAGTATTGATATGGTGCTCGTTCGGGAACTTGATTTCTGCATTTTTGATAGTACTGACCCTCATGAATTTTTCCCGGAACGAGTTGGAGATGAGATAGTTGATTTATACGAGAAGCTGGTCACACCTGGAACGGATGAAAAATTTTCTACTGAAATCAATGAACTGAATAATCGTTATAAATCCTATATGCAAAAAGGAATAGCGCATTTACAAGAGGCGGGACTATATCATAGTAAGCTTGAGGAAAATTATAAAAGCGTTAATCAAACAGACATAAATGAAATAACTGACTACATGTATAATCAAATTAAATAGATATAGTTTGCCGTCAACTTTTTCAAAGTTGGCGGCAGCTTATACAAAAGTAGCATTTTACTTATCTCGTTAACTATATAAATTTAATTCAACAAACTTTTCTCTTGTTTTTTTTTGAAAAGTTAGGTAAAATTAATTAACTGAAAATTTGATAAATGATTCAGGAGGTGGAGAAAATGCTAACCGTAAAAATGTTAAAGCCATACTACATTAAGACAGAAAACGATTATGTTCGAATTATCTTAGCTTATCAGTATTTTGCTTTATTTATTAATGAAAAGGTATATCAGTTTGTCCCCACCAAAGCTAAGGAAATTCAAATAAATCGAAGGACACAGAAGGTCGTCAATACCGATGCACTGTTCGCCTTTCAAAAAGGCAAAGATGTCATTCAAGTTGCTATGAGTGAGCTTATATCCATTCCTGATTTTTTGCTACAACTTAATGAAATTGCAAAACCCTATTATATAAACGAAACGGAAGAGGAAATTAACTTCAAAAATGAAAACGCTACCATTATTAGTGAGTTGGAACAAGAAAATATCAAGCGGCTAATTGATCAAGCATTAGATGATCGTAACAGAGCTGCATTTGAAAGACTTGTGGAACTATTATAATGACAAAGAGTCTGCCCCAAGGATGAATAAAAGCTACTCCTAAAAATTAAGGAGTAGCTTTTATATGTTATTTATATTCTGCTAGAATTTTTGTTACCTTTTTAACGGCGTAAGAACTGCCGCTTTCATCTTCAGCATGCTCAATCATCATTGCAATCAGAATATCCTCGGATTCACTCGGATATCCGACAAACCAGACATTTTCCTGACCGGATTTTTCATCCTTAGTTTTCTTTAATTCAGCGGTGCCTGTTTTACCAGAAATAGGGAAGTCAGCTTTTTGTGCGTCATTAGCCGTTCCTTTATCAAGTGTTACAACCTTTCGCAATGTATCTTGCAGGAATGCTACCTGATCCATCGTTATTAAATCTTTTTTCCAAATCTGACCGGGATCCTCTTCTTTTAATAAAATAGGTTTGATCATATTACCCTGATTCAGTATCGGTGTATAGGTAGCTGCAAGGTGGAGTGCACTCATCTGCATTTCCCCCTGTCCATAGCCGGAATTCGCCAGCAATACTTTTTCATTCAGCTTACCATCTGTTGAAATCGTGGAAGTTTGAATTGGATAGGCAAAAGGAATTTCCTCACCGAACCCAAATTTGTGTAATCCATTAATAAATGTTTCACTTCCCATATCTAGTGTTTTCATCGCAAAATAAATATTGTCAGATCGGATTAACGCATCGGCAAGGTCGACTGGACCGTTCGATTCGGAGACCCGGTGAATTTTGTAATCGCCAAATGCTTCTCCTGGACTCCACGTTAGTCCATTTATTTCAATGCCTTCACTAGGATCTATGTCACCACTTTGCAGGCCAATTGAGGCAGTTACTGGCTTAATAACTGATCCTGGAACATAGGTCGCTGCAAATTTATTAATTAGCGGTTGAAGCGGGTCTTCTTGTAATTCATTTAATTTTGATTGTGAGATTCCATATACAAATTCATTTGGGTTAAAGGATGGACTGCTGACAAGTGCTAGTGCTTCACCAGTTTTCGGATCAATTGCCGCTGTTGTACCACCCTCACCATTGTACGATTGATAAATGTTCTTTTGTAATTCAGCATCTATCGTAAGCATAATGTTTTCGCCATCTTTTACGGGTTTCTCTGCTAGCACAACATCTTCCTGCCCATCCTGGGTGACAAGAATTTTGACACCTTCTTCACCGCGCAGCTTCTTGTCATATAATTGCTCAAGCCCGCGCTTACCAATCATATCATTCGCTGAATATGTTCCGTTTTCTTTTTTCTTAAGTTCTTCTGCTGTTATTTTACCAATGTAGCCAACCAAATGGGCAGCTGATTCACCGTACGGATAAACACGACCGGTTACTTCTCTTCCGGCGACAGGACCTGTAGCCCACAATTTATCCAGATTTTTTTTTGTTTGCGGAACTTTTGTAATTGGAACAAACAGATCTGGTTTAACCCAATCTGCATCTAATTTACTTTTGATCGTTGCTGGATCCATGTCTAGCAATTCAGCGATTTCTTTTATTTTCGCTTCTTTGTCATCACCGAATTTACTTGGTATGATACCAACTTCCCAAACGGTATCATTGATCGCCAGAGGTAGGCGATTCCGATCGAGTATTTCTCCGCGTCTTGGATGCTCTGTCTGGATGTTAATGTCGCCGCCTTCCTTCAGCGCAGGAAAAATAAATCCCGGATTCCATTTTACGTACCAGTTTTTCTTTTCATCTTCGCCTTGTTGAACAAGTTTTGCTTGATAATCAAATGAAATTTCCCCAGCAATGGTGTTCATAGTAACGGAAAAAGGATAAGTTGCTTTTCCTTTCTCGAGTGCTTTTTCTACTTCCTTTTCATTTAATTTTTGATAATTGATTTTTAAATCAGACACGCCTAAATCCTTATATATTTTCTTGTAACGATCAACATACCCTTCCGTCGGATAGGCTGATTTCGATTTTTCCGCAAGCATATCATACATTTTCGCAAAATCTTTTTTATGCCAGTTCTTAACATATGTATCAAATCGATCATTAGGTGATACTTCGTCATTCGAACAAGCAACAAGAAGCATGCAAATCATGATAGATAAAAGAACTACCACTTTTTTCATAAGAGACCCCACCTTACATAAAGATAGAAGTCATTCTATGTTATGAATGACTTCACGATACTGCTAATTTTCTTTCATGTTTGTCTTGATTGCCTGTGTAATTCGATCCATTTCTTGCTCCGGCACAATATAATACCAGACTCCATTAATCACATCGCCACTACCACCGATTTCCATTGTTTCGATATTTTTTCTTGTATCACGATAATCAGTAAATAATGTCTGCATTTTATCCATGTTTAAGTTTGTAGTTACATTGCCGCCAAGAATACTTAGAATGTCGCTGACCTTCGTAATACTGGAAAAACTTGCGGCTTCGTCCATCGCAGCTTTTATGACACTGCGCTGCCGTTCATTTCGTCCAAGATCACCACGTGGATCTTCCTTGCGCATGCGGATATACTTAAGAGCTTCTTCACCACTGAGGTGGATGGAACCTGTTTTAAAAGTTTCGCCACCCTGTGAAAATGCCTGGTCGTTTTTAACAGTTACTCCACCTAGGGCATCAATCCCCTGTTTAAATCCTTCCATATTAACCTTTACATAAAAATGAACGGGAATATCAAATGCCTTTTCAACTGTTTTAACAGATAAATCTGTACCACCGAAAGCATATGCGTGATTAATTTTATCCATTCCTCTTCTCGGAATTTCTACATATGTATCACGGGGGATACTTACCATAATCATCTTATTTGTCCGCGGATTAAGGGACATCAGAATCATCGTATCCGAACGACCTACATCATGTTCCCGCTGATCCACTCCAAGCAGCAATACGTTTATGGATTTTTTGTTTTTTACAATCGATTCCAATTCTTTCTGCCTGTCAGGATCCGCATCCCGCGACAGTGGCTCGTGCATATTTGCCACAGTGTCTTCCACTTTATCGTATAAATAATAAAGATATAAACCAACTGCAAGGATTAACAGTACAATGATTCCGCCAACCCAATAAGGCCATTTACGTTTTTTCTTTGTTTGACGCTTTCCAGTTCTTGTATCCAATAAAATTCTCCTCTAATATTCGATCAATATGGTTTATTGCTTGGTTAAATTATAACGAATTCAACGCATCACGTCTATCAATTTTAGTCATATTATACTAGGATTATTTAAAAATTTACACAATAGACAGGAGACTAAATAATTGCGTGTATTTTATTGATTTTAGAAGAAAAGAACATTTTTTGGTACGTATTTGCTCATATTTGAGGTTTTCATAAAACGAATAGATAGCCTATAATACAAGTAATTGTTCTTTATAAAATACATTTGTGGATTTTAAAGAGAACAAAAAATGTAATTAAAATAGTACTAATAGACTAATCCGCGGACTATAATTAATTATAAGGGTGTTAAAAACTGACTTTGGGGTTTTATATACAATCTAGGCAAAAATGCTTATTTTGGGAGTGACTTTTCGAAATTTTAAGTATATAATGAGCGTAATATACAAAACTAGTTGCTTTTAGACAAAACAAGACACCCAATACCAATTCTACTTATAGTAAAATAGTAGTATAAAAAATTGTTTCCTCAGAAAAGGGCAAACCTACTGAAAAGTACGGACGCAAAACCACAGACCTAAGGCGAACTCTGCTATGGTGGCTGGGTTACGAAGGGAAAAAAGGCGGGGGCTAACAATGATAAAAGTGGTGAAGGAAACAGGTCTTGATTGTGAATGGGTTGAGTTGCTGCAGGAAGCAAAGAGCATCGGAATAACAGTAGAGGAGGTTCGAATGTTTCTTTGCAAAACACTGGAAGAAGAGAGATAGAAATTAAAAATGTGCTTAATATAGAACCACACACTTTTTTGTGATATAATCACTCTGAAGGTGGGTGTGCGTTTTGATCGGTGAAAAAATTAAACAACTGCGCCAAGATAAAAAAATGTCCATATCTGAACTTGCGGAGAAAGCTGGTGTAGCTAAATCATACTTAAGCTCTATAGAACGCAATCTCCAGTCAAATCCGTCAATCCAATTTATTGAGAAAATAGGTGCTGTATTAGGTGTCACTGTAAATGATATACTGCGCGAGGATCAAGCAAATGCAATAGACCAACTTGATGGTGAATGGTTGAAAATAGTGCAGGAAGCAATGGAATCAGGAGTTACAAAGGAACAGTTCAAAGAATACCTCGAGTTTAATAAATGGAGAAAAAAACAGGATAACTAATTTTGTCTTGACCGTAGTGCTGAACCAGCATACGGTTTTTTACTTTTGCGATATTTGCACAGTTGCAGTTGATTTAAAATACCACAAACCCTTGTAGTGTTTTTCCTAAGCGGTGGATTAACACTCATATAAAATTACGTTCTATTTCTAGGTTTTGTGTCAAAATAATAATCTTTTAGAAAACAGCCTTTACTGTTTACAGAAAGCGAAGTGAACTAATGAATTATTTTTCAGAAATACAGGAATTGCTTACTATCGTAGAAAAGCAAGAGAATAAGGTGATGAATGCTGCAGCTGGCTGTGTAGCAAATTCGATAATTAACGAAGGGGTTATTCATTTATTCGGTTGTGGGCACTCGCATCTGCTTACGGAGGAAACTTATTATCGTGCGGGTGGACTAGTCCCCGTACATCCGATTTTACATGAGCCGCTAATGTTGCATGAGGGAGCTATTCAGTCATCTGAGCTGGAACGACAAAACAATTATGCGCGCTTGTTTATGGGAAAGCAGGACATTCAATCGGGTGATGTGATGATGGTATTTTCCAATTCCGGGAGAAACCCCGTGCCTGTTGACGTTGCATTAATTGCCAAGGAAAAAGGCGCTAAAGTCATTGGTATTACTTCTATTACATATGCCAAAAGTCAGCCATCGCGCCATCAGCTTGGCAAGTATCTGCATGACGTGGCGGATATCGTGATTGATAACCACGCGCCAATCGGTGATGCTGTGTTAAACCATTCAAATGTTGCTGTAAGTTATGGACCAGTTTCTACTACAATTGGCTCAGCGATTATCAATCATGTTTTTGCAGAGGCTATCACAATAATAGCCGAGCAACAAATAGAACCACCCGTATTTTTGAGTGGAAACCTTGAAGGTGCCGATGAACATAACCGAATGGTCATGCAGAAATATCAGCATCGATTATTATTTTAAAAGATCAGAAAGCATAAATAAAAATCTGTCTAGCTCCAGCGCCCAGAAGCTGCCGTCATAAGCAATGGACACTACGAACGCTAAACCCATGCGTTCTACGGCCCCTTGCTTATGCGTCCGCTTCTAAACGGGGCGCTTGCGCTTTTCTTAAGTGTGGTGAAAATGTGACCAAAATTAATTATTGGCTCCTGCCAATTGGCTGGATGGGCCTTATTTTTTACTCGTCTGCCACACCATACCAGGATCAGGATATTAAACCATTTATGACAAATAAATTAGATCTTTCCTTTCTAGTTCCATTTGTGGAGAATGTTACGTTGTATTATCATCATTCAGAGGTGAGTGTTGATGCACTTGGGATTGAAGGGTTTGTGGAATTCTTCGTAAGGAAGGGTGCACATGTTTCCGTTTATTTCATATTGATGGTCCTGTTCTATGTTGCTTGCAAGAAAACGATGAGCGTATCATCCTCGAAAAGATTATTACTCTCATACATTTTCACAAGTTTATACGCTATTCTGGATGAACTTCACCAGGGATTCACCCAGAATCGAACACCATATATAGGTGATGTAGGGCTGGATATGTCAGGGGCGTTAGCGGCTTTGATTTTAATCATTTTATTTGCCGCATTTAAAAAGAAAAGTATAGCAAAAAATACATTTTCCTAGCAAAATGTATTTTTTTCGACAAAGTTGTATAGACAACTATATGTTAAGGTGATATACTCCTTGGTGGTAACGTTTTCAAATAAAGAAGGGGAGTGCTATATAATGTTAGGTTATTTGCAACGTCTTGGAAAATCATTGATGCTTCCAATTGCAATGCTGCCTGCCGCTGCATTACTGGTTCGACTGGGAGCAGAAGATGTATTTAATATTCCATTTGTAACTGCTGCTGGTAATGGTATTTTACAGCATTTAGGGCTTATTTTTGCTATTGGGATTGCCATTGGGTTCTCAAAGGATGGTAATGGTGCTGCAGCCTTATCAGGTGCTGTTGGCTATCAAGTTCTGACAAATGGGTATGAAGCAATTAATAGTGATCTTAATCTTGGAGTGCTAGCCGGGATTATTGCTGGTATTGCTGCTGGGCATTTATATAATAAATTTCATGATATTCAGCTGCCAGAGTTCTTAGCATTTTTTGGCGGAAAGCGATTTGTGCCGATTGTTACATCGGTGCTAATGGTCATTGTATCCGGATTAATAGGTGTATTATGGGGACCTGTCCAGGATGCAATTAATGCATTAGGTAATTGGTTTATCAACTCAGGTGCTATTGGGGTTGGATCATATGGATTCTTTAACCGTTTGTTAATTCCAATTGGGTTACATCATGTTATGAACACGTTAATTTGGTTTGACTTCGGAACGTTTGTTGATGCTGCAGGAAATACGTGGCATGGGGAAATTAATCGATTTTTAAACGGAGATCCCGACGCAGGATTCTTTATGGCCGGGTACTTCCCAATCATGATGTTTGGTTTGCCTGGTGCGTGTCTCGCGATGTATGCAACAGCGAAAAAACATCGTAAGGCAGCTGTCGGAGGATTCCTTGGAAGTATTGCACTAACTTCTTTTTTAACGGGAATCACAGAACCGATTGAGTATTCATTCATGTTCTTAAGTCCATTGCTATACGTCGTTCATGCAATACTAACCGGACTGTCCATGATGGTTTCATTCTGGTTTGGAATTAAAGATGGCTTCGGTTTCTCAGCGGGGCTTATCGATTATGTGCTTAACTTTGGAATTGCATCGAAACCATTGCTCTTACTCGTGCAAGGTATCGTATTTGGATTTATCTATTTCATTATTTTCTACGTATTAATTAAAAAGTTCAATCTTAAAACACCTGGTCGTGAGGATGAAGATGAAGTTTATGTAGAGGAAAATGAACAAACAGGAGCTCCTTCTACTGGAAAGGGCCGCAAAGATTATGATGGAAAGGCGTATCATTATTTAAACGCATTAGGCGGCCCGGAAAATATTAAGTCACTGGACTATTGTGCGACAAGACTGCGCTTGCAAATGAATGATATGGATCAGGTTGATGAAAAGGCGTTGAAACGTCAAGGTGCTAATGGTGTGATGAAGGTAAACAAGAAAAATTTACAGGTAATTGTTGGGACAACTGTTGAATTTTTAGCTGACGCTATGCAAAAAAGAATGAATCAGGGAAATATGCAGGCCCCTGCAGATGAAAAAGCTTCAGTTGAAAATGAGGCGCCTGTTTCATCGAAGCCTGCAAACGAGTTTAATTCTGCAGCCTTTGCGATGCCGGTTAAGGGTGAAATTATGTCTATTGCCGATGTGCCGGATCAAGTGTTTTCACAAAAAATGATGGGAGATGGCTTTGCAATTGCTCCTGAGGATGGCACATATACATCCCCAGTGAATGGTGAAATCATCAGTGTATTCCCGACAAAACATGCGATAGGGGTTCGGTCAGAATCCGGTCTGGAAATATTAGTGCATATTGGATTAGACACGGTGGAGTTAAATGGACAAGGATTCGATGTATATGTAAAAGAAGGTGACATTGTTAGAAAAGGTGATATACTCGTTCGAGTTGATCTAGCTTATATGAAAGAAAATGCAACATCTCATATATCACCTATCGTGTTTACTAACCTCGAAGAAAATGAGCAGGTTAGTCTGCTGCAAACGGGAACAATTGAACTAGGCAGGACAGGCATTGTTGAAATAAAATAAGAATTAAAAATGCCCACCTAAATGATGTAGGTGGGCATTTTCTTACCTTCGCATTTGCAGTTTGAATTTATATTTGTCAGCACGGTAGGCTGATTTCACATATTCAAGTGGTGTCGCATTTTCATCAGATAAATACGTAATACGTTGAATTAATAATACTGGGTCGCCAGCCTTTACATGGAGGTTTTCAATTTCAAATTCATTTGCCAGAACGGATTCGATCATCTGATCACCGTAAGAAATGTTTAGGTTTAAATTTGTTTCAATATATTTGTAGAAGGATTCTACTACATTGGCATCGGTTAGGTTACCAACTAAGTGTTTGGGTGTATAAATTGTCTCTACTGCTACAGGTGATTCATTTGCATATCTTATTCGTTTTATTTCGTAGACTTCATCATTTTTATTTAATCTTAACAACTCCGCAATTCGCTCATTCGCATGAAGTGTTTGGAAACTGAGTAGCTTATTGGATGGTGTTAAGCCCCTTGCCCGCATATCTTCGCTGAAGCTCGTTAATCCCTGTAAATCCTGTTCAAACTTTTTTTCAGAAACAAAGGTACCTCGTCCTTTTTGCCGGTAAAGCAGACCCTCTGCAGCCAAGTTGTTGATCGCTTGTCTTACAGTCATTCGGCTGATATTATAACGCTCCGCATACTCCCGCTCCGAAGGTAATAATTCACCAGGACTTAATTTTTCCGTTTGAATCAGCAGGCGAATTTCTTCCTCCAGCTGATAATAAATAGGTAATGGCGAATTTTTGTCAATCATTCTATTCCCCCCACTTGATTCCATTCTTTAGCTAAATTTTATCAAAGATGCAGGAGGTTGTATATACTTACCTTAATGTATAGACAACTATATCTTTATATGCTAACGTATATGGGTGGAAAGGGATGACCTGGATGAATAAAGACAAGGTACTGGTTATTAAAAACACAAAAATTTATACAGAAAATAAGGTAATGGAACTGGCAAGTTTAGTTTCTGTAAATGGCAAAATTACAGCCGTGTATGAGAAACAGGATGTACCTGCCGATTTTCCAGCAAATGCTGTGATCATTGATGGAACTGGGAAGAGTCTGATTCCTGGTTTTATTGATGGACATATCCATGGGGCAAATGGAGCTGACGTGATGGACGCGACAGAAACGGCCCTTGATGCAATAGCGGGGGTTCTTCCTAAAGAAGGCACGACAAGTTTTCTAGCAACAACCATCACACAGTCTAAACAGGAGATTGAGGCTGCACTTAAAAATGTTGCTGCCTATGCAAATAAAATCGGACATGCGGAAGTGATTGGGGTACACCTGGAAGGACCGTTTATTGAAAGAAGCAGGGCCGGTGCTCAGCCAATTGAATATATAGTTGATCCCAATATCGAGCTGTTTAAAAAATGGCAGCTGGCATCCGGGGACAAAATTAAGACGATAACCATGGCTCCTGAGCATGATCCAGATGGCAGATTTATTCAATACTTAATAAAAAATGGGGTTAATGTTTCAGCAGGACATACAAAAAGCGGATTTTCGGAAATGAAACAAGCGGTCACATATGGAGTGAAACAAGTTACTCATATCTGCAACGCAATGTCAGGCATTCATCACCGGGATATTGGTGTTGTTGGGGCCGCCTTGCAGATTCCGGAATTACGGGCCGAATTAATCGCGGACACCATTCATGTTTCCCCTGAAATGATGCAATTAATTTATAACACAATGGGAAGCAAACGTCTTATTCTAATCACGGATGCGATGCGAGCTAAATGCTTGAATCCGGGAAATTATGAGTTAGGTGGACAACCTGTAAAGGTTTCTGCTGACCGCGCGTTACTGGAGGATGGAACACTTGCGGGAAGTATTTTGAAAATGAATAAAGCAGTTCAAAATATGCTGCATTTATCACATGTAGCAATGGAGGACATTATCGAAATGGCTTCCACGAACCCTGCAAAACAAATTGGGCTTTATCATATGAAAGGGAGCATCGCTGTCGGCAAAGATGCAGACCTTCTGCTTGTTGACGATGGATTAACCATTCATTATACGATTTGCCGGGGAAGTATTGGATTTAAGGAGGAATAGTTTTCTATGAATATAGTGAAAGTGAAAAATTATGATGAGATGAGCAATAAAGCCTGCCAGGTACTGGTGGATCGGATGAACAAGGTGAATAATCCAGTTCTTGGTCTTGCCACTGGATCCACACCGGAAGGGCTATATAAAGAATTAATTAAAACATCCCGCAAAGGTGACGTTTCTTTTAAACATACAACTACTTTTAATTTAGATGAATATATTGGCCTGTCAAAAAGCAACGCAAATAGCTATCATTATTATATGAAGAACCACCTTTTCCAGTATATTGATGTCAATATGGATAATGTACATGTACCAAAAGGGGATGTACTGGATATCAAGAAAGAATGTCAGGAATATGAAAAATCAATTCGCTCACATGGAAATATTGATCTGCAAATATTAGGGCTTGGGGCAAATGGACACATTGGATTTAATGAACCCGGTACTTCATTCAACAGTAGAACACATATCGTTGATTTAGCGGAATCAACGCGTCAGGCGAATGCAAGGTTTTTCGATTCGTATAATGATGTACCTGAACAGGCCATCACCATGGGGATAGAAACAATTTTGGAGAGCAAGGAAATAATTGTGCTTGTTTCAGGAAACAAAAAAGCTGAAGCGTTATCCAGACTTGTAAATGGTAAGATAAGTGAAGACTTTCCAGCGTCAGTTCTCAAAGAACATATTCATGTTACGGTAATTGCGGATGAAGCGGCGTTATCAGCTATGTAAAAAGAAGCTGTCCCATCTGAAGGGCCAGCTTCTTTCTATTTCTGGTCAATTTCGATGTAAGCGTGATCTTTATCCTCGATATGAACGTTATCACTGGTTAAATTAACGACCCACTCTTTAAATTTTAATACATCGTTGGTCCTTACATACATATGAAATATTACCTGGTCCAGGTAATCTATTTTGGACAGTACATGTTCAGATGTTCGAAACACATTTTCCAATTTTCCAAGTAAGCCATAATCCACAGTTAACTGCATTCCCTGCATCAGCTGGCGTTCCACCACACCAGTCGATTTGATTACTTCAGAAGCTGAACCGCCATAGGCTCTGATTAACCCGCCGGCGCCTAACTTTATGCCGCCAAAATAACGTGTAACCACAATTACCGTATCCTTCAGTTTTTGTTTTTTTAATACCTCGAGAATGGGGACACCTGCCGTACCACTTGGTTCTCCGTCATCATTTGCCTTTTGAATTTGATCATGTTCACCAATTATATAGGCCGAACAGTTATGATTTGCATCATGATGTTTTTTCTTGATTTCTTCAATAAAAGCCTGGGCCTTATCTTCAGATTCTACACGGCTCACGTGTCCAATAAATCGGGATTTTTGGACGATAAATTGATTTGTTCCTTCTTTTTTAATGGTATAATAGTTAGATAGCATTCTCTATGTAACCTCCTTAACTTAGATTATAATAGTTGAGGTATTCGTGCAAATAAAACTATGGGTAAAAATTAACTAGAAAAAAAGAATAATATTCCAATAAGTATGCTAAAAGACCCTACTAAAAAGGTATTGTATTTCGAACATATATACACATAGGTTGGTGAGATAAATGGTCATGAAGACATCAGAAAAAGTGCTTGATGGCGTTGTTGATGAAATGATCGAGGTTGTAGAAAACAGTAAAGACGAAATCTTTAACATTAGCGAAGAATCACGAAAAGAATATGAACTATTGACCCAGGGATTACTAGAAACGAGAAATCAGGTCATTGAACATATTAATAATGGCGACAGGTTGGAACAGAAGGTGCGTTTCTCTAAGAAGAAGCTCACCGAGGTAAGTAAGTATTTCGAACGGTATTCGGAATCTGAAATACGTGAAGTGTATGAGAATACACATGCCATGCAGACTGAACTTGCCATGCTCCAGCAGCAGGAAATTGCTTTGCGCGAAAAACGCGACGAATTGGAGCGCCGTTTACTTGTATTAGACCAGACGATTAACCGCGCTGAAGGATTAGCGGGCAAAATTACAGTTATCCTAACCTATTTAAATGATGATTTTAAGCAAGTAAATGAATTAATTGAAAATGCGAAAGAAAAACATGAGTTTGGTTTAAAAATAATTGAGGCTCAAGAAGAGGAAAGAAGGAAAATCTCGCGGGAAATACATGATGGTCCTGCCCAAATGCTTGCGAATATCTTGCTTCGTTCAGAAATTGTTGATCGAACGTTTCGCGAGGGAGATATGGATCACGTCAGAAAAGAAATCAGCAGCATGCGTAAAATGATCCGCACTTCGTTATATGAGGTGCGCAGAATTATTTATGATTTACGGCCAATGGCTCTGGACGATTTAGGGTTGGTGCCAACATTAAAAAAATATATTGCCAATGTTGCAGAATATACTGGAATCAAAATAGAATTTGTAGCAGTTGGCGAGGAACGTCGTTTTAACCAGAAGTATGAGGTGGCTTTTTTTCGCTTAGTTCAGGAAGCCGTACAAAACTCGATTAAGCATGCCGAAGCAACACATATTATCGTTAAATTAGAAATAAAAAAGAAAAATATCGTCATGATTGTGAAAGACAATGGACAGGGTTTTGATCCAAGCGTAAAAACGGATAAATCTTTTGGTCTGATTGGGATGCGCGAGAGAGTCGACATGCTTGATGGCAGTTTCAAAATTAACTCCGTGATCAAGGAAGGTACATCGATAATCATCAGTGTTCCACATAAAGAATAGTAAACATTGGTAATATGTGTTATAGTCAGAATTATAAGACTTAGGAAAGTTAGGAAATAATTCCTAGACCACGAATCATAATCTTTATGTATACTGAAATTATACTAAAATAAATAGAAGTTCATCACAGTAAGGAAAAGAAAAATCCCTGATTGATGAAAGTTACACCCGTATGAAAAAGACATATATGTAATAGGGAGAAAGATAAAAATAGAAATCTTGTAGGAGGAACAAAATTTGATGGTAAAAAAAGATCTTACAAAAATTGTGTTAATAGATGATCATAAGCTTTTTCGAGAAGGGGTTAAGCGCATATTGGAGTTTGAATCTTCTTTTGAAATAATTGCAGAAGGTGACGATGGCAATGTTGCTTCTCAATTAGTGGCTAAATATAAGCCGGATGTGGTGTTGATGGACATTAACATGCCTGACATGAACGGGGTACAGGCTACCTCAAATCTCGTTAGACATCATCCGAATACAAGTGTTATTATCTTATCCATTCATGACGATGAAAGTTATGTTACGCATGCATTAAAGACTGGTGCACAGGGCTATTTATTGAAAGAGATGGATTCCGATTCATTAATTGAGGCAATTAAAGTTGTAAGCGAGGGTGGATCCTATTTACACCCGCGTGTTACCCATAATTTAGTTCAAGAGTTTCGCCGGCTTGCAAAAGAGGTTCCTGCAAATCGCACTGAACTTGGAGCAGATTACCGCAAACCATTGCATTTGCTTACGCGTCGTGAATGTGAAGTACTGCAGCTGCTGGCTGAAGGGAAAAGCAACCGTGGTGTCGCTGATTCATTATATATCAGTGAAAAGACGGTGAAAAACCACGTAAGCAATATCCTTCAAAAAATGAATGTAAATGATCGGACACAAGCTGTTGTATCGGCAATCCGTAAAGGATGGGTAGAGATAATTTAACGGGAGAACTATTTAAATTTTGGTTCCTTATCCATTTCTATGTTTTTATCAATCTATGCTTTGATGAATAATTCGTCAAAGCATATTTTTATTTCTCTATCCTGAGGAGTTGCACTTTTCTATGTAAATCATGTAAACTGTTAATGAAATATTAGGATATTTATCGATAATTATGAGGTGAACTTGTATGAAAATTGCTGTAATGACAGATAGTACAGCATATATTCCAAGACAAATCCGGGAAAGTGAATCGATTCATATGGTCCCGTTAAATGTTGTTTTTGGAGAAGTGTCCTACCAGGAAGAAGTTGATTTATCAACCGGCGAATTCTATCATATGGTAAAACAATCTGAGAACCTGCCCAAGACTTCTCAGCCTTCTATTGGTTCTATCATCGATAAACTTGAAATGCTGGCAATGGATTACGATGCAGTTATATCTGTTCATCTTTCAAGTGGTATAAGTGGTACATATCAGGCAGTTGTTAGTGCCGGTAAGATGGTAGAAGGAATAACTGTTTATCCATTTGATTCTGAAATTAGTTGCTTACCGCAGGGTTTCTATGCTTTAGAGGCGGCAAAAATGGCAAGGGAGAATGCATTGCCTGGAGCTATCATTGATCGGTTGGAGCAAATGAAACAAAACATGTGTGCATACTTTATGGTTGACGATCTCAGCCATTTGCAGCGCGGCGGACGATTAAATGGAGCGCAAGTACTTGTAGGAAGTTTATTGCAGATTAAGCCTCTTCTTCATTTTGTCGATAAGCAAATTGTTCCTTTTGAAAAAATCCGAACTCGAAAAAAGGCGTTGAACAGAATTATCGGCTTATTGGAAGAAGACATTAATAATGGGAAACCAGTAAAAGTAGCAATCATTCACGGAAACGCCGAACAAAAGGCGCTTGAAATGAAACGGGAATTGGAAGAAAAACATCCTTCAATTGATTGCCAAATCAGTTATTTTGGCCCCGTTATCGGTACCCATTTAGGGTCGGGTTCAATCGGTATTGGCTGGTATATAGTCTAGCTAATTGTGGAGCCGTACGAACGGCTTCACACCATTAATATAAGGAGAGTGTGCCATGAACGAACTAACCCCCTTTGATCCACATTCTGAGCTGACATTAGCTTTGCGCTATTCCGGCAAATTATTGCTTCGGAAGGAAATCCCCCTCGACCATGCAACATTTCAACAACTGCTCAATCAACAACAATTTATTCCCCATGCTTCCATCATCAGGAAATTTAGCGGTCCTAAATGCAATCGATGCAACAATCAAAAACGTTCATTATTTGGAATAATTCCCTGCCAAATTTGTCGTAAACAGCATCTCTATTGCCGGAAATGTATTGAGATGGGTAGGGTGCTGGAATGTGAATCACTATACAGTTGGCAAGGATCAAAACCGGACTGGCTAAGCCATGCTAATCCGTGTTCGTGGATTGGCGAACTGACTAAGCGCCAAAAGTTAGCCAGTGAGCGGATTGTTGAGGCTGTAACCAATCTTGAAAAAGAACTTCTCATTTGGGCTGTCTGTGGCGCTGGGAAAACCGAAATGCTTTACGCGGGAATCACGTCGGCACTTAAAAAAGGCAAACGAGTCTGCTTGGCAACACCGCGAGCAGATGTTGTACGTGAGCTGCTCCCTAGGTTTCGTCAAGCGTTTTCCTCCGTTCACATCCAAGGGTTATATGGAGGAAGCAAAGATAATGATGGCACCGCTCAGCTAATTCTTGCAACCACCCATCAATTGCTTCGCTTCCAAGCAGCCTTTGATCTGATGATTATTGATGAGGTTGATGCATTTCCATTTCATGCTGATCCCTCGCTACCATATGCTACTAGCCGTGCTAAAAATGAAACAAGCACGACGATTTACCTGACTGCCACACCTCGCAAGATGCATCGAAAAAGAATCGCAAGGAATAATTTAGCTCATATTTTTGTGCCTGTTCGATTTCACGGGCATCCCTTACCTGTCCCTACAATGAAAATGTCCTTAAATCTTCGTAAAAGTATCCAGCGTTTTCTTCCGCCCAATCATTTTTTTACCTGGTTAAAAAATAGAAGGACACCAAGTCGACAATTATTACTATTTGTCCCGACCATTAATTTGGCAGAACGAATGGGGGAGAAGCTGATTGAAAAGCTATTGATTTCAGAGGATATTACCTCGGAATTGGACCTGGTTACAGTGCATGCCTCCGATGTGAACAGAGAAGAAAAGGTTATGCAATTCCGAAACAAGGAAATTTTAATATTAATTACAACAACCATTTTGGAACGTGGAGTGACATTTCCTTCGGTGGATGTTGCGGTAATTGATGCGGGACATGAGGTGTTTGATGAAGCCGCATTGGTTCAAATCTCGGGGCGTGCTGGCAGAAGCATTGATGATCCAGATGGAGAAGTAGTATTTTTTCACGATGGCAAGACCGATGCGATGGTAAAAGCAATAAGGTCAATCAAATCAATGAATCGGCGGGGAGGTTTTAAATAGATGAATTGTTTATGGTGCGATGAAGAAATAATCATAAGCGTATCCTGGACCGATTTTCTGCTGCTCCCCAAAAGAAAAGTATTATGTCTAAAGTGTGCAGGTGATTTAAAATTTATTAGCGGGTCTAGGTGTATAGTCTGCAGTCGCTCCTGTGACGGCAAAATATGTTCAGATTGTCAAAGGTGGAGAAACAAAACGAAAGACCCCCTTGCAATGAATCAATCTGTTTTTCTATATAATCCTGCAATAAAAGAAATGATTTCAAAATGGAAGTATCGCGGGGATTATTGTTTAGGTGATATTTTCAAAGAGTCATTTGTTCAGACCTTTAAGACTGCATTTGGTAATGAAATAAACGATTCAATTGTGGTTCCAATTCCATTAAGCGATGAACGGTTACTGGAACGCGGATTTAATCAATCCGCAATGCTTGCAGACTATTTACAAGTGGAAAAAAAAGAAATATTAACCCGGATACATGGTGAGAAGCAATCCAAAAAAACACGGATCGAAAGAATTTCAGCACGTAATCCATTTTCCTTAAACGCCGTGGTAAGTAACAAGGTTATTTTGATTGATGATATCTATACAACCGGCGCGACTCTGCGTCATGCTGCGACATTATTACAGGAAGCGGGGTGTCCGAAAGTAAGTTCATTTACATTAATTAGGGGATAATAAAATAAATAGGTAGCTGTTGTAAAACCTTTGCTCATAAGGGCTAAGAAATTCCGACAAAATTCTGCATCATTTTCCATGGAATTTATTTAGTTTAAGCAGGAATTAGACAGGGTATTGTAGAATAGTAAATACATAAGGATGAAAGGAGGACACTTTTATGAAATACAACATTCGTGGTGAGAATATTGAGGTGACAGGTTCAATACGCGATTACGTGCAAAAGAAAATAGGCAAGCTGGAACGATATTTTGATACACCTCCAACTTCTGATGTACATGTAAATTTAAGTGTCTATAATGATGAGCAGAAAATTGAAGTAACAATTCCAATGACGAACTTATTGCTTCGGGCAGAGGAACAGCATATTGATTTGTACGCTGCCATCGACCTTGTGGTGGATAAGTTAGAAAGACAAATTCGCAAATATAAAACAAAAGTGAATCGCAGGTCGCGTCAAAATGGGGCTGCAAAACACATTTTCGCTGAACTTGAAAAAGAGCAAATAGACAATAATGTAGAAGAAGATTCAGATGAAATTGAAATTGTAAAGACAAAACGATTTGACCTTAAACCAATGGATTCTGAAGAAGCTGTACTGCAAATGGATATGCTTGGACATACATTTTATGTATTTACGAATTCCATTTCTGGAGATACTAATGTTGTTTATCGTCGAAGAGACGGAAGGTATGGAATTATTGAACCAAACAGTTAACGAATAGATGTTTTTGGAGCCACCCTTTATGGGTGGTTTCTTTTTGTTGAACGAGAATTTGATCGCCGCTTGTCGAATTTTGTTGAACACTTTACCAAAATTGAAATTTGGATTTGAAATATAAGTCTTTTCACCTATAAAAAAGCCTTTTCACCCTGCAAACCTCCTATTTGAAGGTTGAATTATGTCGAATACATACCCAAAATCAAAAAATGGCAATTAGCTATTTATTCTTTTTTTATGGTATAAGTAAGTATGCCATAGACGAGGGGGAATGTTTGTGAATGATCAGCACTATACTTCTTATGATTCATTAGCTATAAAAGTGAGGCAACAAGAAGAAACGATAACACAATTACTTGTCATTATCGCTGCAACTAATCGAAAACTATCTGATCTCATTGAGGCGCAAAATCAATCGAAGCATTCCCTTCAACCATAAGTGGCCCACAGTTAGTATCTTCTGTATTTTCCGCCAAAATTTTTATATCTACCCCATTTGTAAAGAGTTGCCCATCCCCGGGTGGCTCTTTTCTATTTGTCCGCCGCTGAACAGTCGTCTTCGCTTTTCTTTGTACTTGGCATAGTTGTTTATATAGTGTTATTATGAATGATGGACAATAGTAAAAGATAGATGATTTTGAACAAATTGAGGAGCGTTAATTATGCCTGGATTATTAACAAAAATCTTTGGTGATGGAAACCAAAAACAATTGAATCGATTACAGAAAACTGTCGATAAAATCGAAGCATTAGAGCCAGATTGTGAAAAATTAGCAGACACAGACTTTCAAAATAAAACAGAAGAATTTAAAGAAAGATATAGAAATGGTGAATCGCTTGATGACATGCTTGTTGAAGTATTTGCCGTTGCACGTGAGGCTTCAAAACGTGTTCTAGGAATGCGCCCGTTCCCTGTTCAGCTTATGGGTGCCATAGCATTGCATCAGGGTAATATTGCGGAAATGAAAACCGGTGAAGGTAAAACACTTGCTTCCACGATGCCAGCCTATTTAAATGCAATTGCTGAAAAAGGTGTTCATATTATCACGGTCAATGAATACTTAGCAGATCGTGATGCGAAAGAAATGGGCGAACTATATCAATTTCTCGGTTTAACAGTAGGTTTAAATGGAAATGGATTAACAAAAGAAGAAAAACGTGACGCATATTACTGTGATATCACATACGGAACAAATAATGAATTTGGGTTCGATTATTTACGTGACAACATGGTGCTGTATAAAGAGCAAATGGTTCAGCGGCCATTAAACTTTGCAATTATTGATGAGGTCGACTCAATCCTAATTGATGAAGCAAGGACACCATTAATAATTTCAGGAAGTGCACAGAAATCAGCATCCATGTATCAACAGGCAAACGGATTTGTTACTACCTTAAAAAATGAAACAGATTATACGTACGATGTGAAGACAAAGGGTGTTCAATTAACGGAGGAAGGTATTAATAAAGCTGAACGATATTTCAATATCGAAAATTTATTTGATTTAAATAACGTGACCCTTACACACCACATTAATCAGGCGTTAAAAGCAAAAGCATCAATGCATCGTGACACAGATTATGTGGTTGAAGATGGGGAAGTGGTTATTGTTGATCAATTTACTGGACGTCTTATGAAAGGGCGCCGGTATAGTGATGGATTGCATCAGGCCATTGAAGCGAAAGAGGGTCTGCAAATCCAGAATGAAAGCATGACACTGGCATCAATCACATTCCAGAACTTTTTCAGAATGTATCAAAAGCTGTCTGGTATGACTGGTACAGCTAAAACAGAAGAAGAAGAATTTCGCAATATTTATGCGATGGATGTAATTGCTATTCCAACGAATAAGACAATTGTGCGTGATGACAGGGCGGACATGATCTATAAGTCAATGGAAGGTAAGTTTCGTGCAGTTGTTGAAAACATTAAAGAACGCTATGAAAATGGCCAGCCTGTATTGGTTGGTACGGTAGCGGTAGAAACATCTGAATTGATCTCGCAGATGTTAAAAAAATCCGGCGTTAAGCATAATGTATTGAATGCGAAAAATCATTTTCGTGAAGCAGAAATCATTGAAAACGCTGGTCAGCCTGGATCGGTGACGATTGCTACAAACATGGCTGGCCGTGGTACAGATATTAAATTAGGTGAGGGTGTAATTGACCGTGGAGGTTTAGCTGTAATTGGTACAGAACGCCACGAATCGAGACGTATCGATAATCAGTTGCGCGGCCGTGCTGGACGTCAGGGAGACCCGGGGATGTCGCAATTTTATCTTTCGATGGAAGACGAACTGATGCGTCGTTTTGGTTCAGATAATTTACGGAACATGATGGAACGACTTGGAATGGATGATACACAACCAATCGAAAGTAAAATGGTTTCCCGCGCTGTTGAGTCAGCACAAAAACGTGTGGAAGGAAATAACTTTGATGCACGTAAAACTGTTTTATCCTATGACGATGTATTACGCCAGCAAAGGGAAATAATCTATAAACAGCGTTTTGACGTTATTGATTCCGAAAATCTCCGCAGTATTATTGAGGAAATGATTAAATCCACAGTTGAACGTGTTGTGAAATCACACATGTTTGATGATGAAGAAGATCAGGAATTATCAGCAGTCATTGATTACTTGTATGGAAACCTTCTGGACCCAGAAGATATTACATTATCTGATATCGAAGGCAAGGATACAGATGAGATTATTGAGGTTATCCTGGATAAAGTGAAGGTAAAGTATGACCAAAAAGAGGAAGAATTAACGGCAGAGCAAATGCGTGAATTTGAAAAAGTAATTCTCCTGCGTACCGTTGATTCCAAATGGATGGACCACATTGACCAGATGGACCAGCTTAGACAGGGAATCCATTTACGTGCATATGGACAAAATGATCCACTGCAGGAATATCAGGCAGAAGGCTTTGCGATGTTCGAACAAATGGTTATAGCGATTGAAGAGGAAGTTTCTAAATATGTGATGAAAGCACAAATCCGTCAAAACCTCCAACGTGAAGAGGTTGCTAAAGACACACAAGCTGTATCCGGCAGTGAGGATGACGGAAAGAAAAAAGCGAAGAAACCATATGTGAAGAAAGAGAACATTGGCAGAAATGACCCTTGTCCTTGTGGAAGCGGGAAAAAATATAAAAATTGTCACGGAAAATAAATAACTGGTGAAGGGTGTTCAAAAAACAAGGAATATACCGTTTTCTGAACCCCTTTTTCATTACATAATTATTTAATTGAGGTGGATAAAATGGAATTAGCAGAAATAAGAAATGACTTGGACAAAATGGATTCACGAATTGAAGACTTTAGGGGGTCTCTTTGACCTGGATGTCAAAAAAGATCGAATCAAAGTGCTTGAATTAGAAATGACAGAAAGCAATTTTTGGGATGATCCTGATGCTGCTCAAAAAGTAATAAACGAAACAAACGGCATTAAGGAATATGTCACAAAGTTTGAAGAGTTAGAAGAACGGTTGGAAAATACGGAAGTTAGTTATGAATTAGTCAAAGAAGAACAGGATACTGAACTTTTTAATGAACTTGAAAAAGATCTAGTATCCCTCCGCGCAGACATCAACAATTTTGAATTGCACATGCTCCTAAGCGGACCGTATGATGCAAACAACGCATTGCTTGAATTACATCCTGGTGCAGGAGGAACTGAGTCACAGGACTGGGCAAGCATGTTACTGCGAATGTACCAGAGGTGGGCTGAATCCAAAAACTTTAAAGTGGAAACATTGGATTATTTAGCCGGGGACGAAGCAGGTATTAAAAGTGTTACGTTGAATATCATAGGGCACAACGCCTACGGTTATTTAAAGGCTGAAAAAGGTGTCCATCGTCTTGTCCGAATTTCCCCGTTTGATTCATCGGGACGCAGACATACATCGTTTGTATCGTGTGATGTAATGCCTGAATTCGGTGACGATGTTGAGGTGGATATTAAAACAGAGGATATAAAAGTGGATACCTACCGTTCAAGCGGTGCAGGTGGACAGCATGTAAATACAACTGACTCAGCGATCCGGATAACGCATCTGCCGACGAATATCGTTGTTACATGTCAATCCGAACGTTCACAAATTAAAAATCGCGCGACAGCGATGAAAATGCTTAAATCAAAGCTATATCAAAAAGAACTTGAGAAGCAACAGCAGGAATTGGATGACATCCGCGGTGAGCAAAAGGAAATTGGCTGGGGAAGTCAGATACGTTCCTATGTTTTCCATCCGTATTCAATGGTTAAGGATCATCGGACAAATTTGGATATTGGTAATGTACAAGGTGTAATGGATGGAGACATTAATCCGTTCATCGATGCATTTTTACGTTCACAAATCAACAACTAATACAATAGAATAGAGGGCTCATCGATGAAGACATGGATTTTTATGCTTCTTTTAGGAATGGTACTTCTTCTTAGCGCTTGTGGTGGTAATGAAAAAGCAAGTGATGAACCATCCGGTGGCACAGCGGAAGAAATCTTCCAGAATAATTGCGCATATTGCCACGGATCAGACCTATCAGGCGGTGCTGGACCTGATATTACCGAAGTTGGCTCACGATACTCTAAGCAGGAAATTATGGAAATTATTAAAGAGGGTAAAGGTGCAATGCCGGCAGGGGTGGTTTCGGGCGACGATGTGGAACAGATTGCCACTTGGCTAGCAAAAAAGAAGTAGAATAAATGAAAATGCGTTTTTCGCTGCGGACCGTTGCTTGCCGCGGGCGCGGCTTAAGCCTCCTTGCCACAAGGGCACTGAAAAAGTGGTGGATTTAATAAGTTTAACTTTCCACATTTACTTAGCATCTTGAATATACGGAGACTCCTTGAAAAAGAAAAGCACTTTTTCTTCGTGCGATGCTTATTCAGGGAAGCTTTCCTTGTCCTGCGGGAAGTGAGAGATCGACGAGACCCCGGAGGACGGCAGTTAATGAAGCCCGACTAAAACCGCCCTTTGCGGGCAACGTCGGCTACCCCTTGCCGGGGCAAGGAGACTCGACACTCGCCCGCGGAAAGCGCAGTGGTTTTCCGCAGCGGTGGACTAACACTCATATAAAGTTACATCGCAGTTTATGAATTTTGTGTCAAAAACAACGATTTATAGAAAACAGCCAATTAAAAAGATGGCAAATGGGAGTATTCCTATTTGTCATCTTTTTTGCGCTTAATAAAGATATTACAAAGAGGTAAAAGCTGCGGACCATTTGAAACACAAATGTAATATTAATACCCCTAAAATTTATGTCGAAAGATGTTATACTAGATAAGAATTATGCGGAAAAAAGAAATGTCAGACTATAAGGATGTTGTGTCTAGAAGAAACTTACCTAGAAAATTTCAGCCATGAACAACAACAAAAATAAAAAGGTGATACATATATGATTAAAATGAAGGATGTATATAAAACATATTCCAATGGGGTAACTGCCCTAAATGGGATAAGTACGGATATTGAACAAGGAGAATTTGTTTATATCGTCGGCCCAAGTGGTGCAGGGAAATCGACATTTGTTAAGTTAATGTACCGTGAAGTTAAACCAACTACGGGAACAATAATGATTAATGATAGAGATATGAGTTCGCTTAAAGAAAGGAAAGTTCCATATCTGCGTCGGGAAATAGGAGTTATTTTTCAGGACTTTAAATTGCTGCCCAAACTATCAGTCTATGAAAATATAGCATTTGCGTTGGAAGTAATCGAAGAGTCACCTAGAAATATTAAAAAACGCGTGATGGATGTGCTGGAACTCGTCGGCCTGAAAAACAAAGCCCGGTTTATCCCAGATGAGCTGTCAGGTGGCGAACAACAGCGGGTATCAATTGCACGTGCGATTGTAAACCATCCTAAAATTGTGATTGCCGATGAACCAACTGGTAATCTTGACCCGGAAACATCATGGGGGATTATGCGCGTATTTGAAGAAATCAATTCTCGAGGAACGACAATTATTATGGCAACACATAGTAAGGAAATAGTGAACACGATCAAGAAACGGGTTATTGCAGTTGAAGACGGTTTGATTGTTCGTGATGAACATCGAGGTGAATACGGATATGAAATTTAGAACAGCTAAACGGCATCTCCGTGAAGGTGTAAAGAATATTTTCAGAAACGGCTGGATGACTGTGGCTTCAGTAGGCGCCGTTACGACAACACTCATTCTGGTAGCGGCATTTCTGGCATTGGTTTTTAACTTAAACCAAATGGCCGCTGAAATAGAAGATGATGTTGAAATCAATGTATTAATTGACCGCACTGCTGATGAAGCCCAGATTAAAACATTGGGTGAAAAGATATCAGTGATTGATGAAGTTGATACTGTTGAATTTTCTTCTAAAGACGAACAGTTGAAGAAACTCATTGACAGCATGGGAGAGCAGGGTAAGTCTTGGCAGCTCTTTAAACAGGACAACCCACTCAACCATGTATATATCGTAACAGCTAAGACACCCACTGACACAATGGGTATTGCTAACCAAATAAAGGATTTTAATTCTGTTAAGGAAGTTAACTACGGTAAAGATGTTGTACAACGCTTATTTGAATTTAACAAATATGCAAGAACGATTGGTTTAGTATTAATCGCCGGACTAGTCTTCACCGCTATATTCCTCATTTCAAACACAATTAAACTAACTATTATGGCTCGAAGCCGGGAAATTGGAATTATGAAGCTTGTTGGGGCAACCAATGGTTTTATCAGATGGCCGTTTTTTGTGGAAGGAATGTTATTAGGTGTGTTAGGGTCGATTATTCCAATCGGCGTTATTCTTGGAGGTTATTACTATTTAGACACCAAAATTAGTGATCGAATTGATTTTAGTTTCGTTGAGATATTACCGTTTAATCCTTTCGCATGGCAGCTGTCACTGATTGTTCTGGCAATAGGTGCTCTGATTGGTATTTGGGGAAGTGTTATGAGCGTTCGTAAATTCCTGAAAGTATAAGGCAATGATGGGGATCGTTTATTTTTTTGGCGATCATCCATCCCCTTTTAGCAGCATGAACAAAACTAAATAAGGAAAAGGAGACGTAAAATATTATGAACAAATGGATTTCTAATGCTTCACTTGCGACACTAGTTTTAACTGGTATTTTAGTAGGAAGTCAATCTGTTTCAGCATCATCCATTGATGATGCGAAGAGTAAACTGAACGAAATAGAATCAAAACAGGATAATTTAAATGAAAAACAGAATGAAGTGAAAAACAAAAAAGAAGAAACGACTGGACAGATTGATAAGAACCTTTCAAAGCAGGATAAGGTAACAAATGAAATAAAAGATATCGATCAGAAACTAGCAGATACGAAATCTACTATTCAATCAAAAGAAAAAGAAATCTTCGAAACCAACAAACAGATTGATCAGCTTAAGGCTGATATAAAAGAACTAAAAGAACGTATTAAAAAGCGGGATAAGCTTTTAAAAGAACGCCTTCGAACTATTCAGCAAAATGGTGGAAGTATGCGCTACATAGAAGTTATTCTTGGTTCACAAAATTTTGGAGACTTTGTCAGCCGTTCAACAGCAGTAAACACAATTATGGACCAGGATAAAGATATTATGGAAACACATATGGCAGAGAAAAGGGAAGTTGAACGAAAGAAACAGGAAGTTGTCCAACAGAAACAGGAATTAGAAAAACAAAAGCAGGAACTAGTATCACTTAAAAACAAGCTCGATGATCAAATGGCTAAAAAAGAAGAGCTGATGTCACAATTGGAAGCTGAACATGCTGATTTAGCAGAAAATAAGGCAAGCCTAGAAGACCAAGAGGCAAGTCTTATGGATCAGGAAGCAGAATTACAGGATGAAAAGAAAGAGGCCGAGGACGAAATAGCCAGATTACAACAAATAGCATTAGAAAAAGCTAGAAAAGAAAAAGCGGCGAGGGAAGCAAAGGAGCAGGCTGCCCGTGAAGAAGCTGCCAAGGCAAAAGCACAGGAAACAAAAGACCAAGGAGCGGAGGCAGAGTCGGAATCTGCCGACCTTCAACAGTTGTCAAAGTCATCAAATTCCGGATTTATTTGGCCAGCAGCCGGTAATCATTTATCAAATTATGGGATGCGCTACCATCCGATATATCATACTTCCAGATTACATGCAGGTGTTGATATCGCCGCACCAATAGGAACTCCAATTTATGCTTCAATTTCTGGTTATGCAATGCCAGTGCATTATGCTAGTACATTTGGTAATCATGTAATTGTTGCGGGAACAATTAATGGAACAGACTACACTACTTTATATGCGCATATGTCGAGCATTGCAATCGGCAGTGGTAAATATGTTGAACAAGGTGAATTAATTGGTTACGTAGGTACTACAGGGTTGTCTACGGGTCCACATTTACATTTTGAGGTACATGTTGGTCAATATCGGGGAAATGAAAGCTCTGTGGATCCAGCTCAATTTTTAAATTAGATTGCATGTATTTGCAATTGTTTGGCATAGACTATAATATAAAAAGGCATCGCACATTACGGTGTGATGCCTTTTTAATTTTAGAAAGTTTATCGTAAAGGAATAGAAATCTAGGATTTCGCCATTAGTTCCGCAACAGGCAAAAAACTTTTTAACGATTTTCATGGATGAATAGATATGAATATCCCGAATGTGTTTTTTTGTATATTTTACACGATTAAAAAATGTTTAGGAACAGGGGTGAAGCAATGAATTTAAAGAAGCAGCACATTATTTTAGTTTTGATTGGTGCATTGATACTTGGATTTGGTGGGGCATATTTTGGCGTCCAATTAGCGCAATCTGATCAACCTCAGAGTATAAACGATCTTACTGCAAACGAACCTGGCGGAAGCAACGATATATCCACTGAAACTCCTAAGAATATGACCAAAGTTGTCCAAGCCTATAATTTAATTGAACAAAATTACTTGAAGGATGTGAAGGGACAGCAACTAATAGAGGGTGCTATTCAGGGTATGTTGGACACGCTTGAAGACCCGTATAGTACATATATGGACGTCGAAACGATGAAGAATTTTAATGAAACAATTGAATCTTCATTTGAAGGAATAGGCGCAGAAGTGAGTATGGTTGATGATACAGTTACTATCATTGCACCAATCAAGGATTCACCTGCGGAAAAGTCCGGTCTGCGGCCCAAAGATCAAATTCTTAGTGTAGATAATAAGAGTGTTAAAGGACTCGATCTATATGAAGCGGTTGAAAAAATCCGGGGTGAAAAAGGTTCTGAGGTAGTTTTAGAAATCAAGCGGCCGGGAGTATCGGAGCCGTTTGATGTGACAATTACCCGGGATGATATACCGATTGAGACTGTTTATTCTAAGATGAAGACAATTGATGGCAATAAAACCGGTATTATTGAGATTACCACTTTTTCTGAAAACACAGCAAAAGATTTTAAAGAACAGCTTGCCAAACTCGAAGAAAAGGGCATGGAAGGTCTTGTTATAGATGTCCGTGGTAATCCTGGTGGACTGCTAAGTGCCGTTGAAGAAATATTAAGGGAGTTTATTCCAAAAGATATGCCAATGGTCCAGATTGAGGACGGGAATGGTAAAAAAACACCAACATATTCCGACCTAGAGGAGAAAAAGCCTTATCCGATAAATGTGTTGGTAAATGAAGGAAGTGCTTCTGCTTCGGAAATTTTGGCGATTGCAATGAAGGAAACTGGCTATGATGTGGTAGGTACAAAAAGCTTTGGTAAGGGTACCGTACAGAAGGCAATTCCATTCGGTGACGGCAGTACAATTAAATTGACTTTCTTTAAATGGCTTTCCCCCGAAGGAAATTGGATACATGAGAAGGGAATCAAACCAACGATTAAGGTCAAACAACCAGATTACTTCTATACAAATCCGATACAGGTAAAAGAACCATTAACGTACAATCATACTGGAGAAAAAATCAAAAACGTTCAAACGATGCTTCGCGGATTAGGGTATAATCCTGGTCGAAACGATGGTTATTTTAATAAAGAAACGGAAGCGGCTGTAAAAAGATTTCAAGCAGATAACGACTTAAAAGTGACTGGAAGCATCGATGAAGAAACTGCTGGATTAATCGAAAGCAAAATTGTTGAAAAAATTCGCAGTGGTGAGGATGACCAGCAGCTTGGAAAAGCATTAAACAGTTTATATTAATTCGAAATTCGCGGGGAAACCCGCGAGTTTTTTGTTTTTCCTGCATGCAATATGAGCTATAATAGATGCAACTACATAGAGGAAAAATGATAGATATCGAATGAATGACATGCAGTTATATGGAAGGTGATTAGGATGCTTGAGGTATGGGCAATGGAATTTGCTAAAGGAATCGGTAAGTTATTTTTAAATCCATTAACATATTGGACCTTTATTTTTATCATATTTGCAGGGATACGAAGAATAAAGCGGGAACGAATTAACTTCGGAATAAAAATAGCTGATGTTTTTTCAGAATGGAAAAGCACCTGGACCGTATCCATATTTGTGGGTATTTTGGTGTCAGGGATTTGTATCGGTGCTGGCGTTGTATTCTCGTATGAAACCATTGCGCTTCTTTGTGCAGTAACCATTCTGCTAAGTTTATCCATGCGTTTCACCTTTCTTTCCCCAAGCTACACCATTGGTGGAACGTTAATACTGCTGCTATTTATGCCAATTATCATTAACAATCAAACATACTTTGACCATCAACTTTTCGAAGACATTAACTTTGCAGGGATTGCCTTACTTGCGGGTCTGTTTTTACTAGTGGAAGCAATCCTTACATACAGGATTAAGCAGGGTGAAACGTATCCAAATTTAACAGTTGGTTCAAGGGGAAAATGGGTTGGGTTCCATCATCTCAAAAAGCTGAGTTTCATCCCATTTTTTACATTGGTTCCGACTGGCCTGATTGCACCTTTTGCTGCATACTGGCCGTCCATTTCGGTAGACGGGGAAACATATGGTGTATTATTAGTTCCATTTATTATTGGTTTCGATCATTCGGTGAAAAATGTACTTCCTGAGGTTGCTGCAAAAAGCCTTGGCAGAAAAATGGGTCTGCTTGGGATGATCGTATTGCTGATCGCAATAGGTAGCATATTCTATTGGAGTTTATCAATTGCAGCTGTGGTAATTGCCATACTGGGTAGGGAATTTGTCAGCTACAGGCATCGCTCGAAAGATGGAGCTAAACAATCCTTTTTCAGCCAGAGTACACGTGGGTTGACCGTTATCGCGATTGTTCCACATACACCCGCTGAACGATTGGGAATTCAGATTGGCGAGAAAATAAGTAAAGTTAATGGGCGGACAGTGCAGAACGTTGATCAATTTTATCAGTTCCTCCAAATAAGCGGAGCATTTGCAAAACTGGAAGTATTGGACCGTGCGTGGGAACCCAGACTCTTACAAACGGCAATCTATCAGGATGATCATCATGAACTAGGTTTGGTGTTTGTTAAAGATCGGTATCAAATCAACGAAAAAAATCAGCAAACGAGTTAATAAAAAAGACCGAGAAGTGTTTTAACAAAAGAAAAATCCGAAATAACCGAAAAATGTTGCATATAACCGCTCTGGAAATATACTTCGCTTTCGCGGGGGCTACACATATTTCCGGAGCTAATAAAGGTCGTTGTTCGTCATTTTAGGGGAGGAATTGGTTTAGTCCCAGCCACTTTTCTGCACAAACCTATTATATTACTTATAACTTAAATTCCTTATGTGTATGAATTCCCTCTTTTTTACCATTTTCCAGACCACAAATTGAACCTCATTGGCTTGTCACCATCTGTTTTTTCCGTTACGTCCAGTGCTGCTTCAATCGGTTTGACAATATCCCCTTCTGTTCCTTTTGTGGATCCCATCATTACTTTTCCCACAAGCCCTGAGAATAATGATAATTATTACAAGAAATAAGAGTTTCTTCATAGTAAATAATCCTTCCCTGGTTCGCTTTCTGTCATGTTCAATTAAAGGGAGAAACTAATAGTGAAAAAATAGAATCCTTTGTGAACGATTCTATAAGGAGTAATATGGGTATTATGGATAATAAAATAGCGAAACAGAAAAACGAATATTTGTTCGCGTTTATGTTAAAATAGTTAAACAAGTATGGTAAACTAGAAATAGATTTAGAACGGAGGCTTGCCTTGTGAAAAATAAGTTTGATCTTGTGTCCCAGTATAAACCAAGCGGGGACCAGCCAAAAGCTATTGAGGAATTAGTTAAACGAGTAAAAGCGGGACAGCATCATCAGACATTGCTTGGAGCAACAGGGACTGGTAAGACATTTACCGTTTCAAACGTTGTGACTGAAATAAATAGACCGACATTAGTTATTGCGCATAATAAAACGCTGGCAGGTCAGCTGTACAGCGAGTTTAAGGAATTCTTTCCGAATAATGCTGTGGAATACTTTGTCAGCTTTTACGATTACTATCAACCAGAGGCATATGTACCGTCTAGTGATACATTTATCGAGAAGGATGCAAGTATCAATGATGAAATAGATAAATTGCGGCACTCGGCTACTTCAGCCCTTTTTGAGCGAAATGATGTGCTTGTCGTTGCCAGTGTTTCTTGTATTTACGGGCTAGGTTCTCCAGAAGAATACGGAAGTCACGTGCTTTCCATTCGAATGGGCATGGAAAAAGACCGGGATCAGTTGCTGCGTGAACTTGTTGATATTCAGTATGCACGTAACGATATTAATTTCCAGCGTGGAACATTCCGGGTCCGTGGGGATTCTGTTGAAATAATTCCTGCTTCCAGGGAAGAGCACTGTATCCGAATCGAATTCTTTGGTGATGAGATTGACAGGATACGTGAGGTGGATGCATTAACAGGTGAAATTATTGGTGACAGGGAGCATATTGCCATCTATCCAGCTTCTCACTTTGTTACACGGGAAGAAAAATTGAAGCTGGCGATTAAAAATATCGAAACAGAATTAGAAGAGCGCTTAAAGGTACTAAGATCGGAGAATAAACTTTTAGAGGCGCAACGGATTGAACAACGAACCAATTATGATATCGAAATGATGAATGAAATGGGCTATTGTTCGGGTATAGAGAACTATTCAAGGCATTTAACTCTCCGGGAGGAGGGCGCTACACCGTATACTTTGTTTGATTACTTCCCAGATGACTTTTTGGTTGTGATTGATGAATCACATGTTACGCTTCCGCAAATCAGAGGTATGTACAACGGAGACCAGGCGCGAAAGCAGGTATTGGTGGATCATGGATTCAGACTGCCATCAGCACTCGATAACCGGCCGCTCAAGTTTGATGAATTTGAGGCAAAATCAAATCAACTTATATATGTATCTGCTACCCCAGGGCCATATGAATTGGAACATACACCTGAAATGACAGAACAAATTATTCGGCCAACAGGCTTACTTGATCCAAAAATTGATGTACGGCCAATTGAAGGCCAAATTGATAATTTAATAGGAGAAATAAATAAGCGCGCTGATCGTAATGAGCGTGTATTAGTAACCACGCTAACGAAGAAAATGTCTGAAGATCTTACTGATTATTTAAAAGAGCTTGGTATTAAAGTTGCCTATTTACATTCTGAAATTAAAACATTGGAACGAATTGAAGTTATTCGTGATTTACGTGTTGGCAAGTATGATGTACTAGTAGGGATTAACCTGCTCCGGGAGGGTCTTGATATTCCGGAAGTGTCTCTGGTTGCTATCCTTGATGCCGATAAGGAAGGATTTTTACGTTCAGATCGGTCTCTTGTTCAAACCATGGGGCGCGCAGCACGTAACGAAAATGGTGAGGTTGTCATGTACGCAGACAAAATCACTAAATCCATGCAGTTCGCAATAAATGAAACAATGAGGCGACGTGAGAAACAGATTGCATACAATAATGAACATGACATTATACCGATGACAATTAAGAAAGACGTGCGTGATGTAATTCGAGCGACTGTTGCAGCTGAAGATCAAGCAGATTACGATGATAAATCGGAAAGCTTTGCTAAACTAACCAAGAAAGAAAAAGATAAAGCAATCAAGAATATGGAAAAAGAAATGAAGGAAGCTGCCAAAGCACTTGATTTTGAAAAGGCAGCAGAATTACGTGATGTTTTACTTGAATTAAAAGCGGAAGGATGACAGGTACATGCCTAGTAAATCTATTGAAATAAAAGGTGCCAGAGCAAATAATCTAAAAAACATCGATATAAAAATTCCCAAAAATAAACTAGTCGTTGTGACCGGATTATCAGGCTCAGGTAAATCGTCCCTGGCATTCGATACCATTTATGCAGAAGGGCAACGAAGATATGTAGAATCGTTATCAGCATATGCACGACAGTTTTTAGGGCAAACGGATAAACCGGATGTAGACTCGATTGAGGGTCTATCACCAGCTATATCCATTGATCAAAAAACGACGAGTAAGAATCCAAGGTCAACTGTAGGTACTGTTACAGAGATTTACGATTATTTACGTCTGCTGTTTGCCAGGGTAGGGCGGCCAACTTGTCCAAGACATGGAATAGAAATCAGTTCGCAAACTGTACAGCAGATGGTTGATCGTATTTTGGAATTTCCAGAAAGAACAAAAATGCAAATTCTTGCACCGGTTGTTTCTGGACGCAAGGGTGAACATGTTAAAACATTTGAGCGTTTAAAACAGGAAGGCTACGTACGCATCCGTGTGGATAATGAAATGCGTGAAGTTACCGAGGAAATTAAACTTGAGAAAAATAAAAAACATTCAATTGAAGTAGTTGTCGATCGAATCGTTGTCAAAGAAGGAATAACGACAAGAATGAGTGATTCTATCGAAACAGCTTTAGCGCTAGGGGAAGGAAACCTTATCGTCGATGTCATCGGGGAGGAGGAGCTTAAGTTTAGTGAAAATCATGCTTGTCCTATTTGCGGATTTTCGATCAGTGAACTAGAACCGAGACTTTTCTCATTTAATAGCCCGTTCGGTGCATGCCCTACATGTGATGGATTAGGAACCAATTTGGAGGTTGACCTGGATTTGGTCATTCCAGATTGGAGCAAGACGTTGAAGCAACATGCAATTGCTGCATGGGAGCCAATCAGTTCACAATACTATCCAGAACTATTAAAAAGTGTGTGTAAACATTATGGAATCAACATGAGCACACCCGTTAAGGATTTACCAAAGGATCAGTTGGATCGAATTTTATATGGCAGTGGTAAGGAGAAAATTCATTTCCACTATGTAAATGATTTCGGTGCAGTACGTGATAATCATGTAGAATTTGAGGGTGTACTTAAAAATATTGAACGCAGGTACCGGGATACATCTTCAGACTTTATCCGGGAGACGCTGGAGAAATATATGGCACAAAAGCATTGTCCAACATGTGATGGCTATCGGTTAAAAGAAGAAGCACTCGCTGTACTAATCGATAACAAGCATATTAGTATGGTAACGGATTACTCGATAACCGAGGCAATGGAATTTTTTTCTAATCTTGATTTAACAGAGAAGGAAAAGAAAATTGCCCACATGATATTAAAGGAAATATGCAACCGGCTTGATTTCCTGAATAATGTGGGACTTGATTATCTAACCCTATCCCGGGCTGCTGGAACATTGTCCGGTGGTGAGGCACAGCGTATTCGGCTGGCAACCCAAATAGGCTCAGCCTTAACCGGTGTATTATATGTGCTTGATGAGCCTTCGATTGGGTTACATCAACGGGATAATGACCGATTGATTCAAACATTGAAGCGAATGCGGGATTTGGATAATACATTAATTGTTGTCGAGCATGATGAAGATACGATGCTGGCGGCCGACTATTTAATTGACATTGGACCTGGCGCTGGTGAACATGGTGGAGAGATTGTTGCAAGTGGTACACCTGAAAAAGTTATGAAAGATAAATATTCCCTGACGGGTAATTATTTATCAGGTGAAAAGTATATTTCTTTACCAGCTAAGCGGCGTAAACCAAAGAAAAAGGCTATTGAGGTTGTTGGTGCCACAGAAAATAACTTGAAAGATGTTTCTGCGAAAATACCACTCGGATTAATGACTGTTGTTACTGGTGTTTCGGGTTCCGGCAAAAGTACTTTAGTCAATGAAATTTTATATAAAGGACTTGCCAAGTCACTCTATCGTGGAAAACGTAAACCAGGTAAACACAAAAGAATCAATGGAATTAAAAATATTGAAAAGGTAATTGATATTGACCAATCGCCTATTGGGCGAACACCGCGCTCGAATCCGGCAACATATACTGGGGTATTCGATGATATTCGTGATGTTTTTGCTCAAACAAACGAGGCAAAAGTCAGAGGCTATAAGAAAGGACGTTTCAGCTTTAATGTTAAAGGTGGCCGCTGTGAGGCATGCCGGGGCGATGGGATCATTAAAATTGAAATGCACTTTCTGCCCGATGTGTATGTGCCGTGCGAGGTTTGCCACGGCAAACGATATAATAGGGAAACACTTGAAATAAAATATAAAGGCAAAAGTATAGCAGAAGTTTTAGAAATGACGATAGAAGAAGCTGTTGACTTTTTTGCTAATATCCCTAAAATCAGCCGCAAGCTGCAAACAATCTATGATGTTGGGTTAGGATATATTAAACTTGGACAGCCTGCAACAACCCTGTCAGGCGGGGAGGCACAGCGGGTAAAACTTGCAAGTGAGCTGCACCGGCGCTCAACAGGAAAATCCTTCTATATCCTGGATGAACCAACAACGGGTTTGCATGCGGATGATATAAAACGATTATTGGCTGTTCTGCAACGATTGGTGGATAACGGGGATACTGTATTAATTATTGAACATAATTTAGATGTAATTAAAACAGCTGACCATATTATTGATCTAGGACCTGAGGGTGGTGACCGTGGGGGACAAATTATCGCAACGGGAAGCCCAGAACAAATTGCTGAAGAGACAGCGTCCTATACCGGTCGTTATCTAAAGCCAATACTTGAGCGTGATCGAAACAGAATGGAACATGACTTGGCGGCAAAAGAAAAAATTGGATCAAATTAGTATTCTAATAGCAGACCAGGGGTCTGCTATTTTTTCAGTCAAAATTTTTGACGAGTGTGCATCATTTGGGTATTGTGAATAAAGAAGGTAGCTTGGGAGGAATAACAGATGAAACCGATTAAGATAAATAATGTACAAAACTTATTGGAACAATTTTGTGAGAAACAGGTATATGTTCACTTGGAGACAACCAATGGTGCTTATGCAAGTCATTTCGATGATAATGCATACAATGTTGGAGCGTATATTCGCAACGCGAAGGTGAGCTTTTCACAAGCAAAAATAGTTGGAAATGGCAAGACATACCGCGCCGGATTGAAAATGGAGCATGGATGGATTTATGCGGAAGGACTGTCAGACTTCGAATTGGACGAAAAGAATCGTTTGCTGATGGCGGGCCATGATCGGGAAGGCCGGCTGATGGTATCACTAGAAATAAGTGAAACCCCGTTTAGCAACTAAATAGAATCAAATAAAGGAATGGTGAATAGAATGGAGAAACATGTAGTAGTCATTTATCCGCACCCAGATGACGAGTCTTTTGGTGCATCTGGTACAATTGCAAAATTTCGTGAACAAGGGGTCCCCGTCACCTATTTATGTGGCACACTTGGAGAAATGGGACGGAATATGGGTTCTCCGACGTTTGCCAACCGTGAAACATTGCCGGAAATTCGCAAAGAGGAACTTATACAGGCCTGTAACGTACTTGACATGGACTTGCAAATGCTTGGATACCGTGATAAAACGGTAGAATTCGAGGATCGTATGGAGATTGCTGAACATCTAAAGCGTATCCTAGAGGAGATTGAGCCAAGTTTGGTAATCACACATTACCCAGAACATGCAGTTCATCCCGATCATAACGCCTTGGGGGCAGCTGCTGTTGAAGCCGTTCGTTTAATGGATCCAGATAAGCGGCCAACTGTGTGGGCGCAAGCTATTACGAATACATTTTATGAGGATTTGGGCAAACCGGATATACGCAATGACATTTCCGGTTACTTTGATAAAAAAATGGAGGCTATTTCTGCGCATAAATCACAAGCAGATGGGATCCTCAGCAAATTTCGTCAGAATCCGGAAATGGAGGCAGATTTAAAAGAAGAAGCAAAGAAACGGTTGGGAAAAGAACAATTTTACACATGGAAGTATGATTGAAAACCTGAACAGGGAGGTCGATCCGATGAAGCGGTTAACTAGATCCGATTCTGATCGTATGGTTGCAGGGGTGTTAGGCGGCATAGCCCAATACTTTCAAATTGACTCAACAATTGTGCGTTTGGCTTTTGTGATTTTAACGCTTATGAGCGTGTTTGTATTGATATTGATCTATATTGCAGCAATCTTTATCATGCCAAATGAACAGGGGTTACGGTAATGTTTCTGCGTTGGTTTATTTCCATATTCCTGAACGCGGTTGCTCTGATTGCTGTAGCCCAATTATTTAATTCCTTCCAGCTGGAGGGTTTTGGCACTGCGTTGATCGCCAGTATTATACTTTCCATCTTAAATATTATCGTTAAACCTTTGTTAATCATCTTGACACTTCCGATTACGCTTGTAACATTCGGCCTGTTCCTGTTTGTCATAAATGCGATAACATTGATGATTACACAAGGTTTAATGGACGATTCTTTTATAATAGATGGATTCGGAATAGCGCTAATTGCCTCTGTGATTATTTCCATATTGAACATACTTTTAAATCAATTGGTAAGGGATACAATAAGAAAATAAGAAAAAAACGTGGGGAGAGCACCTGCGTTTTTTTATTCTTCGTAATTAAAATATATGCTACAATAAAAAACAGTTAGGTTCTGAACAAGCGGAGGGACATAAAATGACAATTGTTCGTACAGAAGATTTATTAGATAATTTTAATTTAACTCTGGTAGCGGGAAAAGATGGTGTACATAGAGAAATTACGACGAGTGATATTGCTCGACCGGGGATACAAATTACAGGATTTTTTAAATATTATCCAAAGGAGCGCCTCCAATTAATCGGTAAAACCGAAATGGCATATTTTTTAGAACTTAGTGATGAATTGCAGCGGGAGCGTTTTAATCGTTTATGTACAGATGTTACACCTGGAATTGTAGTAACACGTGACATGGACATTCCTGAAGTGATGATCGAAGCGGCAAATTTGTCCGGTGTACCAATATTACATTCTCCACGAAAAACAACACGGGTTATCAGCAGATTAACAAATTATTTGGAAGTGAAGTTTGCTCCATCAACTGCCATCCACGGTGTTTTGGTTGATATTTATGGCGTCGGCGTTCTGATAACTGGCCAAAGCGGTGTTGGTAAGAGTGAAACAGCTTTGGAGCTTGTGAAACGCGGGCATAGGCTTGTTGCAGATGACAGTGTCGAGATTCGACAAGAAGACTATGACAGTTTAATCGGAAATTCCCCGCCGCTTATTGAGCATTTGCTGGAGATACGCGGCCTGGGTATCATTAATGTAATGACATTGTTTGGTGCGGGTTCTGTAAGAAATTATAAGAAAATATCCTTGATCATCCATTTGGAAATATGGGATGAAAAAAAGCAATATGACCGTCTGGGGCTTGATGAGGAACATATGAAAGTGATGGATGTCAACGTTCCTAAAGCAACTATTCCGGTACGGCCAGGACGTAATCTGGCAGTCATTATCGAGGTCGCAGCAATGAATTTCCGTTTAAAGCGAATGGGTGTGAATGCAGCAGAAGAATTTTCGGAACGGTTAACAGGTATGATTGACCAGGAGAAAGAGAAATAATAGAGTGGAGTGATTGATATGACATGTGCGAGACCATCACTGGACAGGGTATTTCTGGACCTTGGACCATTGACCATTTATTGGTATGGTGTGATTATTGCGTTTGGAGCTTTTCTTGGTCTTTATTTAGCTACAAGGGAATCGGACCGGTTAGGTTTGAAGAAAGATATTTTTGTTGATTTGGTCGTTTTTGCAATTCCTATTGCAATCATTAGTGCACGTGCTTACTATGTGATTTTTGAATGGGAAGAATATACTGGCGGGCCTTGGTGGGATATCTTCGCTATTTGGAATGGTGGTATCGCTATCCATGGTGCACTAATTGGATCAGTTCTAACAGCTGTAGTTTATGCAAGAGTTAAAAAAGTATCATTTTGGCAACTGGTTGATATTGCGGCACCAAGTATTGTTTTAGGACAAGCTATTGGACGCTGGGGTAATTTTATGAACCAGGAGGCGCATGGTGGGCCAATGGCCGAGGCTACATATAATAATATTTTTCAGTACTTTCCTGACTTTATTATGAATCAAATGTGTATCGGTGGCACGATGTATCATCCTACCTTTTTGTATGAGTCATTCTGGGATCTGCTTGTGTTTATTTTCTTATTGTTGTTACGAAGATACAATCCATTGCGCGGAGAGGTTTTCTTAAGTTATGTCATCTCCTATTCAGTTGGACGGTTCTTTATTGAGGGAATGCGTATGGATAGTCTTTACGTGGTAGGAAACTTACGTGCCGCACAATTAATTTCTGTCATTCTGGTGGCGGGCTCAATTGCACTAATGATTTATCGCAGGAAATCACGTATGGCTGACAGAAGGTACGACGGTTCCAAAATTTCAACATCGCAAAAGAAAAAATAGATTAGTATCATAGGAAGAGGGATCTATGTGTACGGAATAGTAATAAGGGGTTTGCAGCAAGGTATACATGTGACGTGGACGTTGGGGAAAGTTATTTTCCCCATAACCCTGCTGATTACCATTCTTCAATACACACCCGTACTGCCGTGGATTATTAAACAAATCAGTCCGGTTATGGGGTTGTTTGGTTTATCAGGGGAAGCGGCAGTTCCGTTGGTGTTAGGGAATTCTTTAAATTTATATGCCGGGATTGCTGCAATTGTTTCATTTGACTTTTCTATAAAAGAAGTTTTTATTTTAGCAATTATGCTCTCTTTTTCCCATAACCTGTTTATCGAATCCACTGTCGCTTCCAAGGTGGGTGTAAGCCCATGGTTTATTGGTGGAATACGTGTGATGCTCGCAATGATGGCTGGCATCGTAATCAACTTATTCTGGGATGGTGGATCCGAACAAGCGCAGTACGGGTTCATTTCTTCATCCCCGGAAGTATTAAATGGCTGGAATGAAATTGCTTTACAGGGCGTTCAGACAGCAATAGTTGCTGTTGCACAGCTGGCGCTGATTGTCATTCCACTGATGGTGATCATGCAATATTTACGTGAAAAAGGCTGGCTGACTAAGTTTTCAAATGGATTAGCCCCCTTCACAAAATTACTAGGGATGGAAAAAAATACATCAATGACGCTGGTCGCGGGGCTTACCATTGGTTTAGCCTATGGTGCAGGACTTATGATTCAAGCTGTTAAGGAAGATGGTGTTTCGAAGCGGGATATGTATTTGGCACTAATATTTCTTGTATCCTGTCATGCTGTTGTAGAAGATACTTTAATCTTTATTCCACTTGGTATTCCCGTATGGCCATTGCTTGTGGTACGTTTAGCTACTGCGATCGTATTAACCATGGTTGTCTCATTGTTTTGGAAACGAACTGATCCTGTACGAAGGAAGGAAATTACTAATGAAAATTCATACAATTCTCTTTGATTTAGACGGAACATTAATTGATACAAACGAATTAATCATTACATCGTTTTTGCATACGTTTGAACATTTTAAAATACCAATCACCCGGGAAGAAACGCTTCCCTTTATTGGTCCAACACTAAAAGATACGTTTGATGCGGTTGATCCCGCTAAATCGGCTGAAATGATCCAGGTTTACCGTGAGCATAATTTACATCACCATGACAATTATGTTGAAGCGTATCCATATGTTGTTGAAACATTAAGACAGTTAAAAGAAAATGATGTGAGACTGGGTATCGTGACAACCAAAATGCATGAAGGGGCAACCAGGGGACTAAAGCTTGTAGGCCTTGAAGAGTTGTTTGACACAGTCATTACACTTGACGATGTGACACATGCAAAGCCACACCCTGAGCCGATTATAAAGGCTATGAACGAGCTTGGTTCTGATGCTTCTTCGACACTAATGGTGGGGGATAACACCCATGATATTGAGGCGGGTCAAAATGCTGGTGTTAAAACAGCTGGTGTTGCCTGGAGTATTAAGGGGAAGGAAACCTTACAAAGTCTAAATCCAACCTATATCCTAGAAGATATGCGTGACCTATTCTCCATAGCAGAGGTGTAAAGGCATGCGGAATACAAAGCGTTACCGAGTGGAAAAGGCTAATTCTCTCTGGCAAATCTATCAGACCGTTTCTTTTTGGAAAGTAATGAAGAATTTTTTTATTATTCAATTAGCCCGCTATACACCTTTTCTATCAATGAAAAACTGGTTGTATCGGACTTTTTTAAGAATGAAGGTCGGGGATAAAACAGCTTTTGCGCTTATGGTAATGCCGGACATCATGTTTCCTGAAAAAATTACGATTGGAACAAATGTGATTGTTGGTTATAATACAACGATTTTGGCACATGAGTATATGATTAATGAATACCGGATTGGGAATGTCACAATTGGTGATAATGTTATGATAGGTGCTAATTCAACGATCCTTCCTGGTGTCACAATAGGTGACCGCGCGATTGTGTCTGCGGGATCGTTGGTTCATAAGGATGTTCCAGAAGGCTGCTTTGTTGGCGGGAACCCGATGAAACTAATTTACACAGAAGAGGAAATGGAAAAAAGGTCGTCAGACGACATATTTTAACTGATAAGAATATATAAAATATGTCTAGCCCAGCGCCAGAAGCCACCTTCATAAGCAATGGACACCACGAACGCCAATTTACTGTCCCTTGCTTATGTGTCCGCTTCTAGACGGAGCGCCCTGAGATTTTCTAACTCGAGGAGGTCGAAATAATTGAAATTGCCATCTGGTGTACTGCCAGCCGTTCGCTCCATGAAAGATTTTGATAAGGCATTAGAGTCGAAACATGGTATGATAGTTCTTTTGGAAACACGCTTATCCCAATTGAAAAGCTTGGTTGCCTACGCTCATCGTGCGGACAAAAAGGTAATCATTCATTTTGACCTAATTCAAGGGTTGAAAACAGATGAATATGGAATGGAGTATATCTTACGTGAGATCAAACCCGATGGAATTATTTCTACAAGAGGTAATGTCATTGGATTGGCAAAGAAACAGCATATATTGGCGATTCAACGCGTTTTTTTACTGGACAGTCTAGCGATTGAACATAATCAAACACTAATTGAACGAATTAAACCAGATTGTATTGAGGTACTTCCTGGTTTGATACCTGAGTTTATTGAAAACTTTTCAAAAAAAACGAAAACACCAGTAATTGCCGGTGGGCTTATAACCGATAGCAAAGAAGTGGAAGACGCATTAGCGGCAGGAGCGGTTGCGGTCTCAACGTCAAAAACGGATTTATGGTAAAGGTTGAAGCATTTTTTCAGTAGGGGTAAACAATTTACTTTAATTAAAACGATTTCTATGATAAGATGTATTTAAGTTAATAATTTGGTCGGAGAAATGGAGAAACCGCAAAACACTAATGGTATGTGGACATTAGTTTGTTTTGTGGTTTTTTATTGTCTGGATTTAATTTGCATTTTTCTTTCTCGCAGGCCGTATACGAAAAAATACATGAATTATGTGTTTTTCGGGTAATTGTATAGTAGGAGAATTATTATTTCAGGTTTAGGAGTGAGTGGAAAATGACCGTATTTTCAAGTTATAAGCGAAACGAAATATATAAGGAAATAACAAAGCAGCAACTGGATGTCCTTGTAATTGGTGGTGGAATTACTGGTGCAGGAATTTCATTAGATGCCGCCACAAGAGGGCTTAGAACGGGTACTATAGAAATGAATGACTTTGCAGCCGGAACCTCAAGTCGCTCCACTAAACTTGTCCACGGCGGATTGCGTTATCTACAACAGTTCGAAGTGAAAATGGTGGCAGAAGTCGGAAAAGAACGTGCGATTGTTTATGAAAATGGCCCACATGTGACAACACCAGAATGGATGATGCTGCCGTTTCATAAAGGTGGCAATTTCGGCCCATTTACAACAAACGTTGGTTTGCGTGTCTATGATTTTCTCGCAGGTGTTAAAAGAGATGAACGCCGGAAAATGCTTAGCCCAGAAGAAGCACTTAACAGAGAGCCGTTAATCAAAAAAGAGGATCTCAAGGGTGCTGGATATTATGTAGAATACAAAACAGATGATGCCAGATTAACGATCGAAGTTATGAAAAAAGCCGTGCAAAGTGGGGCACATGTAATTAATTATACAAAAGCAGTTGATTTCATATACAATGATGATCAAAAAATAATTGGTGTTATTGCACAGGACCAACTGACTGGCGAAAAAATGAAGATATACGCAAAAAAAATTGTGAATGCTGGTGGTCCGTGGGTTGATGACTTACGAGAAATTGACGGATCAAAAAAAGGCAAAACCCTTCATTTAACAAAGGGAGTTCATCTTGTCTTTTCAAACGAACAATTTCCACTTCAGCAGGCAATTTATTTTGATGCGCCAGATGGCCGGATGATATTTGCTATCCCAAGAGATAACAAAACATATGTTGGAACAACAGATACCACTTATGAAGGTGATATTGAACATCCTACCATGACCGAGGATGACCGTGATTACCTCGTGAAAGCAATTAATTATATGTTCCCTTCACTCGGAATTACAAATGAGCATGTCGAGTCAAGCTGGGCTGGATTACGTCCATTAATACAAGAAGAAGGAAAAAGTCCGGATGAAATTTCACGTAAAGATGAAATATTTATCTCTGATTCTGGTCTAATTTCCATGGCTGGCGGAAAACTAACCGGTTATCGGAAAATGGCTGAACATGCTGTTAACACAGTTGTTGATCAGTTAAAAAGAGAAGAACAGATAATTTACACGAAGTCCCAAACTCACGACCTGCGAATTTCTGGTGGCGAAGTTGGCGGTTCAAAAGGATTCGCTGAATTTAAAAAACAAAAAATTGCCGAGGCAGTTGGTAAAGGGATATCAGAAGAAACAGCACAATTGCTTGTTCAAAAATATGGTTCAAATACTGACGTGCTGCTTTCCTTGTATGAAAATAAACAAAAGGAAGCAAATGTAGCAAACATTGATCCCCTCGTATTTGCCCAGCTTCTGTATGGAATTGAACAGGAATTAGTGTATAAACCAGTTGATTTCTTTATTCGCAGAACTGGGGCACTTTATTTCGATATTAACTGGGTTCGTGAACATAAAGACGCTGTAATTGATTATATGGCCGATACATTTAAATGGTCTGCGGAACAAAAACAGGAATACATTGCTGAACTGGAAAAATTATTGCACGAAGCAGTAACCCCTGAAAAATAATTAAAAGTGGCCTTTTGCTGCAGTTTAACGTTCTTGTTTACCATTTTCTCCCTGATAGGAAGAGGCTGATACAAAGGTGTATAAGCCAGAGAAAAATCCGAACTATGATTCAAAATTCTTTTATTAGATTTTGAAGTAGTTCGGATATTTTTCTTAGCTGTTTTTGTTAAATTTTTATAAACTGCGACATAACTAATAATAGTAAAGAGGTTAATATAACTGAAACGTTTGACACAAAAGACGAAAAATCACAAGGTGGGAATTTTTGAACATTACTCTTCAACTAGGGTCTTACTACGCAGTTGATATAAATTGCGACGTAACTAAAAGTCATGTTTGGCGCCCCGACTGCCGCTGCGGAAAAACACTGCGCTTTACGTGGGCAGCTGATGAGCCTCCTCGAGCTGACGCTCTCCGGGGTCTTATCTAGGCTTCTGCTCCCACAGGAGTCTCCGTGTTTTTCCTTCACTAAGTTTGGGTTCTACCTATAATGTCATAACATCGATTTCTTCATTTTTCAAAAATTGTAACTGCGAGTAGTAGTCGACCCCTGCTTAGTTGATAGGCATAGGTGGGGCCCTGGAAACATAAGAAGGGCACTGAAAAAGTGGTGGATTTTAAAAAGTTTAGTTTTTCACCTTTACCTAGCATCTTGAATATACGGGGACTCCTCGAAAAAGAAAAAACACTTTTTTTTCGTGCGATGCCTATTCAGGGAAGCATTCCTTGTCCTGCGGGAAGTGAGAGATCGGCGAGACCCCGGAGGACGGCAGTTAATGAAGCCCGACTAAAAACGCCCTTTTCGGGCAACGTCGGCTCCCCCTTGCCGGGGCAAGGAGGCTCGTCACTCGCCCTAAGGTGCGCGCAGTATATTCAAGATGCGATGATAGATCCACATATTTGTGTATTAACTATACCTTTTTCAGTTCCCTAAGCGTAAGCTCCAGGAGGCCATGAAAGCGCAGTGTTTTTTAGCAGCGGTCGCAGGGGGCCAAACGTGGTTGTTTAATGATTGAAAATTTACCCATTCCAAAACTATTCTTCCTATCTATAATTCTATGCTTAACTATGGTATACTTTTTCTCGGTATAGAAAAATAGCTATACGTTTTGACTTAGGGGGATACCCATGCAAGATTTGAAGGAAAAAGAAAAATTAAATAATGTAATTCCTTTTATTCCAGAAGGCAATTTTTATTTCGCAAAAGGGATAGAAGCTTTCCAACGGAGAAAATTCGATGTTGCCGTTAAATGGATGAAAAAAGCTGTTGAGGTTGCGCCTGAAGAGCCCTTATACCATTGTCAATTATCGATTGTATATACAGAAATAGGTGCCTATCATGCTGCAAATCAGTTGCTGACAAAGGTTTTACAATCCACCGGAGATCAGTATGCGGATTGTTATTACCTGTTAGCAAATAATTATGCACATTTAGGTCTGTTAAATGATGCAAAAAAGTATGCAGAATCATACCTTAAATATGACCCCGATGGTGACTTTCATGAGGAAGCCACTAGTTTACTAGAAATGCTTGATATTGATGACGTTGAAGAAGACGATTGGGAAATGGAAGTTGAGGATGAACTGTTAATTTATCAGGAAACTGTTTTTCATCACATGGAAAGAATGGAATGGGACAAGGTTTTGCCTGTTTTAGAGGAAATGATCGTACTCTTTCCGGAGCACAAAATGATTATGCATGATTACACACAAGCAATATTCTTTAGCGGCGACCAAGAAAAGGCGATAACGATAGAACAGGATACACTAGATGAGGATCCAAATGAATTAGGATCACATATAAACCTCGCATTATTTTATTTTAAGTGTGGCAATGAGGAATATCGACACCATATTCAGGCATTACTAAATGTATATTCGATTCATGAACAACAAAAGTTGAAAATCGCAGCTACGCTCGCACGCACTGAATGTTATCAGGAAGCGTATAAACGATTTACAGCATTGTCAAAATCGGCTTTAAAGGGTCACCCATCGTACTATCGCTGGTATTCGATTGCGGCATATTATATCAATCTGAAAAAGAAAGCGAAGGCATTATGGGATGAGGGTTGTGCACGGCATCCCATGTTAGCAAAAGAAAATCATCCGTGTAATATGTAACATGAGCAGAACATTAGACGTACATGTTTACATCTTATAGTATATATATGGTTTAAATATAAATATTGGAAATTAAAGGGGCTGTTCGTAATGTCCGAAGATCGTATGTTTGATGTCATTATTGCAGGTGCTGGACCGGCAGGTATGACTGCGGCTGTATATGCATCTCGCGCAGATTTGGATACATTAATGATTGAAAGAGGAATTCCAGGCGGGCAAATGGCTAATACCGAGGATGTAGAAAATTATCCTGGGTATGAGCACATTTTAGGACCTGATTTATCCAATAAAATGTTTGAGCACGCTAAGAAATTTGGTGCTGAATATGCTTATGGGGATATTAAAGAGGTCATTGATCATGGCGATTACAAGCTTGTAAAAGCTGGTAAGCATGAATACAAGACACGTTCGCTTATCATTACTACTGGAGCACAATATAAAAAGCTTGGTATTAGTGGTGAGGAAGAACTGGGTGGACGTGGTGTTTCGTATTGTGCGGTATGTGATGGGGCATTCTTTAAGGAGAAAAATCTTGTCGTAATTGGCGGTGGGGATTCTGCTGTTGAAGAAGGTATTTACCTCACTCGTTTTGCCAAGAAGGTTACAATTGTTCATCGCCGTGATGAATTGAGAGCACAAAAGATTATTCAACAGCGTGCGTTTGACAACGAAAAAATTGATTTTATCTGGGATACAGTTGTAAACACAATTAATGGACCAGATGGTAAAGTCAGCAGTGTAACACTGGAAAACCTTGATAGTAAGGATACCAGTCAATTTGATGCTGATGGTGTTTTCATCTATATCGGAATGGTACCACTTAGTGAACCATTTAAATCATTAGGTATAACAAATGATGAAGGATATATTCCTACAAATGAAAATATGGAAACAAGTGTACCTGGCGTTTTTGCTGCGGGGGATATAAGAGAAAAAGAACTTCGACAAATTGTGACAGCGACCGGTGATGGAAGTATTGCTGCCCAATCGGCTCAAGGCTATATTGAGAACCTGTTGGAGGAGTTAAAAGCAGCTAAATAAACACTTATTGGAAACAGTGTTAAAATAAAGTAATTACTTTTTAACGCTGTTGTAACACGTTCGAAACAATTTTGGGGTACAATATAATTAACTAATTGACCCCCTTTTAATAGATAAATTAGTTTTTTGCACAGGTGAATCGCACCTGTGCCTTTTTTTGTCTAAAAATGGTTGTCCAAAGCTGTCGAACATTTACATTTAAGATTTCAAACATATTCTTGTTGGTTTGAATTTATTCATTGTATAATAGGTGTAGTCTGTTTATAAATTTTTGCTATTGACTGAACACATTTAAAGGAAATAGTGAGTCGCTTTGACCGGGCAAATGTCCCATAAAAGGAAGAGATGTTATGCAACGAGTTACCAATTGTATTTTAATTCATGATAATGAGATATTATTACTTAAAAAACCAAGGCGCGGGTGGTATGCCATCCCGGGTGGAAAGATGGAACAAGGTGAGTCCATTAAAGAATCAGTAATGCGTGAATATCGTGAAGAGACAGCATTACATTTACGTAATCCTGAGCTTGCCGGAGTGTTTACATTTACTATTCATAATGAGGGAGAGCTGATTCAGGAATGGATGATGTTTACGTTTATTTGCCATACCTCCAAAGGTATGCTGACTGAACATTGCAATGAGGGAGTCCTCGAGTGGGTACCGCAAGAAAAAGTGAAGGGGTTACCCATGGCGGAAGGGGATAGGAAAATATTTGAGCATGTCTTAACAAAAAGCAGTATCCTATATGGGTCCTTTTCTTACACTAATGACTATGAATTGCTGGATACACGCTTAGATCCATTTATACGATAAAGGAGGTTGCGCGATGCCAGAGATTGAACAAGAAACAAAACTAGTGATAATTACAGGAATGTCTGGTGCAGGTAAAACGGTCGCAGTGCAGAGCTTTGAAGATTTAGGGTATTATTGTGTCGATAACCTTCCACCTGCACTATTACCAAAGTTTCTCGAATTAATGCGCGACGCCACCAACAATATTCGGAAAGTGGCTCTTGTCATGGATTTACGAGGACGGGAATTTTTCGACTCCCTATTTGACGCGCTCGATGTTCTTGGTGAACAGGACTGGTTACATGAACACATCTTATTTTTAGATGCAAAGAATGAAGAATTAGTAACCAGATACAAAGAAACAAGACGATCCCACCCTTTAGCTGTTGGCGGGTTGCCTCTTGATGGAATTATGCAGGAGCGGGTAATTATTGATGAGTTGCGCGGAAGAGCGCAACGTATTATTGATACAACTAACCTAAAGCCAAGGGAGCTGCGGGAAAAAATATTAAAGGCGTACACGGATGATAAACAGGAAATTTTTTCTGTACACATGGTTTCGTTTGGCTTTAAATATGGTGTTCCAATCGATGCGGATTTAATGTTTGATGTCCGTTTCTTGCCGAATCCGCATTATGTTACACATATGCAGCCGTTAACTGGCTTAAACCCGGAGGTATCCTCCTACGTCTTTAAGTGGTCAGATACACAAAAGTTTAATGAGAAAGTGCTCGATTTACTGCAATTTATGCTTCCACAATATAAAAAAGAAGGTAAATCACAATTAGTTGTAGCGATTGGCTGCACCGGTGGACAGCATAGGTCAGTAGCAATTGCTGAATACTTTGCTAAAAAACTATCATCCAATTATATTACACATATCAGCCATCGGGATATTGACAAAAGAAAAGGAAAGTCCTCATGACGGAAGAGAACCTTCCAAAAGTAGTGGTTATTGGTGGGGGAACAGGTATGCCTGTATTATTAAGGGGATTAAAGGACCTGCCCATCGAATTAGCTGCATTAGTAACCGTTTCCGATGATGGCGGAAGTACGGGCAGATTACGTAATGATATGGCTATACCAGCACCGGGTGATATTCGAAACGTCATAGCGGCGCTGTCGGATGCTGAACCACTGCTGCTGGAACTCTTTCAGCATCGTTTTGTAAATGGCGGTGGTCTCATTGGTCACTCAATGGGAAACCTCCTGCTTGCAGCTATGACCTCCATAACTGGAAATTTCTACACGGGGATAAAAGAGATATCCCGTGTGTTTAACGTAAAGGGAGAAGTTTATCCGATTTCAAATGAAAACTTAACGCTTCATGCCGAGATGGAGGATGGGACTACCATAATCGGCGAGTCAAGCATTCCACTTGCGAACAAACGAATCAAACGTGTTTTCTTGGGCCCGGACGATATTACTCCATTGCCTAATGCAATCCATGCTATAGAAAAAGCTGATTTAATCGTTGTTTCTCCCGGCAGCTTATATACGAGTATTCTGCCGAACATGATTATTCCTAAGATTGATAAGGCAATCCGTTCATCAAAAGGGAAAGTAGTCTATGTTTGTAATGTGATGACACAGGCAGGTGAGACAACGGGCTATACAGCATCTGAACATGTGCAGGCAATTATTGACCATGTTGGAGAGGGCTGCCTTGATTCAATTATCGTACACAATGAGCCCATTATAAAAAAGGTTCGGGAACTTTATGCGGAAGAAAACGCGGAACCTGTTGTTTATGATACGGATCGCCTTCTTGAAACTGGGATAAGTATAATTGAAGGTGATATCATAAACTATGATCAAACAACGATAAGACATGATACACATAAAATTGCTAAATTATTATTATCCATTCTTCATGAACGGTAGAAGGATTTATTTTGATAAAGGGAGGTGACCAAGTTGTCCTTTGCGTCTGAAATTAAGAAAGAATTAACTGCCATTGAAGTTGACTCCTGCTGCACATTTGCAGAGCTTTCGGCATTGATTCGAATGAACGGGGTTATCTCTGTATCAAAGCAGGAATATCTACTTGATGTGCAAACAGAAAATGCGGCAATTGCCAGAAGGATTTATACATTAATTAAATCTCAGTATGATTTTCCAGTGGAATTATTAGTTAGACGCAAAATGAAACTGAAAAAAAATAACGTCTATATTGTTCGGATGAAAGAGGACGTTCGAAAGTTATTATCTGATCTTGATATTTTACAGGAATCTTACACATTTGTTCGAAGTATATCAAAATCATATGTAAAAAAATCCTGCTGTAAGAAGGCTTATTTGCGGGGAGCATTTCTTGCAGGTGGGTCAATCAATAATCCGGAAACTTCTTCTTACCATTTAGAAATATTCAACTTTTATCAGGAGCATAATGAAGCTTTATGTGATTTATTAAACAAATTCAACCTCAAAGCCCGAAAACTGGAACGAAAGACCGGTTATATTACCTATATCAAAGAGGCAGAAAAAATTACGGAGTTTCTTAGTATAATTGGAGCACATAATGCATTATTTAAATTTGAAGACGTTCGTATTGTCCGTGATATGCGCAACTCTGTTAATCGAATTGTAAACTGTGAGACAGCAAATTTAAATAAAACGATAGGCGCAGCCTTTAGACAAATAGAAAATATTAAATTGATTGATCGAACAGTTGGCTTGGATGTACTGCCTGAAAAGTTAAAGGAAATCGCTGAGCTGCGGGTTCAGCATGAGGATATTACATTAAAAGAGCTTGGTGAATTGGTTTCCACAGGGAAGATATCGAAATCCGGTGTTAATCATCGACTGAAAAAAATAGATGAGTATGCCGATAAACTGCGAAACGGGGAAGAAGGAATAATGCAATAAAGAAATAGTAACGCAAATGTAAGTTTGCGTGCTATTCGCAGAATAAATGAATACGCTTACAAAAAGAAGGGGTGGTAATTTTGGTTGAGAGGTTAGTAACAATAAAGCTTGAAACAGGTCTTCAATCAAGACCTGCGGCACATTTTGTACAGGAGGCAAATCGGTATACGGCCCATTTATTTCTTGAAAAGGACGGGAAACGGGTAAATGCAAAAAGCATTATGGGATTAATGAGTCTCGCAATCGGAACAGGGGAAAAAGTTACATTAATTGCTGACGGTACAGATGAAGAAGCTGCGCTTGATGAACTGGTCACATTTGTATCGAATGTAAAATAAAAAATCCCCTGCCCGGAAGAGAAAATGGGCAGGGGATGATAGGTTTCCTTATTTTTTGTCTGAATTTCTAGTCAATACTTTGTCAATAAGACCATAATCAACTGCTTTGTCAGCCGTCATGAAATTGTCCCGGTCTGTATCCCGATCGATAACTTCGATAGGCTGGCCACTGCGCTCAGCAAGGATTTGATTGATCTTTTCACGCATTTGAATAATCCGCTTGGCATGAATTTCAATATCAGTAGCCTGCCCCTGTGTTCCACCAAGTGGCTGGTGAATCATTACTTCACTGTTAGGTAGTGCATAGCGTTTTCCTTTTTCACCTGCTACTAATAGAAATGCCCCCATTGATGCTGCCATTCCAGTGCAAATGGTCGATACATCAGCTTTAATATACTGCATGGTATCATAAATTGCCATTCCCGCCGTGATGGAACCACCTGGAGAGTTGATGTATATTGAGATGTCCTTTTCAGGGTCCTCAGCTTCTAAAAATAGTAATTGTGCCACAATAGAATTTGCAACGTTGTCGTCAATAGCGCTTCCTAACATAATGACACGGTCCTTAAGTAAGCGTGAATAGATGTCGTAGGCGCGTTCTCCTCGATTTGTCTGTTCAATAACTGTTGGTATTAAATTCATCGAAATTTCCTCCTTAATATGGTCAAACTGTATCCAGTTTGATTGGATAATTTTATGATAACTAATAGGTCAAAAAAGGTCAAACGTAAACATCTGAATTCATCATAAAATTCACATTCTCCATGATACCCAATATGAATAATATTAAACAACTAAAAGAGAATTCCTGCAAAACTAGTAATTTTCTATTCTTATATATAATTATTAGAAATTAAAAAGTCTTTGCAAAATTTATGGAGTAAAGTTATAATATATTTCAGGTTATAGTTATTATTCAAAAAATTACTGGGGGGATCTATTACGTGAAGCAGAAGAAATGGACATTATTATTACTAGCATTTGGTTTATTACTAATTATCCTGGCAGCCTGCAGTGGAGACACTGAAGACAAAGAAAATAAAGCGGAAGGCGCAGGGGACTCAACAACAGAAGGAAAAAAAGTCCTGAACTTTACCAATCCAGAAGCAATTCCATCTATGGATCCTTCTCTCGCCACGGATGAATCATCATTTATCTACCTTGCTGCTACAACAGAAGGTCTATATCGATTGGATGAGAGTGCACAACCTGTTGACGGGATCGCGACAGATCATACTGTAAGTGAGGATGGACTGACATGGACCTTTACTTTACGTGATGATGCTGTTTGGGAAAATGGTGAGCCCGTAACTGCTCATGACTTTGTATATGCATGGCAGCGTGCGGTTAATCCAAAGACAGGTTCTGAATATGGTCCGTATATGATGAATGGAGTTATTAAAAACGCAACAAAAGTGAGTGCAGGAGAAGTACCGGTTGAGAAACTTGGTGTTACAGCGAAAGATGACTATACACTAGTTGTGGAGCTTGAGAATCCAACACCATATTTTGAAACGTTGACTACATTTGGTACATTCTTGCCATTAAATCAAGCATTTGTAGAAGAACAAGGCGACAGCTTTGCTACAAGCTCGGATACACTACTAGCAAATGGACCATATACGATAGAGAATTGGAAAAGTACCAGCAGTTCATGGGATCTTGTGAAAAATGAAGATTATTGGGATGCAGATACTGTAAAAATGGATAAATTAAGTTTTAAGGTTGTGAAAGACCCGCAAACGGCAGTCAATTTATATACATCAGGTGCTGTGGATCGTATCGATTTAACGTCAGATCTTGTTGATAAATATAAGTCCCATGAGGATTACGTGGTAACACCCGATACATTTGTTTACTTCATGAAATTCAATCAAACAACAAGCGAAGCACTAGCAAATAAAAATATCCGCGCCGCAATTAGCCGAGCTTTTGACAAACAAGCATTAGTTGACGAAATTCTTAATAATGGTTCACTTGTTGCAAATGGTCTCGTTCCAGCAAACTTTACACCAATGCCTGAATCTGGAGAAGATTTCCGTGAAGTCAGTGGAGATCTTGTAACGTACGACAAAGAAAAAGCCCAGGAATATTGGGAAAAAGGTTTAAAAGAAATTGGCAAAGATAAAGTCGAACTTGAACTATTAACAGATGATGATGCAACAACAAAAACAATGGTAGAATATATTGCAAGTCAACTTTCAACAAATCTGCCTGGGTTGAAGATTAACATTAAACAAGTGCCTAAAGAGCAACGTCTTGATTTAGACACAAGCATGAATTATGAACTGCAAATTTCCAGATGGGGTCCAGATTTCCTTGATCCATTCACATTCATGAATCTATGGACAACAGATAGCGGAAATAATATGATGGGCTACTCAAACCCTGAATACGACAAGCTGGTTAATGAGACAGCAACAAAACTGGCAATGGACAATGCAGCCCGCTACCAAAACTTCTTGGAAGCTGAAAAAGTTCTATTTGAGGATGCAGCAATAGCACCGATCTTCCAGAGTTCAAGAGCGCAACTTGTTTCGCCAAAAATAAAAGGTGTCCATGTAAATCCGTTTGGTGCAACATACGAATACAAATGGGCAGATGTTGCTTCAGAGTAGTTTAGCATCGTTGATTAAAACATGATTAAAGAATATTAATGAGATTCACATAAAGGGGACTCTTGGTTAAAAACAAAGGGTCTCCTTTTCTCATAATTAAAGGCAGGAACGAAGATTAAATAACTAATTTCAAAAAAATACTTGTTTGTTTGCGCTTGGAACGTTATAATATTCTATGTGTCAAAAATAGATTATAGAATTTCATATGCGCCCATAGCTCAGGGGATAGAGCATTGGTTTCCGGTACCAAGAGTCGGGGGTTCAAATCCCTCTGGGCGCGCTAAATAAAAAAGACAAGTAACAGCGATTAGCTCATTACTTGTCTTTTTTATACTTTAAGAAAATATAAATCTTTATCGGTATAAAGTATAAAAAAATCTAAGGCTTTCGCCATTAGTTCTTGGCGACAAGCCAAGATTTTTTAATACTTTGGTTCAGCTTGATTTTTTAAATGAGGGTACTTGGAAAATTGTTTTTTTATAAAAATAAGCAATGGTGTTCAACATGGAGACAGGTATTTTCTTAGGAAAATATGTTTTATTATAACATGTAAAAAAGGCATTCTTTAGATCCGTCCACTGCCGGCAATCCTTAACCTGTCTGAACCTGGCAACGTCAATTAGCATAACCTTTCCTTCGGGTGTTAATATGATATTCCGCAGGTGAATGTCAGAGGGGTTTAATCCTGTTTCTCTAGCTAGGGAAAGGGCGCGATCAATTTCTATAATGGTTGATTCGGAAAGTTTAATTCCCTGTGACAAACATTCAAACAGCGTATAGCCTTCAATATAATCAATTAGCAGAAAGTTATCCCCGGCTTCATATAACGTTGGATAGTATTTATTACCCTTTAATATTTCGTATATTTCCGCCTCTTCTTTGGCTATACCTGTACAATCTGGAAAAAACACCTTAAGTGCCTTATTTGTGAACTTAATTTTAAATACGATAGCACTTCTTCCTGCACCCAAATACTCCAATGACGGATCTTTATCTAGTAAAGAGATATTATTCTTATCAATTTTTAATTCTATACTTTTTACTAAGTCGATGGTTGACTTCAAGTTGAGCACCTCTTGTTAAACTATTCGTCGTTATATACTATTATATGGCTTTCTTGAGTAAAAGATTCACATATTAGCTTTAAAACGTGTAATGCTAATATAATTATGCGAAAATAGGAATAGGTATTAGTTTATTGAACAAGATAAAAGGAGATGCACGAATGATACATATAGAATTTTATACAAAGGAACATTGCCCGCTTTGTGATGATGCTATGGCTTTACTTGAAATGCTGCAAAAAGATTACCCCTGCACCATTGATATGCGGGATATTTATTCGAACGAGGAATGGCTGGAGAAATTTCACCTTTCTATACCAGTTGTAAACATTGATGGAGTCGAATTAGACTGTCAGCACATTTCATTTGAAACATTGGAGGAAGCCCTGCAAAAAGCTAGCGAAAATCAAAAGGCTTGAAATTAGCTTCTGATGTGATACAATAAAAATAAGCAAATAAGGCATTTGCGTATTTTTTTACAGTTGACAGGACAAAATGCAACCACCCGGGACTTATTTGTCCGACAGAAGGAGTTACTTTATGCAATCATTAGTTGATTTGCAAAAAAAAATATTTCCGGATCTTTTGGAGATAATGAAGCAAAGGTATACGATTTTGCATACCATTAACCTTTATCAACCCATTGGACGTCGGAGTTTGTCCGATCGTGCAAAGTTAACAGAGCGCACGGTTCGCGGTGAAGTTGAGTTTTTACAGAAGCATCAGATGATTGATGTGTCTGGAAAAGGAATGCTTATCACCCAAGAAGGGAAAGGTATACTCAGTCAGTTAGCTGTGTTTATAAGTGAAATTTCTGGTTTTCGTGTTTTAGAAACACAGTTACAGGAAAAGTTAAATATTGAACAAGCTATTGTTGTTCGCGGCAATAGTGATAATTTGGACTTGGTTAAACAGGAAATCGGTAAAGCTGCCGCGGCTTATTTACGCAGCAGGCAAGCAAATGGACAAACCATTGCCGTCACAGGTGGTACCACAATGGCCGCGGTTGCGAGCGTTATGACGCCATTTGAGAACGCAGGCAGTTGTTTGTTTGTGCCTGCAAGAGGTGGTATTGGCGAGAAGGTTGAAAGTCAGGCCAATACAATCGTAGCGGAAATGGCCAAACGGACAAATGGTGATTACCGAATGCTGTATGTTCCTGATCCACTTAGTGAACAATCATACCAAACAATGCTGAAAGAACCTTCTATTCAGGAAGTGACTGAATTAATTCGTTCAGCAGATATTATTTTACATGGTATAGGCGATGCCTTAACAATGGCCAATCGTCGTAAGTCCAGTGAGAAACTCATTGATCATCTGAAAGAGCAGCATGCTGTAAGTGAAGCTTTTGGCTATTATTTTAATAGTAAAGGTGATGTCGTTCACAAGGTGCGGACGATTGGGATTCAACTGGAAGACTTAAAGTCAGTCAACAAAGTTGTTGCAATCGCCGGCGGTAAATCAAAGGCTCAGGCGATTACATCGTATTTTAATCAGGGTAAAGCGGATTTACTCATTACGGATGAAGCTGCAGCTAAGGCAATCATCCATGAATAAATCCTTTTAATAGAAAATCATTATTTAGGAGGAAATAAAATGGCAGTAAAAATGGGTATTAATGGATTCGGACGTATTGGACGTAACGTATTTCGTCAAGCACTAAAAAATGACGATGTTGAGGTTGTAGCAGTAAACGACCTGACAGATGCTGACATGCTTGCGCATCTACTAAAATATGATTCTGTCCATGGACAGTTGGATGAAGAAGTTTCTGTTAATGGATCAAACATTGTAGTAGGCGGAAAAGAAATCAAAGTTTTAACAGAACGTGATCCAGCCAACTTGGGATGGGGCGATCTTGGCGTAGATATCGTAGTTGAATCAACAGGTCGTTTCACTAACCGTGCAGATGCTCAAAAACATATTGACGCTGGTGCTAAAAAAGTAATTATTTCCGCTCCTGCTAAAGAAGAAGATTTAACTATGGTAATGGGTGTAAATGAGCAGGACTATAAAGCAGATGAACATCATATTGTTTCGAATGCATCTTGTACAACAAACTGCCTAGCACCATTAGCTAAAGTATTATCTGACAAGTTTGGACTTAAACGTGGTCTTATGACAACTGTACACTCATATACAAATGATCAACAAATCCTGGACTTGCCACATAAGGATTATCGTCGTGCTCGTGCAGCAGCACAAAACATTATCCCAACAACTACAGGCGCAGCAAAAGTAGTTGGAAAAGTTCTTCCTGAGCTAGATGGCAAATTGAATGGTATGGCTGTACGTGTACCAACGCCGGATGGTTCCATTGTTGACTTGGTTGCTGATTTGGATAAAAACGTTACTGCTGAAGAAGTAAATCAAGCATTTAAAGATGCTGCTAGTGCAGGCGAATTAAGAGGAATTGTTGAATACAGTGAAGCACCACTAGTTTCAAGCGATATCGTTGGTAACACACATTCCACTGTATTTGATGCATTGTCAACAATGACACTTGAGGACAACATGGTAAAAGTTGTTGCATGGTATGATAACGAAATGGCATATTCCGCACGTTGTGTTGATTTAGCTGTTTATATTAAAAATCAAGGACTATAAGAGAAAGTTCATATATACTTGAGGAGGAACTTTTTCCTCCTCTTTTTCTTTTTTGCGATTAATGGACACAATTTGAGGGAAAAACAACCATTGAACAGTTGTACATAACCTAAGGAGGATTTTTACAGAATGAATAAAAAAACTCTAAAAGACCTTGATTTAAAAGGGAAAAAAGTATTTTGCCGGGTTGACTTTAACGTACCAATGGCAGACGGTGAGGTAAGTGATGATACACGTGTGAAAGCGGCACTTCCGACAATTGAGTATTTGACTGAACAAGGAGCACTTGTCATACTTGCCAGTCATTTGGGTCGTCCAAAAGGAAAGGTTGTTGAGGATTTGCGACTTGATCCTGTTGCGAAACGACTAAGTGATTTAATCGGAAAAGAAGTAACAAAAACGGATGCCGTATATGGGAAAGAAGTGAATGAAGCTTTATCACGATTGAGTGATGGTGATATTCTGCTGCTTGAAAATGTGCGCTTTGAACCTGGTGAAGAAAAAAATGATGAACAGCTTGCTAAAGCTTTCGCCGATATGGCGGATGTGTATGTGAATGACGCATTTGGAGCAGCCCATCGCGCCCATGCATCAACAACTGGTGTCGCTAAAAAGTTACCGTCTGCCGCAGGATTTTTAATGGAAAAAGAAATTGATGTACTTGGTAAAGCTTTAGAAGATCCTGACCGTCCATTTACCGCAATCATCGGTGGTGCAAAGGTTAAGGATAAAATTGACGTCATCGATAATTTGCTTGAAAAGGTAGATAACCTGATCATTGGTGGCGGGCTTGCCTACACATTTATAAAGGCTCAAGGATATGAAATTGGTAAGTCCTTATTGGAAGAGGATAAAATTGATGTAGCAAAACAGTTTATGCAAAAGGCGAAGGATAAAGGAGTTAATTTGGTACTTCCTGAAGATGCTGTTGTTGCCGATGACTTTTCCAATGATGCCAACACGAAAATTGTTGCAATCGATGAGATACCAGCTGATTGGGAAGCACTCGATATTGGACCTAAAACCCGCGAAACATTCCGTAACATTGTAGCGGATTCCAAGCTTGTGATTTGGAATGGTCCAATGGGTGTGTTTGAAATCAACTCCTTTGCCGGCGGTACACAGGAAGTTGCCGAAGCTTTAGCAACAACAAACGGTTATACGATTATTGGTGGTGGTGATTCCGCTGCAGCTGTCGAGAAATTTGGTTTTGCAGATCAAATGGATCATGTATCGACCGGCGGGGGTGCTTCCTTGGAATTTATGGAAGGGAAAGAACTTCCGGGCGTGCAAGCATTAGATGACAAATAATAAATGATGAGGTGAGACGATGCGCAATAAAGTAATTGCTGGAAACTGGAAAATGAATAAAGTGTTAAGCGAAGCGGAAAAATTCGTCCAAGAGGTTGTGGACAAAGATCCAACTGGCCAAGGGGTGGAAGCAATTGTGTGTGCACCATTCCCTTTTCTTGCGCCACTTGTTGAACAAACAAAAGGTACTTCTGTAAAAATCGGTGCCCAGAACATGCACTATGCTAAAAACGGGGCATTTACTGGTGAAGTTAGTCCCGTGATGTTAAAAGACTTAGGTGTGACTCACGTTGTAATTGGGCACTCCGAGCGCAGGGAATATTTTGCTGAAACTGATGAAACGGTAAATAAGAAGGCACATGCGGCATTTGAACATGATTTAACACCGATTGTATGTGTTGGGGAAACACTTGATCAACGGGAAGCTAATGAGACTATGAACCATATTGAAACACAAGTACGCGAAGGTTTGAAAGATCTAACAGATGCACAAATTGCTGAGACAATTGTAGCCTACGAACCGATATGGGCAATCGGAACTGGTAAAACTGCTTCAAGCAGTGATGCAAATGAGGTTTGCGGTCACATTCGGAATGTAATTGAAAAAATGACATCAACTGAAACAGCCAATCAGGTTGTCATCCAGTATGGAGGCAGTGTGAAACCGGCAAATGTTGATGAATTACTAACACAGTCTGATATTGATGGTGCGTTAGTCGGTGGAGCAAGTCTTGAAGCAGAATCATTTATTCAGCTCGTGGAGGCTGGTAAAAAATGACCGATCAAAAATTGGCTGCATTAATCATCTTAGATGGATTTGGAATCCGTGATACCGAAATGGGAAATGCAGTTAAACAAGCAAATACACCCAATTTCGATCGTTACTGGAATAAGTATCCGCATAACCAGTTGCAAGCCAGTGGAGAAGCTGTAGGCCTTCCGGAAGGCCAAATGGGTAACTCAGAGGTCGGACATTTAAATATTGGTGCAGGACGAATTGTGTATCAGAGTCTTACCCGGGTCAATCTGTCCATTAAGGAAGGCGAGTTTTTTGAAAAAGATGCTTTCCTTGATGCGGTTAATGATGCAAAAGAAAAGAACAAGGCTTTACACATCTTTGGGCTGTTATCAGATGGTGGTGTGCATAGTCATATCAGTCATTTGTTTGCATTACTGAAATTGGCTAAAGATAATGATTTAAAAGATGTATACGTTCATGCATTTTTGGATGGGCGAGATGTGGGGCCACAAACAGCGAAGAAATATATTGAACAAACAGAAGCAAAAATGAAGGAATATGGCGTCGGCCAACTCGCTACGATTTCCGGTCGATATTATTCAATGGACCGGGATAAGCGCTGGGACCGAGTGAAAAAAGCCTATGATGCGATGGTTTATGGAAAAGGGCCGCAATACAAAGATCCATATGAATTGATTGATGATTCGTATGAAAATGGCATCTATGATGAATTCGTGATACCATCAGTCTTAACCGATGAAAATGGCAACCCAAGAGGAAAGGTTGAAAGTGAAGATTCGATTATCTTTTATAATTTCAGACCGGACCGTGCCATCCAAATTTCACGCACATTTTCAGACGATGATTTCCGCGACTTTGACCGCGGAGACAATGTACCAAAGAATTTACACTTTGTGATGCTGACTAATTTCAGTGAATCCGTTGATGGCTATGTTGCTTATAAACCGGTCAACTTGGACAACACTGTTGGAGAAGTTTTGGCACAGCATGATATGAAACAGCTTCGGATTGCGGAAACGGAGAAATATCCACATGTGACATTTTTCATGAGTGGTGGTCGTGAGAAAGAATTTCCTGGTGAAAAACGTATTCTGATTAATTCACCAAAGGTCGCAACCTATGACTTGCAACCGGAGATGAGTGCGTATGAAGTAACTGACGCTTTATTGAAAGAACTGGATTCAGATGCTGACCGACCAAATGCGATTCTGCTAAACTTCGCCAATCCGGACATGGTAGGACATTCTGGAAAATTGGAGCCAACAATTAAAGCAATAGAAGCTGTCGATGAATGTCTTGGAAAAATTGTTGATAAAATAGTAGAATTAGATGGTAATGCGATAATTACTGCGGATCATGGTAATTCGGATGAGGTAATCACACCTGATGGTGATCCAATGACAGCACATACGACAAATCCTGTGCCAGTTATCGTAACAAAAGAGGAAGCCACATTGCGTGATGGCGGAATCCTTGCAGACTTATCACCAACATTACTTGATCTATTGAACATTGATTTACCAGAAGAAATGACTGGTACATCATTAATTAAAAAATAAGGGAGCGGTTAAACATGCCATACATTACAGACGTTTATGCACGAGAGGTATTAGATTCACGTGGAAATCCAACAGTAGAAGTAGAAGTATTTACAGAGTCTGGAGCATTTGGTGCTGCTCTTGTTCCTAGTGGTGCATCAACTGGAGAATATGAAGCCGTTGAACTGCGCGATGGTGACAAAGATCGTTACCTTGGAAAAGGCGTTCAACAAGCAGTGGAAAATGTTAATGAGTTGATTGGACCTGAACTAATTGGTATTGATGTGACCCGTCAAAATATTATTGATGAATTGATGATTGAGCTAGACGGTACAGAAAATAAAGGAAAACTTGGAGCAAATGCTATTCTAGGTGTATCCATGGCGGTAGCACATGCAGCAGCCAGTTATTTAGAAATTCCATTGTACAATTATTTGGGAGGGTTTAATGCCAAAACATTACCGACTCCTATGATGAACATTCTAAACGGTGGCGAGCATGCTGACAATAACGTGGATATCCAGGAATTTATGGTTATGCCTGTTGCAGCACCAACATTTAAAGAAGCACTTCGAACTGGGGCAGAAATTTTTCATTCATTGAAAAACGTATTAAAGTCTAAAGGCTATAATACTGGTGTTGGTGATGAAGGCGGCTTTGCACCAAACCTTGAATCAAATGAGGAAGCATTACAAACAATTGTTGAAGCTATTGAAGCTGCAGGTTATAAACCTGGAGAAGAAGTGAAGTTAGCAATGGATGTAGCATCATCCGAAATTTATGAGGATGGTAAATACAACCTTAAAGGTGAAGGCGTTGTCCGCACATCTGAAGAAATGGTTGACTGGTACGAGGAAATGGTTAATAAGTACCCAATTATTTCTATTGAGGATGGACTGGATGAAAATGACTGGGAAGGTCATAAACTGTTAACTGAACGTATTGGTGACCGCATCCAGCTGGTTGGTGATGATTTATTCGTTACAAACACGAAGAAATTAGCCCAGGGAATTGAACAGGGTGTAGGAAATTCCATTCTGGTAAAAGTAAACCAAATTGGTACCGTTACTGAAACATTTGACGCTATTGAAATGGCAAAACGGGCTGGATATACAGCGGTTATTTCCCATCGCTCTGGTGAGACAGAAGATGCAACAATTGCAGATATCGCTGTTGCGGCCAATGCTGGCCAAATCAAAACTGGGGCACCATCACGGACAGATCGTGTAGCGAAGTATAATCAATTGCTACGTATTGAGGATGAGCTTTCTGGTCTTGGACAATACGCTGGACTGAATGCTTTTTATAACTTGAACAAATAAATATTTGATTAAAGGAGGCAGAGAAATCTGTCTCTTTTTTAGGTGGTTTTTTGCATAGTTTGTGGTTACTGTCGCCGCAGTTGATATAAACTGCGATGTAACTAAAATTATGTTTGGCACCACGACGGCCGCTGCTTAAAAAACACTCGCTTTCATGGCCTCCCCTTACGATGAGGGGACTGAAAAAGGTATAGTTAATACACAAATATGTGGATCTATCATCGCATCTTGAATATACTGCGCGCACCTTAGGGCGAGTGCCGAGTCTCCTTGCCCCGGCAAGGGGTAGCCGACGTTGCCCGCAAAGGGCGGTTTTAGTCGGGCCTCATTAACTGCCGTCCTGCGGGGTCTCGCCGATCTCTCACTTCCCGCAGTACAAGGAAAGCTTCCCTGAATAGGCATCGCACGAAGAAAAAGTGCATTTCTTTTTCGAGGAGTCTCCGTATATTCAAGATGCTAAGTAAAAGTGAAAAACTAAATTAAAATCCGCCACTTTTTCAGTGCCCTTCCTTGCCCCGGCAAAAGGGCTTAAACCGTGCCGGGGCAAGGAGGCTCATCAGCTGCCCACGGAAAGCGCAGTGTTTTTTAAGCAGCGGCCGCCAAGATATCAAACATGATTTTTAGGTACGTCTCAGTTTATGGATTTTGTGTCAAAAACAACAATCTTTTAGGAAAAAACTCTTTCTTAATCCCATTTTCTACACATAGGACAGCTCTCCCCGCGAATATAATTAAGAAATGATGGCAAGGGGATGGGTGACGTGGCACAAAAGGTTTTATTATTTGGGGATATTGGGATAGATGACACTGTTTCACTGATTTATGCGTACTTAAATGATCAGATTGAAATAGTCGGGGTTGTAGCTGATTATGGCAATGTACCACGGGAAAAGGCGCTTGCTAATGTACGGTATATTAAAGAGCTGTTTGATATACCTGATAAGCCGGCTGTTATCAGTGGTGCTGAGATGCCTATGACAGGAGAAGTGCCAACGTTTTTTCCGGAAATTCATGGAGAATATGGGCTTGGCCCAATTGTTCCACCAACAGTTTCAGATTACCAGACGGAAAACTTTTTTGAGATTGTCAACATCATTGAAAAATACCAGGATGATGATTTACTAATCGTTAATATTGGCAGACTTACTTCGCTTGCCAGCCTATTTATTTTATACAAATCATTGATGAAGAAAATAAAAGGTTTTTACATTATGGGTGGTGCATTCTGGGTTCCTGGTAATGTTACTTCTGTGTCAGAGGCTAATTTCTATTCCGACCCTATTGCTGCCAAGCTTGTTTTGGAAAATGCTCAAAATGTAACCATCATCCCATTAAACGTAACACTGCAAGCTATTGTAACACCGCAAATGGTGGATTATATTGCTGACATAGGAAAAGCAAAAATTATCAAACCAATGTTGGATTACTATTATAACTTTTACAAGAACCGTAATCCATCCATCCAAGGAAGTCCCATGCACGACGTACTGACGTTAATGGCAACTATCCACGAGGACATGCTGACATTTGATACACTGCCTGTTACAATTGTCCAATTGAGGAAAGGTGTTGCACGGGGGCAGAGCATAGCAGATATTCGCCCATATATAAATAACGAGGAGAATGAGAAAAGAAAGCAATATCGAATTGCTTTTCAACTCGATTATAGCAAATTTTATACCAACTTTATGACGGTGATGACGGGAGGGAACACGTGATTAATTGCCAATGTTACGAAAGAATCTGTTACCATAGTGATAGAGAAGATTAACGATGAGGTGGAAACTTGGATATACTGCAGGCAATTAAACAAAGAAGATCGATACATAGTTTTACTGACGAAGAAGTGCCTTTGGACAGGCTAAAGGAGATCTTTACCTATGGTTCCTATGCACCAACCCATTATATGAAAGAACCGTGGCAAATTAAACTCTACCAGGAACAGGGGAAGGCCCCTTTTGTTAATAAAATCATCGAAAGCTACCAGCGTATTGGAATGTTAAAAACTACTGATGATGCCAAAACAGTGAAAATGGTAGATTCGATGAAAAATTTTTTATTACATATCCCGCATCATGCGTTGATTTATTATACAAAGGAGGCTGATCAGGTTCGTGTTGAGGAAGAAAGTGCCGCAGTTAGTGCATTCATTCAGAACGCCCAACTAGCCGGCTGGGAACTCGGTGTTGGGATGCTCTGGACAATTACACCATTTATGCATGATCCTGGATTTGTCCAAGCAATTGGATTGGATGAAGAACAGCACAAAATAGCCGCCGTCCTGCAAATCGGTTATCCGAAACATGTACCAAGAAATAAAGGACGTACACCAATTGAGCAAAAACTTGAGATAATAAAAGGGGACAGTCCCCCATCGCTTTAACGCGTTAGCGTGGCGGGGGACTGTCCCCATTATGTTACTCTGTTTTCTCTTTCACAAATGCTACTACTTCTTCTGTGGTTCCCATGGAAAGCAATGTTTCTTTGTGGGATTGCATGTCTTTTTTTGATAACTGACGAAGCTGGGTTCTGGCTGGTAAGATAGATGTGGCACTCATGCTGAATTCGTCCAGTCCAAGTCCTAGTAAAATTGGAATGGCAATTGGATCACCAGCCATTTCGCCACACATGCCAACCCATTTCCCTTCGGCGTGCGCTGCTTCAATTACATGATGTACCAGGTTTAATATTGCGGGATGGTATGGCTGGTATAAATAAGAAACTTGTTCATTCATGCGATCAGCGGCCATTGTATACTGAATCAAATCATTTGTACCGACACTAAAGAAATCTACCTCTTTTGCAAACTGTTTAGCAGTAACTGCGGTTGATGGAATTTCCACCATAATGCCGACCTCAATTTGATCAGAAACGTCTGTACCTTCATTTATCAGATTTTCCTTTTCGTCCAATAAAATAGCTTTGGCTTGCCTGAATTCTTCCAGTGTAGCAATCATCGGGAACATCACTTTTAAGTTGCCATGTACACTTGCCCGAAGCAAGGCGCGTAATTGTGTACGGAAAATTGATTCATTTTCTAAACAGAAGCGAATTGCACGGAATCCTAGGAATGGATTCATTTCTTTCGGCAGATCTAAATAGCTTAATTCCTTATCGCCACCTATATCTAATGTCCGAACCACAACAGGTTTGTCTCCCATTTTTTCCAGTACCGATTTATACGCATCATATTGTTCATCTTCAGTTGGAAGCTGGCTTTTTCCCATGTATAGAAACTCTGTCCGATAAAGTCCAATACCCTCGCCCCCATTATTTAGGACACCATCCACATCCTCGGGTGTACCAATATTAGCAGCTAATTCAACGTGTTCGCCCTCAGATGTTACAGTTGATTCATCCTTTAATTTGGCCCATACAGACTTCTGTGCTTCGTATTCTGCCTGCTTTACTTTATAGGATTCTATTTCTTCCTCACTCGGATTAATTAATACAACACCATTCATGCCGTCGACGATAAGGAAGTCATCCTGCTGGATTTCCTGCGTGCTTTCTTTTGTGCCTACAACAGCAGGAATTTCCAGTGATCTAGCCATGATAGCTGAATGGGAGGTTCTTCCCCAATGTCTGTTGCAAAGCCCTTAACAAACTCGCGATTTAATTGTGCCGTATCAGAAGGTGTCAGGTCTTCTGCGATGACGATTACTTCCTCATCGATTAAGGCAGGATCAGGAAATGTAACATTTAGTAAATGAGCCATTACACGTTTTGTTACATCCTGAATATCCGCTGCACGCTCACGCATGTATTCATTATCCATGTTTTTAAACATGTCGATAAACATGTCAGCAGTTTCCTGTAATGCTGCTTCGGCCATTTCATTATCAGTTGTAATTTTCTCTTTGATTGGTTTGATTAATTCCGGGTCGCTTAAGACGAGCAGATGTGCTGAAAATATTTCGGCATGCTCGTCCCCAATTTCCCGTTTAGCATGCGCTTTAATTTTTTCTAATTCTGTTTTTGATTGCTCTAGCGCATGATCCAGCCGTTCAATTTCCTCATTCGGATTATCGATTGGCTTTTTCTCAAATGAAAGATCTGGTGTAACCAATTGATACGCTTTCGCAATCGCTATTCCACTCGAAGCAGCTATTCCTTGAATCTGTTTCATAATCTATGTCCAACCCTTCAATTTTTATTTCATATCCACCCTCCATTTTACCCTTAAAAACATAGTCGTTTCAAGGGATTGGGCATGTATATAACTGGAAAGTGCCTTGCAAACGCTTACTTTGATGATTGGTTCATTTGATCACGTAACCAGTGGAATAGAAGATTAAAAACCTCTTCCTTGTTCAGCTCGTTCAGGATTTCATGCCGTCCATCATGGAAAAACATGGATGCTATATTTTCTAAACCGGCTTTTTCATATAACTGTGCTGTCTTCCACACTCCTTTAGCGTAATCACCAACAGGGTCGGCATCCCCACTGACCAGAAGCATTGGCAAATCTTTACGAACAGCTTCGTTGCGCCGTTTATCCTGAATTGTTTTTATTCCATCCATCAGGTCATAGAAGAATCTTGCTTTCGGTACAAAGCCACAATAAGGGTCATCGATATAGGATTGTACCATTTTCTGGTCGCGTGTTAGCCAATCAAATGTAGTATGCATATCATCTACCTTTTTGTTATATGAACCGAATGTTAATGCATTCATAAGTTTTGTTTCTTCCTTTGGTGGCAATACAGCGGCTACTTGTTTACCAGCTAATGATTGGAATTTAGGAAAATAGCCTGTACCAGAAAGAATCACACCATCAACTTCTTGGCTGTACTTTTGGATATAGGCGCGGGATAAAAAGGATCCCATACTGTGCCCAACTAAATATACTGGAGTGTCCGGATATTCCTTTTTGATTTCCAGCGTAACCTCGAAAAGATCGTTGGTAACCTTTTCAAAACCATTTTCGTCAGCAAAATACCCAAGTGATCCTTGTTTCTCACCAGTTTGACCATGCCCGCGGTGGTCATTTCCAAATACCGCTATGTTATTTTCAACCAGATAGTTGCTGAATGGATGGTACCGATTAATATGTTCAGCCATACCATGTGCCAGTTGAACGATTGCCTTAGGCTTTTGATTTGGGTTGAACCATTTTTTTACATAGATTTCAACATCATCATACATTGATAACCAAAAGTCTTTTTCCATTATTATTCATCCTTTTCTACAAGTTATTGTTCTTTCTATGATAAAGTGAAAGAGACGTTACGTCCAAAATATAGCAATGTTATTTTAAATAAACTTGCTAAAATAACTGAAATTATGCTAAAGTATAGATAGAACTTTGTACGTTTATGACTACGGGGGTGTCATCATAACATGATAGATATAGTAAATATTGTCCTAGTAATTGATGCTATTATTATGATCGTTTTAGTTGTTTTACAATCAGGTAAAAGTGAAGGATTATCTGGAGCAATTTCAGGTGGTGCGGAACAACTATTTGGTAAACAGAAGGCACGTGGTGTTGATTTAATTTTACACCGAGGCACTGTAATAACTGGAACATTGTTTTTTATATTAGCTTTCTTAAGTGCATATGTTTTACAATAGACAATTAAGCCCTTATCGCGTTTGGTGATAAGGGATTATTTATGTATAGAAGGTAATAATAAGATTACATGGATCAAAGGAGAATTATCACGATGAAAATTAAGGAACCAAAGGCATTTACATTTGAATCAGGAAAACGGGCGGTATTATTATTGCACGGTTTTACCGGTCATACTGCGGATGTTCGTATGCTTGGACGTTATTTAGAAAAACAAGGGTACACCTGTCACGCCCCAATTTACAGGGGACATGGCAAACCACCTGAGGAACTGATTGACGCTACACCTGAACAATGGTGGGCAGATGTTATGGAGGCCTATCATCATTTAAAAGAACTTGGTCATTCGGAGATTGCTGTGGTTGGATTGTCGCTTGGCGGTGTCCTTGGTCTAAAATTGGCTTATTCGGAACAAGTAAAAGGTGTAATTCCGATGTGTGCCCCGATGTTTTTTGATAATGAGACACAATTAACTAAAGGTTTCAAAACCTTTGCGAAGGAATACAAGCAGCTTGAAGGCAAAGACGACGATACAATAAAAGAAGAAGTTAACAGCTTAATGGATCAGTCAGCGCCAATGTTTGAACAATTAGGCAAGTTAATTACAAATGTGAAAACCAATGTCGACACCATTTATACACCAGCATTTGTTGTTCAAGCTGAGAAAGATGAAATGATTAATACAGACAGTGCTGCATATATTTATGAAAATGTCGAATCCGATCATAAGGATATAAAGTGGTACAAAGAATCTGGCCACGTTATTACACTTGATAAGGAAAAGGAACAGCTGCATGAAGATATATTAAACTTCCTGGAAAAGCTTGATTGGGAATAATAGCTTTTGAAGCTGGTAAATTAGGGTAATACTAATAGAGAAAGAAGGTGAACACATGAATGAGACAATGATAGACGAATTACGAAACTATTTTAAAGAAAATAATACGAAGCCATTGGCTGTTGATGAGCTTAAGGAAGCATTGAATATTGAAGGATCCGAGGAATTTAAAAGCCTGATCAAGTCGCTGAACGAACTTGAGGAGAATGGAGAACTAGTCCGTACTAGAAAAAATAGATTTGGACTGCCGGAAAAAATGAATCTGATTAAAGGCAGGATTCAAATGCATGCAAAGGGATTTGCATTTTTAATTCCTGAAAACGAAGAACAGACGGATGTATATATTCATCATTCAGATTTGGCTTCAGCGATGAACAATGACATTGTACTGGTTCGTCTGGAGAAAAAAGATGATGCAGGCAATCGCCCTGAGGGCACAGTAATTCGAATTTTAGAACGGGCTGTCCATCAAGTAGTTGGGACATTTGAAAATAATCGTTCATTTGGGTTTGTAATTGCGGATGATAAACGGATACCAAATGATATTTTCATACCCAAGAGTAAGGCAAAAGGTGCAGTTAGCGGTCATAAGGTAATTGCTACTATCACCAAATATCCAGAAGGAGGAAAAAGTGCGGAAGGCGAAATCACCCAGATTTTAGGCCATAAGAATGACCCGGGAATTGATATTATTTCAATTATATATAAACATGGGATTACCATTGATTTTCCGGAAGAAGTATTAGAACAGGCTGAAAACACACCTGAAACGATTTCGGAAGATGAAATGAAAAATCGGAAGGACCTGCGGGATGAAGTAACTGTAACGATTGATGGCGCTGATGCGAAAGATCTTGATGATGCGGTATCCGTAAAAAAACTCGATAACGGAAATTATAAGCTTGGTGTCTACATTGCAGATGTCAGTTACTATATGCGTGAAGGCACACCAATGGATAAGGAAGCATTTGAACGCGGAACTAGTGTTTACTTAGTTGACCGGGTTATTCCGATGATACCACACCGCCTCTCTAATGGGATTTGTTCGTTAAATCCCCAGGTAGACCGATTAACTCTGGGGTGTGAGATGGAAATAAATAATTTCGGAGAAATAATTGATCACTCGATATTTCAAAGTGTAATTCAAACCAATGAACGCATGACATACAGTGATGTAAATAAGATCTTGGTGGATAATGACGAACAAGTCCGGGAACGGTATGATGCACTTGTTCCTATGTTTGAAGCTATGGAGAAATTAGCATCCATTCTGAGGCATAAACGGGCAAAGCGTGGCGCAATTGACTTCGATTTTAAAGAGGCAAAAGTACTCGTTGATGAAAAAGGAAAGGCGGTTGATGTGGTAATCCGTGAACGCGGGGTTGCGGAACGTTTGATTGAAGAATTTATGCTAGCAGCAAATGAGACCGTAGCAGAACATTTTCACTGGATGGATGTTCCGTTTATTCACCGGATACATGAGGATCCAAATGAATCAAAGCTGCAGCATTTCTTTGATTTCATTGGCGGGCTTGGCTATAAGGTGAAGGGGACAGCAAATGAAATTCATCCACAGGCATTGCAGAAGGTTCTAGATGAAGTAAAGGATACACCTGAAGAAATGATCATTTCAAAACTGATGTTACGTTCGATGCAGCAAGCTAAGTATGATCCAAACAGTGTCGGACACTTTGGATTGGCTACTGATTTCTACACGCATTTCACTTCGCCGATTAGAAGGTATCCAGATCTAATCGTTCATCGGTTAATACGGACCTATTTAATTGAAAAGAAAATGGACAGTGAAACAATCCGCAAATGGAAAGAGAGAATGCCGGATATTGCTCGTCATACGTCTGAAAAAGAACGAACTGCTGTCGATGCCGAACGAGATACAGACGATCTGAAGAAAGCGGAATATATGGAAGATAAAATCGGTGAAACATTCACAGGTGTGATTAGCTCTGTAACGAATTTCGGCTTGTTTGTTGAATTGGAAAATACGGTTGAAGGCCTTGTACATGTTAGTCAACTCACTGATGATTATTATCATTATGATGAACGGAATTACGCAATGATTGGTGAACGAACTGGAAACATATACAGAATTGGTGATACGGTTGATGTTCGGGTAATTGCCGTTAACATGGATGAACACGTGGTTGATTTTGAAATGGTTGGCGGTGGAAAAAAGAGAAAGTCAAAAGGAAAAGGGAAGAACAAAAAGAAGTAACTATACTAAACCTTTGGGCTAATTCGTTGGGCGGATTAGTCTTTTCTCTGTAATAACTCCTATTATGATTGGAAAAGTAAGGGATATTTGATAAAATAAGTGACACGCAAGTAGTAGGAGGAAACACTATGCCAAAAGGACTGGGAAAAACACTCGCTCAAAATAAGAAAGCATCCCATGAATATTTTATCGAGGAGACTTATGAAGCAGGAATCGTCTTGCAAGGAACGGAAATTAAATCTATTCGTGCCGGCCGTGTGAATATTAAAGATTCACATGCGAGGATTGATAAAGGTGAAATAAAGCTGATCAATTTGCATATCTCGACATATGAACAAGGAAACCGGTTTAACCATGACCCAACACGAACCCGGAAATTACTGCTGCACCGAAAACAAATTGATAAGTTAATCGGCGTTACGCAGCAGCAGGGGTATGCATTAGTACCACTTAAGATCTATATTAAAAATGGCTATGCCAAAGTCCTGATTGGTGTTGGTCGCGGAAAGAAAAAATATGATAAACGGGAAGACTTAAAAAGGAAACAAATGAAACGGGACATTGACCGGGCCATCAAGGATGCAGGTAAATAGTCCTAGGACAGGTTGCAATTTATGCTTAATATGCTATACTAGTAGTTGTAACAATAAAGCTAACAAAATTAAATAAATGCTCATTTTTATCCGAGCGTTTCTCTTAACGGGGACGTTTAGGATTCGACAGGGATAGATTGAGCTCAGGTTGCGCGTCGAGGTTACGGCTCGTAAAACGTTACTCGCCTAAATATAACTGGCAAAAATAATCAACCTGCTTTAGCAGCTGCGTAAGTAGTTCTAAAGCGATCCTTCCTGCATTCGCCCGTGATGCAGATTGAAGGGTCTCAAATGAAGCGGGCTACACTGCCATCCACCGTCTGAGGATGGTAGTTGAAACCAATCAGACTAGCTGCATGGAGGCCTGTTGGTAGGCCGATATGACAGCGAATGATAATATACCAACTACACGTGTAGAAGCCTGAGTGGCAATATCTCTGGACGTGGGTTCGATTAGTAAATAGTCGCCTTTTGTAGTAATACAAAAGTGAAAATCCGGCTTTATCGGTGAAACCTAAGTTGCTTTATAAAGCAATAAGGCAATGCCGAGCGGTATGTGGAGTAATCCAACAGCCGTGTATCGACTTATAGGCTGCCATGTTTGGTAGTACTAGGATGTGGAATACAACCTTAATAAGGTAAATATAAATTCTGCATAAGACGCCGGGGAGCCTGATTAATTAGGTTCAAGATATAGTCAGTGCCATGTCGAAAGCATGGAAGAGCATGTCCCACCGTCTCCACCAATACATATGTTGGTGGTTTTTTGTGTCCGATTTTAGTATTTTAGATAAACAGTTTTCTTGTTATTCCAAAAATTACTATGGTAAGGTTACTATATACTAATTTATTGGAATAAATCCAAAATAAATGTATCGAAAAAAAACCATGAAAGGATGTTTACTATGTCATCTTCTTTATATCAAAAGGAACATATGCAGCATTTAAGTAAACTTAAAGATTTGGCTCCTGATCAGTTAAATGCATTTTCGAAATTTAATGAGGCGGTTAGTAAAGAGGGCGCATTGACCAAGAAAGAAAAGGAAATTATTGCTGTAGCAATAGCACATGTAACAGAATGTCCATATTGTATCGACTCCCATACACGTAAAGCAAAAACAGAGGGGGCATCACTTGAAGAATTGGTCGAGGCTGTATTTGTAGTTTCCGGTGTCGAAGCTGGAGGAGCGGTAACACATAGTACAAATATGCAAAATGCTAAGGATCCGGAAGCGGATGATACATTGTTCACGAGATCAAATCTAAAAAGACTTGGTGAGCTAGGTAAACAAGCCCCTGATGGTTTCAAAGCATATGCTAACTTCAGTGCAACATCAATGAAAGCTGGTAAATTAACTGCAAAGTTTAAAGAAATTATTGCAGTTGCAGTCGCCCATGCTACCCAATGCCCTTATTGCATTGACGTTCATACCAAAAATGCGGACAAAGCTGGCGCAACGAATGAGGAGCTTGCGGAAGCTGTAATGGTATCCTCTGCTTTACTCGCAGGTGGTGCCTATGCCCATATGTCCAATATGATTGAAAGCTATGGTGAATAAAAAATAGTAAAGAGGCTGGGACAAAAGTGATTTAGTCAGAGAAAAATCCGAACTATGATTCAAAATTCTTTAATTTGAATTTGGAGTAGTTCGGATATTTTTCTTGGTTATTTTTGTAAATGTTACTGCTAAATGTCTATAAACTCGAAATATGCGCTGGGTTGTTTTCCGCTCCAATCAACCATTGTAATAGAGGATAAACCATATTTAATACGACTGATCATACTTATTGGATTCCAGCAAATCGATCAATTCGATGCTGGTATGTTTTTCTTCAAACCAACGACGGGCGAAATCATTTCGAAATAGCACAAGATAATTTCCTTCTCTGTCGCGGACTAGTAAATTCTGTTCATCAAAAAGCGACTCGTCTACTTGTTCCTCTTTTAACCAGCGTGGTACTCGTTCTCCAATCGATTCCAAAATGACTTCTACATTGTATTCGTTTTTCATACGGTATTTGAATACATCATATTGCAGCTCACCTACTGCACCTAGTATATAGGAGTCGGTGCGATATCGATAATAGAGTTGGATTGCACCTTCCTGCACAAGCTGCTCAATTCCTTTTTTATATTGCTTGGATTTCATCACGTTTTTGGCAGTAACTTTTTTAAATATTTCCGGTGGGAATTTTGGCAGCTCCTCGTATTCAAAATGGTCTTTGCCTTCTATCAGAGTGTCTCCAATTTGATAGGCGTTTGGATCATATATACCAATGATATCTCCGGCGTATGCCTCCTCAATTGTTCCCCTTGAGGATGCCACAAATTGCTGGGATTGAGAAAGCTTAATAAGTTTATTATTTCTTGCCAACTTCACACTCATTCCTCGCTCAAACTTACCGGAACACACCCGTAAAAACGCAACCCTGTCCCGATGAGCTGGATTCATATTGGCTTGAATTTTAAAAATGAACCCGGAGAAGTCTTCTTTGTCAGGAAGAATGGCCCCTTCAGTTGATTTTCTTGGTGCTGGTGATGGTGCCATGGAAATAAACGTATCAAAAAAGGTTTGCAAACCAAATGGTGCGAGTGCACTTCCGAAGAATACCGGACTTTGCTTCCCTGATAAAACCTTTTCTAGTGAAAACATGTCGCCGGCTTCATCCAATAAAGAAAGCTCGTCATGTGCCGACTGATACGCTGATTGCGACACCAACTCCTGATGTTCGGAATTATTCAGTTCTTTGTATGGAATGTACGATTCTTCTTCATTTCCATTATATTGAACAAATTGCTCATCATGCCGATCAAAAATTCCAAGGAATCTTTTTCCCATTCCAGCCGGCCAATTCATTGGGTATGTTTCAATATCCAAAACCTGCTCGATTTCTTCTAATAACTCAAGGGGTTCTCTTCCCTCACGGTCCAATTTATTGATGAATGTGAAAATAGGAATTCCGCGCATGCGACATACCTTAAATAATTTGATGGTCTGTGACTCAATTCCTTTTGTAGCATCAATGATCATCACTACACTATCAACGGCGGTCAATGTCCGATAAGTGTCCTCACTAAAATCCTCGTGACCAGGTGTATCTAAAATGTTTACCTGGAATCCATCGTATGGAAAGTTCATCACACTTGATGTAACGGAGATACCACGCTGTTTCTCAATTTCCATCCAGTCGGACGTAGCAAATTTTCCTGACTTTTTACCCTTAACCGTTCCCGCTGATCGAATTAAATTTCCCAATAAGAGTAATCTCTCTGTCATTGTTGTTTTTCCTGCATCGGGATGCGAAATAATCGCAAAGGTTTTTCTTTTTTTTACTTCATCTTGTATACTCATAAAAATCCCTTCCATTCTTTATTCGTTCTTTCATTATGATAGGTATTATTTGGGATTTTTGATTTACATCGGAATAATGCTCCTTTAAATTTTTTTGCAAATACATACAACAAAAGATAGCACGTTAACAGGTGATGAGTCAATGCTTACAAAGTTTAGGAGGTGCTTTCATTGCACTATCAACCAGTGTGGTATAATTTTTATATAACCTTTAAAATTTTTAAAATTGAGCGGTGAACAAAATGCTAAAAGATACAGGAGAAAGAGTCATTCCTGAAAAAATGAAAATAACAAACGATTTATTACTTGAACATGTTGCAAGGTATCACTTTGCAATTAATTATTCTAGTGGACGAGTGCTTGATTTTGCCAGTGGTTCCGGTTATGGAAGCCACATCATTGCCAAAAAGTGTAAAGACAAGGGAGTAACGGAAGTCATCGGTGTTGATAATGATAAGGATGCAATTGCCTACGGCCAATATAAATATTATCATCCCTTGACGACCTTCCTTCATGGTGATGTAACTGCAAGTGACTTGCCGGAAAAGTTGGGGCAATTTGATACCATCCTCAGCTTTGAAACAATTGAACATATACCTGATGAGAAACAATTTCTGTCTAACATTTATGCTATGTTAAAACCGGGAGGAACGTTACTGTTATCAACACCTTTTGGAAAAGGGAGAGGGGTTCCTTGTGGTTCGCCGTTTCATGTCCACCAACTGACAATTGGTGAATTTAAACAGTTATTTGTGGATTACAGATCATCCGCTTTTTATTTACAAAAAGGTGTGTTAATTACTCCAGAAACATTACGTGATGAAGAAGACTACTATCCTTTGGGTATTGCGGTCTGTGAGAAATAATATATTTTAGTGTCATTCTTGTCCCATTAACGATAAGATATAGGTACATATATTTTTGAAAGGGGAAACTATTTTGACTACATATCCAAACGTAAATGAAACGAAAGAGCTAATTCAACAATTAGTTTCGATTCCTAGCCCTTCAGGCAGCACTGAAAAAGTAATTAAATTTGTCGAAGGTGCCCTGAAAGATTTAAAAGTGAAAACACGACGAAATCGTAAGGGGGGATTAATCGCAACATTACCTGGCGAAAATAACAGTGAACAGAGAATGTTGACTGCCCATGTTGATACACTTGGTGCGATGGTGAAAGAAGTGAAGGACAATGGACGTCTTCGGCTTGATTTAATTGGCGGATTTGGCTTTAACTCAATTGAAGGAGAGTATTGTGAAATCCATACTTCCAGCGGAAAAGTATACACTGGAACCATCTTGATGCATCAAACATCAGTCCATGTGTACAAGGATGCAGGGGAAGCCAAGCGTGATAAAAAAAATATGGAAGTCCGGATTGATGCAAAAGTTGAAAAAGCAGAGGAAATCCGTGAACTTGGAATTGAGGTGGGAGATTTTGTTTCCTTTGATCCACGCGTGCAGCAAACAGACAATGGATTTATTAAATCACGCCATCTGGATGACAAGGCCAGTGTTGCGATTCTGCTGCAGTTAATCAAACGGGTAAAAGAAGAAAATATTACGCTTCCATATACAACCCATTTCCTTATCTCGAATAATGAGGAAATAGGCTACGGTGGTAATTCCAATATTACCCCTGAAACAGTTGAATATTTGGCAGTCGATATGGGGGCTATGGGCGACGGACAATCAACCGATGAATATACCGTTTCCATTTGCGCAAAAGATTCCAGTGGCCCATATCATTATGGTTTACGAAAACATCTTGTAGAACTTGCTGAGTCAAATAATATTGGCTATAAGCTTGATATATATCCGTTTTACGGATCGGACGCATCTGCGGCAATTCGTGCGGGCCATGACATTGTTCACGGACTAATCGGGCCGGGAATAGATTCTTCACATGCATTTGAACGAACCCATGAAACATCATTGGATTACACTGAACAATTGCTGTACCATTACGTTCTTTCCGATATTGTGGTCTATTAATAACTAAAAAAACGAACCTCTTCAGACGGGGTTCGTTTTTTAATTTCCTCATTTTGAAAGTTTACCTTGACTTAATGATGGGTTTTGGTAGATAATACTAATGAGTAATATAACTAACTAAATCTAACATGGAGTTGGCACAAGATGGGGCAAAGGGGAAGGAAAGTAGGAGCTAGCGGAGAACGAAGCAGATCCTTGCTGCTGCAAATCGCTGCTGATCAATTTGCCCAGGAGGGATATTATAATACAAAGATAAGTACCATTGTTAAAAAAGCGGGATTAACACAACCAACCTTTTACCTGTACTTTCAAAATAAAGATGCCGTATTTCAGGAATTGGTCAGTTTATTTCGCACTAAATTGTTCAGTCTTGCTGAAAGCAGCCGATTGGAATCAGGTATTGAGCGAAGCGCATTACCCAATCAAATAAAAGCAGGCTTAACAGCAATGTTTTCCTTCTTCGCAGAAAATCCGAGCTTAACCAGAATTGGATTATTGCAAGCAACAGAAGCGGAAAATATAAAAACGGAATTAGCTGCACAAATAACGGATAATCTTAGGAAAGAAATGCAGGATGGTTATTTCCAACCCACTGTTGATGTAAAGATAGTCGCTGAAAGTTTAGTGGGGATTATGGAACGTCTTGTGGTTACAAAATTATTACCGGGGATACAGAAGCCAGAAAGTCTAGCAAACGATATAGTCGACCTGTTATTATATGGAATCATTTCAAAAAATAATGGGTAATTTATTAATTTTCTTCAGCCATGATGCACATCCTCTTGAGAATTATAATTAGGGAGATGATTATTGTCGGATATTCGATGAAGGAACCACTGGAGAATAGTCTTGATGGGGAGTGGATTGATCTTATTTTAATTGCTAAAGAAATAGGCCTGACATCGGTTGAAGTAAGAGCATTTATCAATAAGCCTAGTGGGTTAATGGACTGGAAACGGTTTGTGCAATTTGTACAAACGCATAAAAAACTGGACTGTTAGTTTACAAAAACATATAAATTTTTCTAATGACTTACCATTTGCTGGTAGGTCTTTTTTGCTTATTTTGATTATGGTCCATATAATTATAGTATCAAGTAACAGTTAGAAAGCAGGTAAAAACATGCAACTAAGTATTCTGGATCAAGCGCCAATATCCGATGGGAAGAATGCACAGGAAGCACTTTATAACTCAATTGAACTCGCTAAACTAGGAGATAGACTTGGGTTTACTCGTTATTGGATGGCAGAGCATCATGATTTATCAGGTCTAGCTTGCCCGTCACCGGAAGTGATGCTTGGGATTATCGGTTCCGCTACATCTTGTATACGAATTGGTTCCGGTGCTGTCCTGTTGCCTCATTATAAGGCATTTAAGGTTGCTGAGACATATAATCTTCTAGCAACATTGTATCCAGGCCGCGTCGATCTCGGCCTTGGCCGTGCACCAGGTGGATCTGCTGAAGCTACGATGGCACTTTCGGATAACTTTCTGGAAAATGTGCGCAGAACGCCTGATTCATTGGATGACCTGCTTCATTTCCTACATAATGATTTCGCAAAAGACCATATGTTTGCAAAAGTTCAGCCGTCACCTGTCCCACAGACTGAACCTCGACCATGGCTGCTTGGCACAAGTGAAAAGAGTGCGATTTTAGCGGCGGAAAAAGGACTCCCATACACATTCGGCCATTTCATGAGTGACAGGGATGGTCCTGCCATCGTCAAAAAATATTATGATAGGTTTTCAAGCGGTGGTCACATAAGCAGGGCTGAAGCCATTGTTACAGTGTCAGTGATTTGTGCTGAGACAACCGAGAAAGCTGAAGAATTGGCGATGAGCAGTAAATTATGGGGTGTCAAGAGATCGAAAGGTGAAGATATTGGGGTCCCATCCGTCGAAGAGGCAAAAAACTATCCGTACACTGCGGACGATCTTGCATTAATTAAGAAATCAAGCGACAAGATGATTGTCGGGAACCCACAGGAGGTAAAGCAACGGCTTGATGATTTATGTAAATTATATCAAGTAAATGAACTAATGATTGTGACGATAACAAGTAATATAGAGGATAAATTTAAATCATATGATTTAATTGCCAAAGAAGTGCTATGAAATTGGAGGGATTAGCATGATTGATCTAAGAAGTGACACTGTAACTAAGCCAACGAAGGAAATGAGACAAGCGGCTTTTGAAGCCAAAGTCGGGGACGATGTATATGGGGAGGACCCAACACTATTAGAATTAGAAGGAACAGCTGCTGAAAAGCTGGGAAAAGAAGCGGCAATGTTTGTACCAAGTGGAACACAAGGAAATCAGATTGCAGTTTTGACCCATTGCCAGCCAGGTCAGGAAATTATCTTAGAGGCCGAATCACATATCTTTTACTATGAAGGGGCATCGATTTCTGCTTTTGCAGGTGTCCAGCCAAGAACGATTGCCGGTAATCATGGTGTGATGGACCCGGAACTTGTGAAGTCAGCGATTCGAGAAGACGATATTCATATGCCGGAAACTGGGCTCATCTGTCTGGAGAATACACATAATCGTGCTGGAGGTGCGATCGTTCCGCTGGACAACATGAAAGAGATTTATCAAATTGCACGTGCTAATCATGTTCCTATCCATTTAGATGGTGCCAGGTTATTTAATGCAGCGGTTGCTACGGGAATAGATGTAAAAGCATACGCAGCACAAACAGATACGGTCCAATTTTGTCTTTCTAAAGGACTTGGTGCACCGGTCGGGTCCATTATTGCTGGCTCGAATGAATTTATTAAGCAAGCACGAAAATGGCGTAAACGTCTTGGTGGCGGATTAAGACAAGCCGGAATCATTGCGGCACCAGGTTTAGTCGCACTGAATACGATGATTGACCGTTTGGCAGAGGATCACGAGAACGCAAGGTACCTGGCAGACGGATTACAGGAAGTAGGAGGACTATCCATTGGAAATAATGTAGATACCAATATCGTTTTGGTAAATACTGAAGGTGCAGGGTTAACCTCGCACGAGTTTTTAGACAAACTTAAACAACATAAGATTCTTGGTAATTCATTTGGACCAAACACTATCCGGTTAACAACACATTTCGATGTTACATGCAGTGAGATTCGAACGGTGATAGAAAAAGCAGGTTTGCTGACCAAATAGTCCACTTTCTAAAACAGCTTAAACAAGTCTAAGCTGTTTTTTACAATCGCCTTTTTCGCATAGCATGTTGCTAATATCACTGCAGTTGATAATAACCTGCTACGTAGCTTTATATGAGTGTTAGTCCACCGCTTCGGAAAACAGCGGTCCGTAGCGAAAACTACCCAGCACATACGTCATGGTTTATAGGTTTTGTGTCAAAAACAACAGCCTTTACAATTAAAATAAAGAATCGTTAAATTCATACTTTTAAGGGTAGAATGGAATTGGGTACTACTTTACTTTTGGAGGGTTCATCATGATTAAAAAGGTTGGCATCATTATTGTTTTGATGGCTGCGGCAGTGCTGATAAGCTGGTTTTTTGCTGCTGACGATACAGGGACTAAGCAGGACAAAAACAATATGCCATCCACACGATCACCTAATATTGAGGATAAGGGATTCCAGCCTGGTGAGGGTAATACAGAGGAAATAATCGATCACATTTTCACGCTGGCTAAACGAGGAAGGATCCCTCAAACTTCCATTATTGCCGGAAAAACAACGATAGACGAAATTCATAAAAGATGGGGAGAACCGGATGATTCCACCCAAATTCCAAGAGGTCGCTACGATACCTATAGTGAGCATCATATTACAGTTGGTTATCTGGACGGACTGATATTTGATGTCCGCTCGAGTGCTCTGAACCTTCAGGATATTCACCTGAGCAAACTAAAAGAGGTAAGAGGAGAACCGGATGATACAAGGTACTACAAGGATGAAACGCATGATCAAATTATACTTGTTTATAAGGTAAGTGAAAACTACCAGTTGAAATGGATTTTAACCGATGAGGGAGATAATCCTAAAGTCGATCATATTTCTGTTTTTAAAACGTTAACAGATTAGATGTACTGTTACATGTGAAAATTATACAAAAACTTGAAAGGGTCTGTTCCATTTATATGGACAGGTCTTTTTTTAGTAATAAATAACGGAATGTGTATCAATTATGGTACACTATTGCTAATTTGATCTGTCCATTTTTTCATAAAGCGGCTTGTATAATCATATAAAAATAATGGACAAACTTTAATTTTCGGAGGTAAACATGGAAAACTGGATTACTGACTTTATGGAGCAGTTTGGTTATATAGGAATATTTCTAATGATGGCATTAGAGAATGTGTTTCCGCCAATTCCGTCAGAAGTAATTCTTCCATTTGGGGGATTTCTAACTACAAATTCATCGTTAACCGTTGTTGGAGTTGTTGTTTCCGCAACAGCAGGCTCAATTGTGGGGGCGATTGTCCTGTATGGAATTGGTAGATTAATTGATGTGGAACGTCTGGAAAAAATAATTGACCGGTGGGGACAAATTATTCGCATTAAGCGCGAAGATATATATAAGGCAGATGCATGGTTTGACCGATATGGATACTGGACTGTTTTATTCTGCAGGATGGTTCCGCTGATCCGCAGCTTAATATCCATACCCGCAGGCATGTCAAATATGAAATTTTGGCTTTTTCTGGTGTTCACTACAATCGGAACTATAGTATGGAATGTTATTTTAGTCATGGTCGGTGCTGCCTTAGGCGAGTCATGGAAAGATATTTTGCAGTTCATGGATATTTATTCTACAATCGCTTATATCATCATTGCCACTGGACTAGTATTATGTCTATTATTATATTTAACTAGATTAGTAAAACGAAAAAGATAGATTAAAGGAGTTTACTTGGGATGGATATTATTGAAATCATAAAAGCAATCATTTTAGGAATGGTTGAAGGCCTTACCGAATTTGCACCAGTATCATCTACTGGACACATGATTATCGTGGATGATTTGTGGCTGAAATCAAAAGAGTTCTTAGCTTCTGAGTATGTCGCGAACACATTTAAGATTGTTATTCAACTTGGTTCTATTTTGGCAGTTGTTGTTGTTTTTAGAAACAGATTTATTGATCTATTAGGATTAGGCAGAGGCAAAACAGAGTCTTCAGGCCAGGGCCGCTTAAAATTAACCCAGGTAATTGTCGGCCTGATTCCTGCTGGGATCCTTGGTGTTTTATTTGATGACTATATTGACGAAAATTTATTTACAATTGAAACAGTACTCATTGGCCTATTAATAGGTTCAATTCTAATGATCTTTGCTGACTTTTTTTCACCAAAAGAGCCAAGCGTTACAACTGTCGATCAAATTACCTATCGCCAAGCGCTTACAGTCGGTTTGGTACAATGTTTTTCTTTATGGCCTGGATTCTCGCGTTCAGGCGCTACCATGTCTGGTGGTGTATTAACGGGAATGAGCCATCGGACAGCCGCAGACTTTACTTTTATCATGGCGGTGCCAATTATGGCTGGGGCAAGTGGAATATCCCTACTAGATAATTGGAAGTATTTTACGATGGATGCGTTACCGTTTTTTATTGCCGGGTTTGTTAGTGCATTTCTGTTCGCATTAATTTCTATTAAGTTCTTTTTGAAACTGATTGATAAGGTGAAATTGGTTCCATTTGCCATTTACCGTATTTTACTAGTGGTAGTTATTTATTTAATATATTTTTAACTGCAAAATCTCTTGGCAGAAAGTATACTGACGATGTCTAATTAGGCATCGTCTATTTTTTTCACTCACTAATAATTTACTTATATATGGCTATAATAAGCAAAGTGGTTTACTTATACCCCTAACGGGTATATAGTATTTAGTGAACAAGAATTTAGTTAAGGAGGATTAGCATGAAAAGTAAAAGATTTATGGTGGCAGCAGTTATATTACTTGTTTCGGCGTTAATTTTAGCTGCATGCGGCAGTAACGACGGTAATGGGGCAAACAATTCAAAAGAAAATGAAGAAGACGTGGAATTGAATTCAAGTTCCGGCGAAGATATGGAAATGGAACACTCTGGCTCAGATGAAGTTCCAGATGGATTGGAAGTAGCAGAAAATCCAAAGTATGCAGTAGGGTCTCAGGCATTTATTACAACAGACCATATGGAAGGAATGAAAGGTGCGGAGGCTACAATTGTTGGTGCATATGATACAACCGCATATGTTATTTCATATACGCCAACTACTGGTGGGGAAAAAGTGGAAAATCATAAATGGGTTATTCAGGAGGAAATTGAAGGCGCTGATACGGAACCACTGGAACCTGGAACCGAGGTCACAATAACAGCATCCCATATGAAAGGGATGGATGGCGCAACTGCTACAATTGATTCCGCTAAACAAACTACTGTATACATGATTGATTATATGCCTACAAATGGCGGAGACAAAGTGACGAATCATAAATGGGTTACCGGAAGTGAATTGAAGGCGGACAAAGATAGAAGTTAAATTTTAAGGAGCCCAATTTTCTGGTTTTGGAGATTGGGCTTTTCTATGTTTCGTAAGGCAATTGTGCGCTTCCGTAGTTTTCCCCGAGGTCCACGCTTTCACACAGTAATTCGCAAATTTAATAGTAATCTTTTTAATTGACATTTATACTATAGGGGGGTATAGTATAAATATAAATGAACAAGGAAGTGATCCATTTGGATAAATATTTACGTGATCAACCAGTAAAGCCTAGAACTGTTGATGAAAAGCAGGCAGTAGTCAATCGTTTGAAGCGAATCGAAGGCCAGGTCCGCGGTATTCAAAAGATGGTTGAAGAAGATCGTTATTGTATAGATATTATGGTTCAAATTAGTGCAATAAATGCAGCCTTAAAAAAGGTCGGGTTTACCGTTGCGGAACGACATACCAAACATTGTGTGAGTGATGCAGTGAAGTCAGGTGAGGGAAACGATGCGATTGACGAATTAATGGAAGTGATGAAACAGTTTTCTAGGTAAGGAGGGTGATTAAGGTGGCTGAAATAAAACATAATACGATTGGTGTTACAGGGATGACTTGTGCCGCATGCTCTTCCAGAATTGAAAAAGTATTAAATAAAATGGATGGTGTTGAGGCACAGGTTAACTTAACTACAGAAAAAGCTGATGTAGCATATGATCCGACTGCAACCTCCTTGGATGATATTACTGGCAAGATAGAAAAGGCAGGCTATGGTGTTCAAACGGATATGGCTGAATTTGATGTACTTGGCATGACGTGTGCTGCTTGTTCCACACGAATTGAAAAAGTGCTAAATAAGCAGAAGGGTGTAAAGCAGGCAAGTGTAAATTTAGCCAATGAAAGTGCATCTGTCGAATATAATTCTGGCTTGATGGGAGAAGCAGATATCATCAGTAAAATCCAGAAGCTTGGATACGATGCAAAAGTGAAGGCAGATAATGGAGAGAAACAATCACATAAAGAAAAACAGCTTAAACAAATGAGGGCGAAGCTAATTACTTCTGCTGTGTTATCATCACCATTATTGGTCACCATGCTTGTTCACCTGTTTGGGGTGGGCTTACCAGAAATATTCATGAATCCGTGGTTCCAGCTCGCCCTAGCAACTCCCGTGCAATTTATCATTGGCTGGCAATTCTACGTTGGAGCATACAAAAACTTGCGTAATGGTGGCGCTAATATGGATGTGCTGGTTGCTTTAGGAACAAGCGCAGCTTATTTCTACAGTTTATTTGAGGCTTTTAAAACCATAGGTAATCCTGGTTACATGCCACATCTGTATTTCGAAACAAGTGCAATTTTAATCACACTAATCCTATTTGGAAAGTACTTGGAGACTAGTGCAAAAAGTAAAACAACACAAGCAATTTCCAAACTATTTAATTTGCAGGCGAAACAGGCGCGTGTCATTAGAAATGGCGAGGAAATAATGGTACCAATAGAAGATGTTATCGTTGGAAACCGAATGGTTGTTAAACCAGGGGAAAAGATACCCGTCGATGGTATTGTGGTAAAGGGTAGGACTTCAGTCGATGAATCGATGATAACGGGAGAATCTATCCCGATAGAAAAGGACATTCAAGCGAGTGTTATTGGATCAACGATTAATAAAAATGGAACAATAGAAATGGAAGCTACGAAGGTTGGCAAAGATACTGCGCTTGCATCCATTGTTAAAGCGGTAGAGGATGCACAAGGTTCAAAGGCACCTATCCAGCGATTGGCCGACATCATTTCCGGATATTTTGTTCCAATTGTAGTAGGAATTGCTTCTCTAACCTTTATTATCTGGATTGTGTTTGTTTCTCCTGGAGAATTCGAACCTGCCTTAGTAGCAGGGATTGCAGTTCTAGTCATCGCTTGTCCATGTGCACTTGGTTTAGCCACCCCAACTTCCATTATGGTGGGAACAGGGAAAGCAGCCGAAAATGGGATTTTATTTAAAGGTGGCGAACATTTAGAACGTACACACCAGCTAAATGCAATTATTTTTGATAAAACAGGGACTATTACAAAAGGTAAACCAGAAGTAACGGATTTTACCGGTGATGATGATACACTTCGGCTATTAGCGAGTGCCGAAAAAGGCTCGGAACATCCTCTAGCGGAGGCAATTGTAGCGTATGCAACAGAAAAAAATATAACGTTAGTCGATACAGATGATTTCAAAGCAATACCGGGACATGGTATTCAAGCGATGATTTCTGGCAGACAGGTGCATGTAGGTACCAGGAAATTAATGAATGACAATGGTATTGATGTAAGTCATGTCGAATCTGAATTAGTTGATTATGAAACAAACGGCAAGACCGCCATGTTAGTTGCAGTAAATGGTGAGTATCAAGGACTTATTGCAGTAGCGGATACAATTAAAGAATCGGCCGTACAGGCGATTGAAGAATTGAAAACACTAGATCTTGAGGTAATCATGCTGACAGGAGATAATGAGCGGACGGCGCAGGCAATTGCCAAGCAGGTAGGTATTGATAAAGTAATTGCACAGGTTCTGCCTGAAGAGAAGGCAAATCAAGTAAAAGGGATTCAACAACAAGGTAAAAAGGTGGCAATGGTTGGTGATGGTGTAAACGATGCACCAGCATTAGCAATTGCGGATATCGGAATTGCAATTGGAACAGGGACCGAGGTTGCTATAGAAGCAGCAGATGTAACGATCCTAGGCGGGGAATTATTACTGATACCAAAGGCAATCAAGATGAGCAAAGCAACAATTAAGAACATCCGTCAAAATTTATTCTGGGCTTTTGCATATAACAGCGCAGGAATCCCAATTGCCGCTATTGGATTGTTGGCTCCGTGGGTTGCCGGTGCTGCCATGGCATTTAGTTCAGTAAGTGTAGTTACCAATTCACTTCGTTTAAAGAGAGCCAAAATATAAAAACAAATATTGGAAGGGGAAATTTATAATGGAAATTTCGTTAAATGTTAAAGGCATGACTTGTGGCCACTGCAAATCTTCAGTTGAAGGTGCACTGAGAGAATTGGATGGAGTAACAAGTGTTGAGGTAGACTTAAGCAGTGGTAAAGTAAACGTTACGTATGATCAGGCCAAAACTTCAACAGATGATATGCGTCAAGCGGTTGAAGATCAGGGCTATGATGTTGTAGCTTAATTATATTGAGCTGGTTCCATTTTGGGAATCAGCTTTTTTCACTTTAAGAAATCATTCCTTTATCGGTGTAAAGAATAAAAACGTCTACGGATTCCGTTATTAGTTCTTGGCGACAAGCCAAGGTTTCTAAACACTACATAAAATAGTAGATTGAGGTGAAGCAGGGATGGGAAAATGGTTTCCTAGGTTTTACGATATAGCCATGAAGCCTCTCGAAAACACCAGATTCAAAAAAATTCGAGCCAGGCTGATAGGAAAAGCTACTGGAAGGGTATTAGAAATCGGCTCGGGATCTGGGGTTAATTTTTCATATTATCTTAATGTTGATCAGGTTGATGCAATTGAGCCCAACCCATTAATGAGTGATTTATCACATAAATCTATACGAAATTCGAAAGTATCGATTCGGTTACATCAAGTTAATGCAGAGAAGCTTCCATTTGCGGACAATACCTTTGATTCCGTGGTAGCCACACTTGTCTTTTGTACGATTCCGAATCCTAAGCAAGCATTGAAGGAAATCCAAAGAGTGTGTAAACCTGGGGCTGGAATTTTTATTTTTGAGCATGTAAAAATGAATCAGGAGCTGTTAGCTAAATTGCAGGATGCATTGACACCGTTATGGGAAAAGGTATGTGATGGATGTCATCTGAATCGGGATACATTGAGATTATTGAAAGAATCCGGGATTGATTTAGGGAAAATAGATTATTATTACAAGGGACTGTTTCTAGCAGTCGAAGCGACAAATAATAAATAAGAAATGTGCGCAAATATATCGATAAATGAGCGGTTACAGTCCCTCATTTATTTTTTTATATGCGGAATACGCCTTAGGTCTTAGTGAAAGATATGGCTCAGGCTCATTATGTAAAAACGGTTCGCTCGGTATGATGGATGTAAGATAAAGAAAGGAGGCTGAAATGAATGAAAAAATTCGTGTTGTTTGTTGGAGGGCTAGTGGCCTTAATGGTTTTACTTTCAACACTTGGACCAATGGTTTTTCTAGCTGTCAGCGTTTTGCTGCTGTATGTTATTTTTAAGCAATTTGCCAAAAGCGATTCAACTATTGGAAAAGTTGGTTGGGTCATCGCAGGATTAATTGTACTTGGAATTGCTTTTTCTAATATCTATGCGGTTATTGGTGTAGTGGCTGCTTATGCATTGTATCTGATCATCAAAAATTGGAAGAATGATAAGACGGAAGCAGCTGGTTATGAAAAGGTTGAAGAGGACGACCCATTTAAAAATTTTGAACGGCAATGGGCTGAATTAAATAATTAAAAGGAGCGAATTATGATGACAAACATCTTTACTAGAATGAAGGATTCCATTTCGGCAGACCTTCATAATATGATGGATCAAAAGGAACAGAAAAATCCAATTGCAGCATTAAATCAATACTTGCGTCAAAGTGAACAGGAAAAAGAGAAAGTGAGAAAACTTGTTGAACGTCAGTATCGACTAAAAGATGAATTTACAAGTGAATATCACCGGGCCCAGGACCTTGCTGATAAACGATTGAGACAGGCCAATATAGCCGAAAAAGCTGGCGAAGAAGAAATGCGGGAATTCGCTATGAAGGAACATGAAGAATATCAAGCACGAGCAAATAGATTAAAAGCATCCCGGGCCGAATCTGTTGAACAATTGGAGATGCTGGAACAAAAATACGAAGAGATGAAGTACAAATTAAAGGATATGCATTTACGCCGCATGGAGTTAATGGGCCGGGAAAATGTAGCTCATGCAAACCACCAAATCAATCGGGTTGTTGACCATTCTTCGGAGAAACCATTGGCTCGTTTTGCAGAGATGGAACGGTATATCGAAGACTTGGAATTCAAAGTAAAAAGCTCGTATTACCGAAACACCTTTGACAGCAAGATTGAAAAACTTGAAAAAGAAATGAATCAGTCAAAAGCAGATACGAATTAAGGTTTGAATGCAGCTTATGATAAAAAAATGATATACTGAAGAGGCGCAGCGTACTGCGTCTTTTCCGATACATACTATCAAGAAGGGGGTCACCTTATGTTTCGGCGTCTATCAACAGATACATTGAACTGGATTTTGATTATTGGGGTGATCCTTTTTATCATAGAAATTGCCTTTTTTGGCGGGGGTATGATCATCTCCGCTTTGTTTTGCGGCTTATTCATTTATGTCGGCTGGAAAAGGTTTTATCGATTATGGGGGAAAATTTCCTTCTGGATTGGCATAATTGGCCTTGCATTTGCTGTGTTCAATATGATGGCAGTAAGGTTTCTCATCATTGCCTTTATCGTTTTATTTATCATTAATTATTCAAAATCAAAGAAAGAGCCCGAGCAAATTCAACCGGGTCTGGAAACTGATATTGGTGCTAATCAGGAGAACATTGTCAGGACGCGGCCGTTATTTGATCATAAACTGTTTGGTGATCAACAAACGAAGGATCATGCATATCCATGGAATGACATCAATATTCACGGTATATATGGTGACAGAGTGATTGACTTAAGCAATACCGTTTTACCGGATGATATAGCAGTTATTTCGATTCGCCATATTGTGGGAAACATTGAAATTTATGTTCCGTATGAAGTTGAGGTTAGTATTCACCACAGTTCAATTTTTGGCCGTGCACATATCTTTGGCACACAAGAACGAAATCTAATGAATCAGTCTTTATTATACCGTACAGAGGAATACGATAATTCGCATCTTCCTCGTATCAAAATTATCACCTCGCTAATTTCTGGGGACATCGAGGTGAAACGTATATGAATATCGTTTTGCGTCATATTGTAACAGCAGTTTTATTCAGTTTCCTTGTTTCCATCGTAATTATTGGCATCACCTTGATTGTTTTTCCATTGGATAATTTTGCATTATTATTCAATAGAAAAATTGCCGATATTCCTTACGTGTTCGTAATTTCCCTCATCCCAATCACTGCCGGTTTGATCATTGGTATATCAACAGGTTCATACTGGCGCCAGCGTCTTCATAGGATTGACCGGCAACTGGATGAACTTGTTAAAGGGCAAAAGTTAACAACGGACGACGAGTCATATAAGGAATTACAGGCAATACAAATGCGAATCAATCAAGTTCAGGAAAAATTCAGGGTACAGGCGGAACAGTCCCAGCGAATGGTAACTGAACGTGCAAATGAGCGTGAAAAAAGCCTGCAGGAAGTTGTTGTCCAGGAAAGAAACCGCTTAGCTAGGGAGCTGCATGATTCGGTGAGTCAACAATTATTTGCCGCCTCCATGATGATGTCAGCTATCAATGAAGAAGGCTCATCTGACGAGCAGACAAGAAAACGGCAGCTTGGGATGGTTGAAAACATGATTCATCAATCACAATTAGAAATGAGAGCATTGCTGCTGCATCTGAGACCTGTGGCTCTAAAGGGTCAATCGCTGCAGGAGGGGGTTGAGGAACTGCTGCTTGAATTAAGACAAAAGGTACCAATGAAGATTGAATGGAAAGTTGAACAATTTCAGGTTGAAAAAGGAGTGGAGGATCAGTTATTCCGAATTTTACAGGAATCCGTGTCGAACACACTAAGACATGCAAAAGCAACAACGCTTGATGCTATGTTAATTGAACGGGATGATAGTGTTATTTTACGAATTGTGGATAATGGAATAGGATTTAACGTTGAAAGAGTGCGGGCGAGTTCATATGGAATTCAGAACATGAGTGAAAGAGCAAACGAAATAGGTGGAACATGTAAAATTATTAGTTTACCGAATGAAGGAACACGGGTAGAAGTGAAAATTCCAAGAGTTAAAAAAGAGGATGAAAGCGATGATTAAAGTACTGTTTGCGGATGACCATGAAATGGTTCGAATTGGGGTGTCGGCTTATTTGTCTGCCCAGCCTGACATTGAAGTGGTTGCGGAAGCCGATGACGGTGGAGAAGCTGTTGAAATGGCCTTAACTTTAAAGCCGGATGTTATTTTAATGGATCTTGTCATGAAAGAAATGGACGGTATCGAAGCAACAAAACAAATAATTGAGAACTGGCCCGAGGCGAAGGTTATCATTGTTACTAGCTTTCTTGATGATGAAAAAGTTTATCCTGCACTTGAAGCAGGAGCAACAAGCTATATGTTAAAAACGTCAAAGGCAAGTGAAATAGCTAAAGCAATCCGCTCAACACATAACGGACAATCTATATTAGAACCAGAAGTTACCGGAAAAATTATGACGCGAATGAGATCAAAACCGGCTGAACAGCTGCATGATCAGTTAACCGCAAGAGAAATGGAAATATTATTGTTAATCGCTCAGGGAAAGACTAATCAGGAAATCGCCGATTTGCTGTTTATCGCATTAAAAACAGTGAAAGTCCATGTCAGTAATATACTTGGCAAACTGGAAGTGCAAGATCGCACCCAAGCTGTTATATATGCATTTAGGCATGATTTAGTCTCATCTGATGAATGAAGGACAGGATTATTTAAAATGTTCTTCATTTTTTTTTTTGCATTTTTTCAAAAAAGGGGTTGCATTTTTCAGAAATTAATCATAGACTGTATTATAACAAAATATAAATAACATAACTGTTATATAAAAGCGAGGAGGGGTATTTCATGGAACATACTAAAGAAACGTTCATATGTACAGAGTGCGGGAAACACATTGAAAAAAGCTTTATGCAGGAATGTGAACATTGCCTATCAAAAAGAAATGAATAAATTTTTTTGGTTATAATGTTATATAACAACTAATCATTTGGACTTCTGATTTATAACACAGTAATATTATTTTAGAGGGGGAATGAAAATTGAAGGAAGCGCGAATTGAAAAGTTGAAAAAAGAATGGAATGAAGATTTACGTTGGGTAGGTGTTGAACGTCCCTACAGCCCGGAAGATGTAATTCGCTTGCGTGGATCAATAGATAGGGAGCATTCCTTAGCCAAACTTGGAGCGCAAAAATTCTGGAAGCTGTTGAACAGAGAAACATATGTAAACGCTCTTGGTGCGCTGACAGGAAATCAGGCAGTACAACAGGTGAAGGCGGGATTGAAAGCTATATACTTAAGCGGGTGGCAGGTAGCGGCAGATGCAAACCAAGCAGGTCAAATGTATCCGGATCAGAGTTTATATCCAGTCGATAGTGTACCGAATGTGGTTAAACGCATAAACCAGGCGTTGGAACGGGCAGACCAAATTCATTTTGCGGAGGATAATAGTGATGTAGATTGGTTTGCTCCAATTGTAGCCGACGCGGAAGCTGGATTTGGCGGCCAATTAAATGTTTTTGAATTGATGAAGGCGATGATTGAAGCGGGAGCATCCGCCGTTCACTTTGAGGATCAGCTGTCATCAGAGAAAAAATGTGGACATCTTGGAGGCAAAGTGTTGCTGCCAACACAAACCGCTGTTAGAAATTTGATTGCTGCACGATTCGCTGCGGATGTGATGGGCACACCTACACTAATTATTGCACGCACAGACGCGAATGCTGCCAACCTAATCACTAGTGATGTGGATCCATATGATAAGCCATTTATTACTGGTGAAAGAACAACGGAAGGATTCTTTAAAACAAAAGCCGGTATCGACCAGGCGATTGCCCGCGGCCTAGCATATGCACCATATGCGGATCTGGTTTGGTGTGAAACATCAGAACCAAACTTGAAAGAAGCACAACAATTCGCTGATGCAATTCATGAAAAATTCCCTAATAAATTGTTGGCATATAATTGTTCCCCATCGTTCAATTGGAAAAGCAAGCTATCAGATGAAGAAATTGCAAGCTTTCAGGACGATTTAGGAAAAATGGGGTATAAATTCCAGTTCGTTACACTTGCCGGATTCCATGCACTCAATCACAGTATGTTTGAATTAGCCCGGAATTACAGCCAAAAAGGAATGGCTGCATACTCCATATTACAACAGGCTGAATTCACAAGTGAACAATATGGCTATAGCGCGACCCGTCATCAACGGGAGGTGGGAACAGGTTATTTTGATGAGGTGGCACAGGTTATTTCAGGAGGCACTTCATCAACCGTAGCATTGAAAGGATCAACTGAAACTGAACAATTTAACCGTTAGATTTTTTAAAAGCTTTTAAAGTGCAAAGGGGAAGCACAGGCCATTTAGTTGGCTTGTGCTTCCTTTTCGTCTTCGAAATTGTTGTAATACTTGGTAACCAAGTTAAAAATAGATACCAATTCGTATAAAATGATTAATTCAGGTGTAAAGTGGGTCGTATGCTGCTCATTATTAGCTGTAATCCCCTCATTATCTTCCCAAAATTGATTCATTAACAAATCAATCTGGACGAGATGCTCCTTTTCCTGGTATTTTCCTGGATTCTGTAAGCTGTCCGCCAAATCTTTTACTGCCCTCTTAATAATGTCACATTCATCCTGCGACCAGGAGAAATTCAGTAAGTGTGTGCTCAGCACATTATTTAAATGATACTGAATCAAGCGTAATTGGACCAATTGTTTCTCCGTACTTAGAAACATTGCCCTTTTTGTTTCAACCAGAGGATGATATTTTGCTTCATTCTTTTGAAATCGTATAAGTGTTTCAATTCGATTTGATCGTCTGTCTATCTTAAAAATCATTTCGTTATGAAGGATGTTTTTATCAGGCTGTTTATCCAGGATACTAGTAAATATTTTTTGGAATAGAATTCCTGTATCATTCGCAGTAGCCTGCACACTTTTTTTAATTTCATTGGTGTAATCAGGTGGTAAAATAACCATGTTAACAACTGTGGACACAAGCAAACCAGTTGTCGTTGTGCCAAGACGAATAAAAAAGGAAATAAGATAATTGCTGTGTATGACCTCTACCATTGCAACAGATGTTAGTGTTGCCACTAATAATCCAGCATGCAGATTGAATTTAAAGCATGTTGCAATAGTAAATACAGCTGCAAATGTGTATGTAATTGGCGAATTCCCAAATAATGATATAAAGAGCACTGCATACGCAGATCCGATTGCCGAAGCAGGAAATCGAATGATGCCTTTTTTAATAGAATCAGAAACGGTTGGCTCTATGGTAACAATGGCGGTAATTACCGCAAACACCGGCGGCCAGTTTAGAAGCTCGCATATCCAGGCCGTTAAGAAAATAGCGACACCAGTTTTAATCACTCTGCTGCCAGCAAATTGCAATCTTTTCATTGTTAGACTCCTTGCATGTATGTTGGTTTCTTTTCTATTTTTCCAGTAATAGATATAAATTGCAACTTTCAGAGGTAAGTGTGAAAACATAATAAATGGGGAAAAAGAGATTTAATAAAATAATGCAGAAAGTATGATTTGATGATTACCATATATGCACAACGTGAGAACGAAAAATTTGTTGAAACAATTACCTTAGATGACCTAAAAAAGAATCATTTTGCTTGGTACTGGGTAGATTTTGAAATTCCTACTGAAACGGAAACGAAACTTCTGGAATCTTATTTTCGGTTTCATCCGCTGGCGGTAGAAGATTGTATGCATGATTTGCAGCGCCCCAAGCTTGATTATTATGACGACCATACGTTTTTTGTAATTCATTCGCTGGCACAGCAGTCATTCGAAAAAAAGGAAATAGATATTTTTATAGGTGACCACTATATAGTTACCTACCATAAAGAGCGGTCGACATATACACAGGCAGTTGGCAACTTGCTGAAAAGGAAAAACAATAAAGCGGTAATGGATGAGTATTATGTTTTTTATCAACTGCTTGATTTCGTAGTTGATCAATATTTTCCAATGGTATATGAAATTGAGGATCATATTAATGCAATAGAAGACAATACAAACAAATTGTCGATGGAAGAGCTGTTGGAACAACTGTTTGATCGGAGAGGCGAACTGTTGACCCTTCGTCAGACCGTTCACCCAATGCGCGATTTATTGTACCGTATTCTAAATACCCATCATTTAGACGGAGTACATGAACGAAAGGAATACTTTGCAGATATTCACGACCATTTAATAAAAGTGGCAGACATTATCGCATCCAACAGAGAAATGACACAGGATATAAGAGACAGCTATTTATCCTTGAATGCACATCAAACGAATCGGACGATGCAGGTGTTAACAGTTATCTCAGTAATTTTTATGCCGCTGACATTTATTGTCGGTATTTATGGGATGAATTTCACATTTATGCCCGAACTCGATGAAAAATATGGGTATTTAGTCGTTTGGCTGATCATGCTTATTATTTCTATAGGCATGTATGTATGGTTTAGAAAAAAAGGCTGGTTTGACTGAATGTGGCGGTATTTCCCGGATGTTGTCGCATCTTCTTGGACGATGTTGCAAAGTGATAAAACGATAGGATTATGCATAGAAGGCTTACCACGTTAAAGCGGGAAAGCCTTTTTTGTTTAATCGTTTAAACCAATTTCTCTCCATCATTTTTACAAAATATGTAATAAAAAGGTAGAATTCATCACAATTGAAATATAATTGTAATATTACTATTACATTCATGTCATTTTCAGATGTTATACTACTAATTGCCTAAGAAAATGATAGCAACATACATATTATATTAATTATCGATCACCTTTACATAGCAGACATAGAGAGAGACAGTCATTCAGGTGTGAAATAGGGGAAGCGGGGAATAGTAATTGAAAAAGTCAATAGTTACTCTAACTACTGTAGCGGTGGTTGGTGTTGGAAGTATGTTTGTAAATAGTACAGTCCATGCAGAATCAATGTCAGATTTAAAAAGCAAGCAATCAGAAGTACATAATGAACGATCATCCGTAAAAGCAAATCTATCAGATGCTGAAGCCAAAATTGCAGACGTAATGATAGATTTAAAGGAACGCAATAACAAAATTGAGAAGGTCGAAAAGGCGTTAAAACAAAATCAGGCTAAAATGGACGAAACAAAAGTAAAAGTAAATGATACAAAAGACAAAGTGAATAAATTAGAAGAAGAAGTTAAAACACTGGAAGACGAAATCGAAGCGAGATATGAAATTCTAAAAGACCGGATTGTTTCCTACCAAAAAAGCGGTGGCAATATAGGTTATATGGATGTAATTTTTGGTTCTAAAAGTTTTGGCGAATTTATCAGCCGAGTTTCAGCAGTAAATAAAATAACTAATTCCGACGAAGAATTAATGAAAGAACAAGAAAAAGCAAAAAAAGAAGTTGAAGAAAAACAGGATAAAGTTGAGAAAAAACTGGAAGATTTAAAAGAAATGAAAACAGAACTTGAAGGTATGAAAGAAACAATTTTAGTTCAAAAAGAAAAAAATGAAGAGGCAAAAGCAGAGTTAAAAGATAAAAAAGAAAATCTTGTAGCAATGAAAGAAGAACTGCAAATCAAAGATAGTTCACTTGCGGCGATTGAAACAGAAGTTAGCGATAGTATTGCTCAAAAAAATATCGAGCAGGAACGTGCAGTAGCAGCAGCCGAAGTAGCAGATGCTGAGAAGGATCATCAAAACGATACTAATGATGATTCAGGTAAGTTGGCTACATTAAGCAGTAAAAGTTCATCTGATTCAGAACAAAAGAAGACTACACAAAGTGAACCAAGTGTTTCGCATTCTGGTAGCGGTGGGGTAAGTGCTGCAATCAATGCTGGATTCCCATATATTGGAACACCATATGTTTGGAATGGTGAAAGTCCAAGTGGATTTGATTGCTCTGGATTTATAGCATGGGCATTTAGACAAGGTGGTATTTCACTTCCATCAAGTACATCAGCACTTCAAAGCGTTGGAAGCAAGGTTTCCTACAGTAACGCTCAACCTGGTGATCTAGTATTCTTTAATACGTATAAAACAAATGGCCATGTAGGTATCTACCTTGGTGGCGGTAAATTTATCGGCGCTCAAAATTCAACAGGCTTGGCAGTTGCAAATATGACTAGTGGTTATTGGGCAGATCATTTTGCTGGACATGTTCGTCGCGTACGCTAATATAATAATTGTTAAAGGATCTATCCTTCTGATAAGGGTAGGTCTTTTTTATTATCCCTCATGACCCTTTTATGTGAATTACTAAAAGTAAAAAGGTTCCATTTAGTAAGTTTATCAAGTATAATGGTACGTGGAATTTCAACTTGCGATAATTACACGGAGAAGGAGTTAACTTTTTATGAAAAATGTAAAGGAACATCGTACAGCGGCACATGATATTGATCCAATCTACTTACAAAGATGGTCACCACGATCATTTTTAGATAAAGAAGTACCGGAAAGTGTTCTGCACAGTGTATTTGAAGCAGCTCGCTGGGCACCTTCTGCGGCAAATATGCAGCCATGGCATTTTGTTGTGGCGCGTAACGATAAAGATCGAAATAAGTTTCTAACCTTTATTAATGAAAACAATGTAGCGTGGTGTAAGCGGGCACCGGTTTTACTAGCCATTACATCAAAAATGGACTCGGAACGATCTGGTGACAATGTTACACATGCTTTCGATACAGGCGCGGCATGGGGTTATTTAGCACTAGAAGCTACCCGTAAAGGGCTTGTTACACATGGTATGGGAGGTTTCGACAGGGAGAAAGCACGGGAGGTGTTGCAAATTCCTGACAACTATGCCATTCAAGCGGTTGTTGCAATTGGTTATATGGGCGGAAAAGAATTATTGGACGAAAAATTTCATGACAGGGAAAAGCCATCTAACCGTAAGGAAGTAGGCGAATTCATTTCAGAAGGATTGTTTGATAAAGAATAGTTGCTTATTAGGGCGTCGTATAGAAACAGATTCAGTAGTATGTTTTGGGATGCTAATCGCGCGTCGATTAGTATCCTTTTTTTTATTACCAAATCAGGGTAAATGTTGTCCGATAGAGGGTAAATACAATCCAAAACAGGTGGAATACGATCCACATCCACGCAAATACAGTCCAAAGGCTATTTCCGTTAATTGAATTGGGCCTTTTTAGCAATAATCAGGTTTAAAATCTGTTAAAAACGGTAATAGTTACCTAGTTTAATTTTCCAATTAAACAAAATACATAGTGGTCGGCTAATCAAAAAATTCGTTATAGAAAGGACTTGTTATGGAAAAACATACATATAAAAATCCAGTATTTTTTATATCTGTAATAATTGTGGCATTATTGGTTTTAATTGGAGCCATCTGGCCTGGTAAGTTTAAGGTTGGGGCTGAGGCTTTATTTGGTTTTACTACTATTAACTTTGGTTGGTTTTATTTATTAGCAGTATTTATTTTTGTTCTGTTTTTAATTGCAATATCGATTACTAAATATGGAAAGGTAAGACTCGGTCCAGCCGACTCCCGCCCGGAATATCCATTTTTCACTTGGATTGGCATGCTATTTTCTGCAGGATTTGGTGCAGGATTAGTATTCTGGGGTGTTGCAGAACCAATGAGCCATTTTTTCAACACACCTTTTCCTGGACTGGAAGCTCAGTCAGAAGAGGCAGCCAGAGTGGCAATGGGGTATGCCTTTTTCCACTGGGGTGTCAGTCAATGGTCCGTATTTGCAATTGTAGGACTGGTAATTGCTTTCTTACAGTTTAAGAAAGGGAAAAAAGGATTAATTTCTACTTCGATTAAGCCCGTAATAGGTAAAAACAAAGGTATTGCTACAACGATAGATTCATTGGCTGTTATTGCGACAGTTATGGGTGTAGCAACATCATTAGGGCTGGGTATATTGCAAATGAATGGTGGTCTTAAGACTGTCTTTAATGTTCCGGATTCACTATGGATACAAATAGCGATAGCCGGGATTATGTTGTTGTTTTATTTGCTGTCATCAAGTACAGGACTTAATAAAGGAATTAAATGGCTTAGTAATTTAAACCTTGGCCTTTGTCTCTTACTTCTACTGTTTGTCTTCTTTACCGGTCCAACTGTATTTATTTTAAATACATTCGTATTGGGACTTGGTGACTACCTTGCTAATTTCGTGCAATACAGTTTACGGTTGTCGCCGTACACTGGAGAAACGTGGGTACGTGATTGGACCATCTTCTACTGGGCATGGGCAATTGCATGGTCACCATTTGTGGGTGCCTTCGTTGCCCGCGTCTCGAAAGGCAGAACGATCAGGGAATTTGTGTTTGGGGTGTTAATTGTTCCACCGGCAATTGCTTGTTTATGGATCGCGGCTTTCGGCGGTACAGCGTTATTTAGTGACTTGAACAATGGCACAAAAATTGCTGAAGCAGTAAACAGTGATTTATCAGTAGCGCTATTTAAAACATTCGCTGGGCTGCCATTACCAGATATTATGTCCGTACTGGCTATCTTTTTAATCTTTACCTTCCTGGTAACATCAGCCGACTCTGCTACTTATATCCTAGGCAGTATGACTTCAAAAGGCAGTCTTAACCCAGGTCTTTCAGGTAAGATCATCTGGGGAACATTAATTACAGCAATTGCTGTTGTCTTAATAATTGCTGGTGGGCTAAATGCATTGCAAACTGCATCACTTGTATCTGCACTGCCGTTTACTGTAATACTGTTACTGATGCTCATTGCATTTGTTAAAATGCTTAAAAAAGAGAAATTAAAATGAACAAAAAGCGGTTAAAGGGTTGTCCCTTTAACTGCTTTCCTAATCTGAAATCGAGGTGATAACGGATGTTGTAAGTCCAACAACAATAATCATAATTCCGGAATAAATCACGTGTGCGTTAGGAATTAATAGCCAGCCAAGGAATATGACAACAATATCAATGATAAAAATCAGAACACCTACATTAATCTGAGTTTTTTTTGAAACCATTAACGCTAATAAATCTGTTCCACCAGCGCTTGATTTGGTCGCAAGCAAAAAACTGATTCCAATCCCTATTAATATGCCTCCACTAAGTGAAGAAATTAAAATAGGGTAGGAAGCGACGTGTGATAATGGATGGAAAAGGTCTATAAAGAACGAACTGATTAATAGTCCGTGGATACCATTATAGAAATATGATCTTACATATTTCCATGCAAACAAATAGATAGGCAGACTTAAAATAATGATAGTAAGTCCTGGCTTTAACCCTAGTGCATATTTTGCAATTAACCCGATACCTATTATTCCGCCATCAAGTAAATGATTTGGGATTACAAATAGATTAATGCCAAGTGCGATAAATACACTTCCAATCAGGATTGCAACGGTTTTTTTAAGCATGTACATTCCACCCTTGTCCAAAAACAACTCCATGTGTAAATGTATGCTTTATCCATACAATTATATGAATGGTTGACTAGTAATTTCGTTTCGAATATACTGCTAAGTAGAAATTAAAGTTTTCTAGGGTTCCGCAATCTAGATTGGACTGGTCCAAGAGAAAACGCACATGCATGATGTGTACACGGAGGGACAAAAGCCCGGGAGGATATCTGTAAAAGGATATCGTCCCGGGCTTTTTGACATTATAAGAGTGAAATAGCATCATAGTTTTTACAATTTTAAAAGGGGAGTCTACCATGAAAAAAGAATGGAATACTGTATTTCTTGCGGGGTTATTTGAAATTGGCTGGGTCGTGGGACTGAAGCATGCAGAAAGCACACTTGGCTGGATTGGAACAGTGATTTGCATTTATGTAAGTATGCACCTATTAATTATTGCATCCAAAAATCTTCCAGTTGGAACCACATATGCCGTATTTACGGGAATTGGCACTGCAGGAACAGTTCTCTTGGATATCGTTTTATTTAATGAGCCCTTTAACGTGACAAAGATACTATTGATTGCGTTGCTTCTAGGTGGTGTAATCGGTCTTAAGACCATTACTACTGGAACAAAGGAGGCTGAACATTAATGGCTTGGATATTTTTAGTGATGGCGGGTTTTGGTGAAGTTGTTGGTGTGATCGGAATTAATAAGGTTAATCAAAATAAAAACATATCATCATTGCTCATTTTATTTAGCGGATTCCTCATTAGCTTTGTCTTTTTGTCCATTGCAATGGAAACGATTCGAATGAGTACGGCTTACGCTGTTTGGACAGGAATAGGGACCGTTGGCAGTGCTTTGATTGGGATTCTGATTTATAATGAGTCAGCAGACTGGCGCCGGATCGTGTTCATTGCGATGATCCTGTCTGCCGCTATAGGATTAAAGCTTATCAGTTAACCAATAAAAACTCTTTCGGTGGGGTATTACTGCCATCAAACAGCGATGAAAATGACTGAAACAAGTAAAAATGATACAACCAAGGAACTTATAACGTATGTAATGGCATGCTTATATTTTTTATTAAGAACCAACAGCAATGTTTCATTTCCAAACGTTGAAAAGGTTGTGAATGCCCCGCAAAACCCAACCCCCAGTAACATCCAGGACCAATCAGAAAGGGTGTTGGTAAAGTGGAGGCGGTACAGAAATCCTAATAACGCTGATCCCAGCATATTAGCAATCCAGGTACCAATCAGGTGTTTATTGGCTTTAATGGATATATGATAACGGAGGATGCTTCCGAAGAATCCTCCGATAGCGACTAATATAATATTCATGCTGCACCACGTTTCCTGGTGGCTAACGTATATCCGGCAAAGCAAAAGAGCAGACCACCTATGATACTAATGGCAACATAGCTAATAGTTAATAGTAAGTTGTCCGCAAACAAAGATGCTGTCTCTACCATAAAAGTCGAAAAAGTTGTAAATGAACCGATCACACCTGTGCCAATTGCGACAAAAAGCTCTTTAGATAGTTTTCGTTTAATCTGGAATTGATTTAATAAGAAACTTAATAGAAAGCATCCGAGTAAATTGGCCACCAATGTTGCAAATGGAAAACTGCTTTCCTCAGTTGGCATAAGATACGACAAACTATAGCGACAAGCGGCTCCCACCATACCGCCAATACCAACTGCTAAATACAATTTCTTAGATTGCAATGTGTTTTTCATCACGCGCTTTTACATGCGGGGCAGAGCCCGTATATTTCAAATTTATGCCCTTCAATCAGGTAGTTTGCAAGGGTGTTTTGTACCTCATTCATTGGACAAACATCAATTTCCTTCGTTTTTCCACAGTCCTTGCAAATAAAATGGTGGTGATGGTGATGTGTGCATGAGATCCGAAAATGCTTCTCACCATTAAGTTCTGTTGTCTCCAGAATTCCAACTTCATCGAACAGGTGCAGATTCCGGTAAACTGTATCAAAGCTAATCCCTTCATAAGTAGGTTCAAGATACTGAATGAGATCCTTAGCAGTCCGGTAACCATCTGCATCCATGAAAAAGGTTAAAATATCCTCGCGCTTTGCTGTTGATTTATACCCGTTTTCTTTTAGTTTGCGAATTGCTTCTGTGTGTTTCATTTAATTCACCACTTTCTTTTTAGCATATTTCTTTATTCCAATAGAAAACAGTAAAATAACTATAGAAATCATAACAATTGTCCCGCCTGGGGGAATACTGAAATAATAACCAGATAATAATCCTAGAATAACAGCTGTCTCGCCAAATACAACTGAAAGGATAATTGTTTGTTTAAAACCTCTTGCCAATCGCATGCTTGCTGCAACTGGTAGAGTCATTAGAGCTGAAACAAGCAAAACACCAACAATTCGTATGGAAGCCGCAATCACCAATGCGGTTAGGATAATAAAGAGAAGGTGAATTCGTTTGGCATGTATTCCAGACACTTTTGCATGTTCTTCATCAAACGACAAAGTAATTAATTCCTTATAAAACAAAAAGATGATTATTATAACAAAAACAGATATTCCAAGAATGGTTAAAAAATCCTTTTGACTGACAGCCGATACAGATCCAAATAAATAATTAAATAGTTCCGTATTGAAGCCATCTGCTAGTGAAATAAAAATAACGCTTAGTCCAACTCCGCCAGATAAAATGATGGGAATGGCCAGTTCCTCATATGCTTTGTAAACGCCCCGCAGTTTCTCAATGAAAATCGATCCGAGTACTGAAAAAATCATACCGCCGTACAATGGCGTAATAATGGTTGTTGCGAATTTCTTTTCCAATAATAAACCAAATGCGATCCCTGCCAGTGTAACATGTGAAAGAGCATCCGCAATCAAAGATAAGCGCCTTACCACGATAAATGTACCAAGCAAGGGAGCAATTATGCCAATTAAAAGCCCAGTTAAAAATGTATTTCTTAAAAAGTCATATTCTAAAATGTCTGCAAGCATAAAGGTTCCTCCGTATTAATGATCATGTGTTACCAGATTGACAGGATGTCCGTAAAATTTAGTGAAATCATTGTCTGTTAAGGACGAGTAATCATCTGTGTCGCCATGAAAATGCAATGTCTTATTTAAGCAAACGATGTCGGTAGCATGTTCTGTTATAATTCCTGTATCGTGTGTCACTAATAATAATGTAATGTTTCGCTGTTTATTTAATCGATGCAACAACTCATAGAACCGTTTCACATTTTCATTATCGACTCCAACGGTTGGTTCATCCAGAATCAGCAGTTGAGGATCACTGACGAGTGAGCGCGCAATAAATATGCGCTGCTGCTGACCTCCTGACAGGTTGCCGATATTTTGGTGTGTGTAATCGCTCATTCCAACCTGTTCAATTGCTTCTAGTATTTTTGCTTTATCCTGTTTCTTAAAAAATTTTAAATAACCAATTTTGGCGGTCAGCCCCATGGAAACTACCTCAAATACAGTAGCGGGAAAACCTTTGTTAAAAGAATTTGATTTCTGGGAAACAAAACCTATTTGATTCCAGTCTTTAAATTTTGTAATTGGCTGATTGAACAGGGAAATAGTGCCATGATCTGGTTTAAGAATTCCCAGAATCAGTTTAATTAGTGTTGTTTTCCCGCCACCATTTGGACCAACTAATCCCATAAATGCCCCTTTTGGAATTTCAAAGTTAATGTTGCTTAAAGCCGCATTATTGTCGTAAGCATAATCGACATCCTTCATTGCAACAATCGCCTTTGCCATCTTATATACCTTCTTTCCTTAATCCGTTGCTTGATCCAGCACACTGAGATTGTGTTTCATTAGTGAAAAATAATCTTCATCATTTTGTATATCTTCCTCCGTCAGAACAGAGAGATTATGGATTTGAAGCGCTTTTGCACCAATCTGTTCCTGGATAATTTGTGAGACACGGTCTGACCCATTCTGTTCAAAAATAACATAGTTTATATCGTCTTTTTTAGCTTTATCAATAATTTGTGTAAGCTCCTTTTGCGACGGTTCATCACTCGATGTCAAGCCGCTAATCGCAATTTGTTCAATACCGTAACGGCTTTCCCAGTATCCATATGCTGCATGGGATACGAGTATTTCTGTATTTTCTTTGTTTTGTAATGTTGTACGGAACTCTTTATCCAGTGCAAGTAAATCCTTTTTCAGTGATGTGAAGTTTTGTACATAAAGTTCTTTTTCTTCCGGATTTAATTCAATTAAGTCTCCTTTAATAATACCAGCCATATCAATCATCCGGATTGGATCCAGCCAAATATGCGGATTGTGGTCACCATGGTGGTGCCCATCATCATGGTGGTGGTCCTCATTCCTCTTTTCCGTATGGAATAATTCTTCGTGTTTACCTAATTCAATTAATGCAACGTCCTCAGAGTTTAATGCATCCGCAGCACTTTCAGCAAAACCTTCCATTCCTGCTCCTAAATAAATAAACGCCTCGCTATCCGCAATCGAGGTCATCTCTTTTGTTGTTGGTTCATACGTATGCGCATCAACTCCAGGGGGATAAACTGATTCTACCTGAACAGTATCTCCTCCGATTCGTTCAGTTATATATTGAATTGGATAAATGGATGTATAGATTTTCATGCCAGCTTGTTCATTCTCATCGGAGGATGGGGAACTGCAGCCAGCCATAATGATTAATAATAATAATAATATCGAAAGAAAAGTGCCAATCCTATTCAACAATAGTTCCTCCTTTAATTTAAGTCTGTTCTCCAAAAGATAATTGTTTTTAACAGAAAATCCATAAACTGCGACATAACTAAAAACCATGTTTGGCCCCCTGCGACCGCTGCGGAAAAACATTGCGCTTTCCGTGGGTTCGCGCTGAGCCTCCTCGATAGCAAAGACCGCTATCTGCGGGGTCTCATCGTCTCACTTTCCCACAGGAGTCTTCATGTTTTTCCTTCGCTAGGGTTGAGTGCCACCTATTATGCCATCACACTAAAAATTTCTTCACTCCTCAGTGATTGGAGAGCTCACGCTTAGACGATAGGATAGGTGAGCCTCCATAGAGCGTGAGAAGGGCACTGAAAAAGCAGTGGATTTCCTAAAAATTTAGCTTTTCACCTTTACCTAGCATCTTGAATATACGGAGACTCCTCGAAAAAGAAAAGCACTTTTTCTTCGTGCGATGCCTATTCAGAGGAGCTTTCCTTGTCCTGCGGGAAGTGAGAGATCGGCGAGACCCCTGAGGACGGCAGTTAATGAAGCCCGACTAAAACCGCCCTTTGTGGGCAACGTCGGCTACCCCTTGCCGGGGCAAGGAGGCTCGATACTCGCCCGCGGAAAGCGCAGTGTTTTTCCGCAGCGGCGGACTTACACTCATATAAAGTTACGTCGCAGTTTATATCAAATGCGATGTTATATTATTAGCAACAACCTAAGTGAAAAAGTCTTATTTAATGACCTAACCTATCTTATCGAAATGATTACGATTTGTAAACAGTAATGATTACGATTTATATTTTTATTTTCTTTTTAGTCTGTACAAAGGAACAAGAACTACTATAGTAATCGACATGTTTTAACAAAAGAATAAGCGGATAAAGTGTAAGTAATACAGCTAAAAGGTAAAATAAATTCGAAGGCTGTTGCCATTTTAATAAGAAAGAGGGATTATACCATGCAAACAACAATAGATGTACGAGGGATGACTTGTGGACACTGTGAACAGGCAGTTAAAGGTGCACTAACCGCGCTTAATGGAGTAGAAGGCGTAGAAGTGCACTTGACAGCGGGAAAAGTCGATGTCACCTATGATGATGCAAAAGTAACAATAGCTGCTATGCGAGCAGCAATAGAGGAACAAGGCTACGACGTTGTTGCGTAGCCGATATGAGCTGGTTCTCAAAGGGAGAACCAGCTTTTATGATTGATCCCATTGCACTAAAATACATATTCACTCAAATCAAGGGGAAACTTTTACAATCGTAACCAAAAAAATTTTGTAATTTAATGCAAGTTTCACAAGAAAAATGTATAATTAGTAAGTTCCTTAAATTAGATGCATAAGATGAGGATTTCGAAAAATGGAGGGTTAGACATGTTCAAAAAAAAGTCAGATAAGTTTTCCTTATACTTAGTCGATTTTGCTAAACATTTACATAAAGCAGCGGATTATTTCGTTAACTATAAAGTAAAAGACAGCGAAACACTAACGGAATTTGCAACAACAATAAAACAATATGAATCAGAAGCGGATGATAAGGTTCATGAAATTATAAAAGATTTAAACCAGGCCTTCATTACGCCGATAGAGCGTGAGGATATTCTTCAGCTTACCATGAATTTAGATGATATTATGGATGGCATGGAGGAGTTTTCAGCTATGATGGATATTTATCAAATTCCGTCTTCCGATCATTATATGGATCAGTTTACCGGCTACATATTAAAGTGTACAAATGAGATTTCCATATCAATGGAATTAATCGCCAATAATAAATTGGCAGATGTTGAGTCGCATGCAATTATGATTAAAGATCATGAACACAATTGTGATGATTTATATCGCGCATCACTAAAGAATCTGTTCCAATTAGAAAAAGACCCAATTAAAGTGATTCAATACAAAGAAATATATGAAACATTGGAAGAAATAGCTGACTATTGCCAGAATGTCGCAAACACACTGCAAAGTATTATAATGAAAAACGCTTAATGAGGGATTAAAATGGACTTTCTTTTCTTTATCATCATATTAATTGTTATATTTGCGTTACTATTCGATTTTATCAACGGGTTCCATGATACTGCAAATGCAATTGCAACATCGGTATCAACAAAAGCATTAACACCGAGAAGGGCCATAATCATGGCTGCTACAATGAATTTTATCGGCGCTTTGACATTTACCGGAGTTGCACAGACGATTACGAGTGACATCGTGGATCCATTTGCATTAAATAATGGTACCACTGTCATTTTGGCGGCATTAATTGCAGCGATTGCCTGGAACCTGATTACCTGGTACTTTGGGATTCCGAGCAGTTCATCCCATGCAATAATTGGCGCTATCACAGGTGCGGTAATTGCCGCGGCAGGATTTGAGGTTATTAAATATAATGGTTTTACAACTATTCTTTTAGGCTTGCTGCTCTCCCCGGTATTAGCATTTGTGGTGGGATATATCATCTATAGCATTATCAAAGTAGTATTTAAAAACAGTAATTTGGCTAAAACAAACAGGCGCTTTCGAATGCTGCAAATTGTAACGGCAGCGGGCCAATCCTTTGCACACGGTACCAACGATGCACAGAAATCAATGGGTATTATTACCATGGCACTAATTGCTGGCGGACTGCATGACAGTACAGATATTCCATTTTGGGTACAAGTTTCCTGTGCGACAGCCATGGGGCTTGGAACTTCTGTTGGCGGCTGGAGGATCATTAAAACAGTCGGCGGCAAGATTATGAAGATCCGACCAGTAAATGGAGTAGCAGCAGATTTAACAGGAGCAGCTGTTATCTTTGGGGCAACACTTATTCATTTACCGGTTAGTACAACCCATGTTATTACTTCTGGCATCCTCGGAGTAGGAGCCTCACACCGAATTAAAGGTGTGAACTGGGGCGTATCCAAACGAATGGTGATTACCTGGGTAATCACGCTGCCAATTACTGCATTTCTTGGCGCAGTTATTTATTATATATTGAGCTTGTTTCTTTCATAGAAGTAGAGGGAATATATTTTTCAATAAAATATATTCCTTTTTATAAAAAGATGATAAACTGATATAGCAGGTAATTTGATGCAGTACGAATGAATGATTATTGGGGGTAATGGTCGTGGAACAACTTATGCGTAACTTCTTTTTATTTCTATCAAAAAATAAAACGCTTACAAAGCTGGCGAAGAAATATGGCTTTAAATTTGGTGCATCTCGCTTTGTGGCTGGTGTCGATATTGATCATGCTGCAACGAAAATCAAAGAAATAAATGATAGCGGATATGCTGTGACTATCGATCACTTAGGTGAGTTTATTGATAACGAAAAGGAAGCAAGGGAATCAGCAGACGAATGCATTCATGCGATGGACATTATTAAAGAAAAAAACCTAGATTCACAGATTTCATTAAAACTGACCTCAATGGGACTTGACGTTTCTGAAGAACTTGTGATGGAAAATATGCGCAGGATTCTTGATGCTGGAAAAGAAAAGGATGTTACTGTGACAATCGATATGGAAGATTATGAGCGTCATAGAAAGACATTGGATATTTTTAAAGAATTAAAAAAGGATTACGAGAATCTCGGGACGGTTATCCAGGCATATTTGTATGAAACGGAAGATGATATCAAGGAACTGAATGAATATAATCCATACTTACGGCTTGTGAAGGGTGCGTATAAAGAACCGCAGAAGGTAGCCTATCCATTAAAAAAAGATGTGGATGAAAATTATAAAAAAGTGATCAAGCTGAACCTTGAAAATGGTAATTATACAGCTATCGGAACTCATGACGAGGCAATCATTGATTATGTGAAACAACTGGAAGATGAGCTTAACCTGTCTCGTGATCAGTTTGAATTCCAAATGCTGTTTGGTATCCGAAAAGATTTACAGGAAAAGTTAATGAAAGAAGGATACAAGATGCGTGTATATGTCCCATATGGTGACGATTGGTTTGGCTATAATATGCGCAGATTAGCAGAACGCCCGGCAAACGTTATGTTTGTGTTAAAAGGTGTTTTTAAAAAGTAACTGACTAGATAGATAGAAATGCGTGCGATCAATTTTATGAAGCTGATCGCACAATTTTTTTATAAAGTTTGAGAAATATTTATTGCGAAATGTCAGAATATATTTTATACTAGTAGTAGATGGATAGGCAACTATCTTTTATTTTTAGCATTAAAAATGAATGAGTATTCATTCAAATAAAGATAGGGGGATATAACATGAAGCAAACAATCAAGCGTGCTGCGGTACTTGGCTCTGGCGTGATGGGGTCCGGAATTGCCGCCCACTTGGCTAATGTAGGTATACCAACATTAATGCTCGATATTGTACCACGTGAACGAACAAAGGCAGAAGAGAAAAAAGGGTTAACAATGGAAGACACAGCAGTAAGAAATCGTATGGCGGCCGAAAGTAAAAAAGCCCTTTTAAAACAAAAGCCATCGCCAATTACTTCAAAAAAAAGCCTCGATCTTATTGAAGTTGGCAATATGGATGATGATATGGATAAATTAAGTGAAGTTGACTGGATTATTGAAGTTGTCGTGGAAAATTTAGCTGTTAAGAAAAAGGTTTTTGCAAATGTAGATAAATATCGCAAAGAAGGAACAATCGTAAGTTCCAATACATCGGGAATTTCAGTGGAGGATATGGCGGAGGATTGCTCGGACGACTTTCGTAAGCATTTTCTAGGTACCCATTTTTTCAATCCACCACGCTACCTGAAACTGCTAGAAGTGATTCCAACGAATGATACAGACCCGGAAGTTCTGGAATTCATGAAAACATTCGGTGAAAATGTACTGGGAAAAGGTGTTGTCGAGGCAAAGGATACACCAAACTTTATTGCCAACAGAATTGGCACCTATGGACTGCTTGTTACGGTACAAGAAATGCTTAAAGGTGGATACAGTGTCGGTGAAGTTGATTCTGTGACCGGTCCGATGATTGGGCGGCCAAAAAGTGCTACATTTCGAACATTAGATGTTGTTGGGTTAGATACATTTATCCATGTAGCCAAAAATGTGTATGACCAGGTGGAAGGTGCAGAAAAAGAAGTTTTCGATGTACCGGAATTTATTTTGAAGATGCAGGAAAAGGGCTGGTTAGGTGCTAAAAGCGGCCAGGGATTTTTCCTCAAGAAGAAAGATAAAAATGGCAGTGTCATTTATGAACTTGACCCTGAAACACTCGAATACGTTGATCGTAAAAAACTAAAAACGGCTGCTACTGAAATTGCAAAACAGGAAAAAGGTTCGCACCGTAAATTGAAAGCGCTTGTATCAGCGAAAGGAGATAGAGCAGGAGAACTGGTATGGAATATTTCAAAACCTGCATTGATTTATTCCGCCGAATTACTTGGTGAAATTGCGGATGATATAGTGTCCATCGACCAGGCGATGAAGTGGGGATTCGGCTGGGAACACGGTCCATTTGAAATGTGGGACGCTATTGGGCTTCGTAAATCAGTTGAACGCATGCAAGAAGAGGGGGAAACAGTTCCTAATTGGGTGCTGAAAATGCTGGAAGATGGCAATGAGTCCTTTTATAAAACAGAGAATGGCAATGTCTTCTTTTATGATAACGGTGAGTATAAACAACAAACGTTTAACAAAAAAGAAATCAATCTTAAACAGCTTAAAAATGTAAATGGTGTAATTAAAAAGAATGCCGGTGCCAGCTTGATAGATTTGGGTGATGGTGTTGCGGGGCTTGAATTCCATTCGCAAAGCAATGCGATCGGTCCTGATATTATTCAAATGATTAACTTTGCACTAAATGAGGTGGATAAAAATTTCGAGGGGCTTGTGATTGGTAACCAAGGCAAGAACTTCTGTGTAGGTGCCAACCTAGCAATGATGCTGATGGAAGCCCAGGATGATAATTTCTTTGAGCTTGACATGGTAGTTAAACAATTCCAAAACGCTGCCATGAATATTAAATATTCTAATAAACCTGTTGTCACTGCACCATTTAATATGACGCTTGGCGGCGGGGCAGAGTTTTCGTTGCCGGCCGATGCAATACAGGCCTCAGCTGAAACGTATATGGGACTTGTCGAATTTGGTGTTGGTCTGATTCCTGGCGGTGGAGGTACAAAAGAGCTTTACCTAAAACAGCTTCGGAATTTGCCAAAAGGTGTGAACTTTGATTTATCAAAAGTAGCGAACGATGTGTTCGAAAAAGTGGCAACTGCGAAAGTTTCTACTTCAGCAGCGGAAGCGCGTGAAAATGGTTTTTTAAATAGTAATGACGGAATAAGTGTTAATCCGGATCATCTGCTGCATGATGCCAAACAAAAAGTGCTGGCACTTGCTAGTGCAGGGTATCAAGCACCTAAGCGTGAAAAGGTTCCTGTTGTTGGAGACTCCGGATACGCGGCCATGTTAATGGGCGCAAAGTCACTGCAATTAAGTGGCTATGCATCAGAACATGACGTGAAGATTGCAGAAAAGCTGGCATATGTATTGTCAGGCGGCCGGATTAAAGAAGGCACACTCGTTGATGAACAGGTTTTACTGGACCTGGAGCGCGAAGCATTCTTAAGTCTAATCGGTGAACGCAAAACACAAGAGCGTATGCAGCACATGTTGATAAAAGGAAAACCATTACGTAACTAATAGAAGAGGGGGAAGTAATGTGAAGGAAGCAGTAATTGTTGCAGGTGCTAGAACCCCTGTAGGCAGAGCGAAAAAAGGATCACTCGCAAATACAAGACCAGATGATTTAGCAGCATTAACAATAAAAGAAACATTAAAACGTGCGGACAATTATGATGGGAATATTGATGACGTTATTATTGGATGCGCGATGCCGGAAGCGGAACAAGGTGCTAACATGGGGCGCAATATTGTAGGTCTGGCGGGATTGAAGAATACTGTTCCTGGAATTACCATAAATAGATTCTGCTCGTCAGGATTGCAAAGTATTGCATATGCAGCAGAAAAAATTATGGTTGGTGCCAGTGACTCCGTAATCGCTGGTGGTGCAGAATCTATGAGTCTTGTACCAATGGGCGGTCACGTGATAAAGCCCAATACAAAACTTGTCCAGGATGCGCCGGGCTATTATATGTCAATGGGGCATACAGCTGAAGAAGTTGCAAACCGTTTTCAGATAAGCCGAGCGGATCAGGATGCCTTTGCAGTGCGCAGTCATGAGAATGCTGCAAAAGCTATCCAAGAAGGCAGATTTAACGATGAAATTGTACCTGTTGAAGTGACAGAACGAGTGGTCGGAAAAAATAATAAGATTGAAGAAAAGTCTTCCACTTTTGAGATGGATGAGGGTGTTCGACCAGGCACAACAACAGAGATATTGGCGAAACTCCGTCCTGCATTTAATGTGAAAGGAACTGTTACAGCAGGAAATTCATCACAGATGAGTGATGGTGCAGCTTCAGTTCTTGTCATGGAACGTGAAAAAGCAGAGGCAGAAGGATTATCACCGCTTGTTAAGTTTCGCTCGTTTGCAGTTGCCGGAGTGGAGCCGGAAATTATGGGGGTTGGTCCAATCGAGGCAGTGCCTAAAGCATTGAAAATTGCAGGTTTACAACTTTCCGATATCGGGCTATTTGAACTAAATGAGGCATTTGCTTCGCAGGCAGTGCGAGTGATTCAAGGGCTTGACTTAGATATCAATAAAGTAAACGTGAACGGCGGAGCAATTGCGCTAGGACATCCATTAGGCTGTACGGGAACAAAATTAACATTAAGTCTTATTCATGAAATGAAACGGCGCAACGTACAATATGGAGTCGTTACCATGTGTATTGGCGGCGGAATGGGTGCCGCAGGAGTATTTGAATTATTGTAAGTTAAGTAATGCGTTTCAAGTTTTATTCCATTATGAAAGGGACGTTTAATATGAGTGAAACAAAAGATAAGCTTTTTAAAGGCGGAGCATTTTTAATAGAGGATATAACGGCAGATGATGTAATTACACCAGAAGATTTTACCGATGAGCATAAAATGATCGCGAAGACAACAGAAGATTTTGTGAGCGGAGAGGTTTTGCCAAAGGTACCAAACCTGGAAAATCACGAATTTGAACACTCTGTGGATCTACTAAAAAAAGCAGGTGAACTAGGATTGCTTGGTGCAGATGTACCTGAGGAATATGGCGGGCTGGCGTTAGATAAAATCAGTTCCTCGTTAATTACTGAAAAGTTTTCCCGTGCGGGCGGTTTCTCTGTCACGCATGGTGCACATGTTGGAATCGGATCACTCCCGATCGTATTTTTCGGCAACAATGATCAAAAGGAAAAATATCTGCCAAAGCTTGCAACTGGTGAACTATTAGCGGCATATGCCTTAACAGAGCCCTCATCAGGATCTGATGCATTAGGGGCAAAAACCACTGCTAAGTTAAATGAAGCTGGAACACATTACATTTTAAATGGCGAAAAACAATGGATTACTAACTCCGCATTTGCAGATGTTTTCGTGGTATACGCAAAAATTGATGGAGAACATTTTTCAGCGTTTATTGTAGAGCGTGAATTCCCTGGAGTTTCCACTGGTCATGAAGAGGATAAAATGGGAATCAAAAGTTCATCTACCCGTACATTAATATTGGAAGATGCTGAGGTGCCCGTTGAAAACCTTTTAGGTGAAAAAGGCCGGGGTCACGTTATTGCATTTAACATTCTAAACGTTGGTCGCTATAAACTGGCTATTGGCGGCGTTGGAGGCTCTAAACGAGGAATTGAAGTGGCAACAAAATATGTTAATGAACGCAAACAATTTGGAACACCAATCTCAAGCTTCAGCTTAACCCAGGAAAAATTAGCAACAATGGCAGCCAGAACATACGCAAATGAAAGTGCAGTTTACCGTACAGTCGGCTTATTTGAACAACGAATGGGTTCATTGACCGATGAACAATTAAAGGATGGCCGTGAGGTGGCACGTGCAATAGCGGAATATCAAATTGAATGTTCCATGAATAAATTCACTGCAACAGAATGTCTTGATTATGTTGCTGATGAGGCTGTACAGCTTCATGGCGGATACGGCTTTATGGAGGAATATGAAGTTGCCCGCATGTACCGTGACTCACGAATCAATCGTATCTTTGAAGGAACAAATGAAATTAATCGTCTAATTGTACCTGGAACCTTGCTGAAAAAAGCAATGAAAGGCGAATTACCACTTCTTCAAAAAGCGCAAAGCTTACAGGAAGAATTAATGATGATGATGCCAGAGGAAGTTGGCGAAGAGACATTAGAACAAGAAAAATATCTATTAAGAAACGCGAAGAAAATGGTATTGCTTGGCGCAGGTTTAGCTGCTCAGACGTACATGAAAAAGCTTGAGAATGAACAAGAGATTCTTGTTAATTTAGCTGATATGACTGCGGAAGTATACAATATGGAAGCAGCAATTTTACGTACGGATAAAGCAATTAACAAAACCGGTGAAGAGAAAAATAAGCAAAAGCTTCTTTATACACAGGTTTATGTACAAGAAGCATTCAATCGCATTGAAGCAAATGCAAAAGAAACATTGATTGCAATTGAGAAAGGTGATAACCTGCGCATGATGCTATCATCATTACGTAAACTCACCCGCCATACACCAACAAATGTGATCGCGAAAAAACGTGAAATCGCTGCACAAATTATTGAAGAAGAGCGTTATATTGTATAAATAAATTAAAAAAGGGGCTGGGACAAAACTAAAATGTCCAACTCAAAAGACGAACGATCAAGGGATAGGAAGTTTAGAATGTTTCTTTTCAACAATCGGATCTTAATAAGCAGTTGACATAAACTACTATCATGTTCGGTGCCCTGTCACCGCTGCGGAAAAACACTGCGCTTTCCGTGGGCAGCTGATGAGCCTCCTCGAGCTTACGCTCTCCGGGGTCTCATCGAGGCTTCTGCTCCCACAGGACAAGGAATGCTTCCCCGAATAAGCATCGCACGAAGAAAAAGTGCTTTTCTTTTTCGAGGAGTCTCCGTGTTTTTCCTCCGCTAATATGTCAGTAGATAACAGTACTATATAGTAAGTCCACTATTACGTGATTGTTTGGAGCGGAGGACCGTTGACTCCTGCGGGAACAGCGCGAGCTGAAGACCCCGCAGAGTGGTTTTCTCGAGGAGGCTGAAGCCGTGCCCGCGGAAAGCAACGGTCCGCAGCGGAAAACAATCCAGCGCATACTTTTTAGCCTTAAGTTTACAAAAACAGACAAGAAAAAATCCGAACTACTTCAAATTCTAACAAAGAATTTCGAATCATAGTTCGGATTTCTCTCTGGCTAAAACACTTTTGTCCCAGCCCCTTTCTGCACTTAAGGAAAGTATAAAAATTTAAAGGAATTAAGTATAAGCAAAACTTCGACATTCACTATTAAGAGCAAGGCGAATGCCGAGTTTTTCTAATGTTAAGTTCGGACAGATACGAATGGCGGCCGGGTGAATTGGTCTATGGAATTAGAAATACAGTCCGCATCCGGCCAAATACTTTCCGGAACACGGAAAATACGATCCAAATACATTTTCATCGACCATGCTCGTCCAGTTTTGTTATAATAAATGGGAAATTAATTGGGGAGGTGTGCTTGTGGCTTTAACATTTTATTGGTATCCTAATTGTGGTACTTGTAAGAAAGCAAAAAAATGGCTAGACGACAATAAAATCGCTTATACTAGTATACATATTGTTGATAATCCACCTTCTGAGCAAACAATTTTAGACATGATAACTAAAAGCGGTCTTCCTGCTAAGAAATTTTTTAACACGAGTGGGAAAAGCTACCGGGAAAATAATATCAAGGATAAAATTGCGGATGCTTCAAATGAGGAGATGGCAAAAATTCTAGCATCTGATGGGATGCTGATTAAGCGTCCACTAGTAACAGATGGCGAAAACATTACCGTTGGATTTAAAGAAGATATCTTTAATCATACATGGAACAAATAATCCAGAATTAATTATCGGAGGGAATTTAAATGAGCTTACCAAAAGACTTATTGTATTCAGAAGAACACGAATGGGTAAAAAAAGAAGATGACAAGGTACGAATTGGAATTACAGATTTCGCACAATCTGAACTAGGTGATATCGTATTCGTTGAACTTCCAGAGGTTGGAGATGATATCGAAGCGGATGAACCTTTCGGAAGTGTTGAATCGGTTAAAACGGTATCTGAATTGTATGCCCCAATTAGCGGAAAAGTTGTTGAAATTAATGAAGATCTGGAAGACAGCCCTGAATTCGTTAATGAATCACCATATGAAAAAGCTTGGATGGTTGTAGTTGAACCCTCTAATCAGTCAGAAATGGACGAGCTGTTATCTGCAGATAAGTATGAGGCGGTAATTGAGGAAGACTAATTTCATTCTTAATATTAAATTTTCAGGCTGACTAGCCCCTTTTTACTTAAGAAACTTTAAGGAATTAAGTATAAGAAAAACTTCGACATTCGCTATCAAGGTGAATGTCGAGTTTTTTCTAATTAAAAAGGGTGTATAGTCAGCCTTATTCACATCATATGATAGTGTAAATAAGCTTTTTTGCTTGATTTCATGAGGAGTGATATGGCATGATTACACCTGAATCTGATAAAGTAATCATTGTTGAAGGATTAACGGATAAAAAACAAATTGAAAAGATAATCACGGATCCTATCACAATAATCTGCACGAATGGCACGCTTGGCGTAGCACGTTTTGATGAGCTTTTGGATACCTATGATCTGGATAACAAAGAAGTATATATTCTGGCAGATGAAGATAATGCTGGAATGAAACTTAGAAAACAATTGGCACGTGAGCTTCCGCATGCTGAGCATATTTATGTCAGCAGTGAGTTTCGTGAAGTTGCTACTACCCCTGAGTCGGCATTGGCCACTGCGCTTGTGGGTAAGTCTATTAATGTAAATCCGATATTTTTAATTTGAATTAAAAAAGTAATTAAGGTGATATTATTGCAACAGGTTTCTGAACAACAGTTAAATCAAGATCATTATTTTTTGTATATTTACACGCCTTTTTGTGGTACTTGTCAACTTGCTAAATCGATGTTAACCAAAATTGAATCTGTTCATAGAGAGAATATTTTTCTGGAAATGAATGCGTCCCTGCATCCTGAATTTATGCAGAAAGCACAAATCGAAAGTGTGCCATGTCTTTTGATTAAGGATGGCAATCAAGTGAAAGAAAAAATCTACGCATTCCAGTCCATACCAAATATTTACAGTTATTTGATGAAATATGAACCAGGATTATTTGCCACGTAACTTTTTGTTGACAGGTTACTGAACAGGTGATACGATTTGACTTATAATTTACACCAACTAAATACTTTTACACTCTTATCTAGAGCGGTGGAGGGGCTGGCCCTGTGAAACCGCGGCAACCTTCAAACTTATTGTTTGAAAGGTGCTAACTCCTGCAAAGCATTGCTTTGACAGATGAGAGAGCGTGAAGACTAAATTTATTACGTCTTTCTGTTCTCTTACAGAAAGGCGTTTTTTATTTCCTAAGAAATAAAAATGGTGCATGGTGGAATACTGAACAACAGTACATCCCACCCATATTAACGGGCACTAGGGGGATTTTTTCATGATTTCTATTGAAGGGTTACGTAAGCAGTTTGTAACGAAGAAGTCAACAATTCAT